>JANMLW010000232.1:0-10337 GCA_031372765.1 Hyphomicrobiales bacterium
TGGGATGCCTGGAACTCGTCAAAACTGTCCGACATTGTCGTGGCCCTGCTTTACATCGGTTTTGTCGGTTTCATTCTTGATCGACTCGTTGCCGCTCTTGGCAATGTGGTGACACGCGGCACTGCAGCATCGTGACTGGAAGGGAACGCACCATGGCCAAGGCACATCTCAAGCTCGATCACATTGACAAGAGCTTTCAGCGTGGCACTTCCGTTACGGAAGTGTTGAGGGATATCAATCTCACCATCGACAATGGCGAGTATGTCTCGATCATTGGCCATTCCGGCTGCGGTAAGTCAACTTTGCTGAACATCATTGCTGGCCTTACACCCGTGACGAACGGTGCTGTACTGCTTGAAAACCAGGAAGTGAACAGTCCTGGGCCTGATCGTGCTGTCGTGTTCCAGAACCACTCATTGCTGCCATGGCTGACCGTGTACGAAAACGTTTCGCTGGCCGTGAACAAGGTGTTTGGCTCCAGCAAGACAAAGCGAGAGCGGGATGAGTGGATCCGTCACAATCTGGCGCTCGTCCACATGACGCATGCACTCGACAAGCGTCCCTCCGAGATTTCCGGCGGTATGAAGCAGCGGGTCGGCATTGCGCGTGGACTGGCGATGGAGCCCAAGATATTACTGCTGGATGAGCCTTTCGGTGCTCTGGATGCGCTCACCCGTGCGCATCTTCAGGACTCGGTGATGGATATTCATTCCCGCCTGAAGAACACCATGATCATGATCACGCACGATGTCGATGAAGCGGTTTTGCTGTCAGATCGCATCGTGATGATGACCAATGGTCCGGCAGCCACCATTGGCGAAGTCATGCAGGTAAAGCTCGCGCGGCCCCGCAAGCGGCTCGATCTGGTCAATGACGCGACATACACGCAATGCCGCGCCGGTGTGCTGGAGTTCCTTTATGCCCGGCATAAAGCACCGTCGATAGCAGCTTGAGAAGATTGCCGGTTTCCTGAAATGAGCAGTGATTTTTCATCCGATCAGAAACGCTATCTGGAAGGCTTTGTGTCCGGCATTCAGGCTGGCAAACTGGCGGGTGGTGCAGCCAAGCCCGTGGCTCAGCCAACGGGGCCTGATGCCGTGCATTTGGCGGCACAGGACGCGACAGTTGCCCGTGGCGGAAAACTTGTTGATCAGGAAAAATGGAAGCGTGCAGAACATCCTTTCGATGCCTATCAGCGCTTCAAGGATCAGGCGGCCAAAGGCGAGTATCCAAAGCCTGAGGATAATTTTCGCTGGCGCTATTTTGGCCTGTTTTATGTGGCGCCTGCGCAAAACAGCTATATGTGCCGGTTGCGCATTCCCAACGGTATTCTGACGCATTGGCAATTTGCAGGCTTTGCCGATCTGGCCGACAAGCACGCAGGCGGCTATACCCATGTCACCACACGGGCCAATTTACAGGCACGCGAGATCAAGGCCGAGAGTGCCATTTCAGTTATCGAGGGTATTCTTGATCTGGGCCTTTGCTCCAAAGGTTCGGGGGCGGACAACATCCGCAATGTCACGGGTTCTGCCACGGCCGGGATCGACCCTCAGGAGATTGCCGATACACGCCCCTTGGCGCGGGAATGGCACCACCATATCCTCAATACGCGCACGCTCTACGGATTGCCCCGCAAGTTCAATGTGGCGTTCGATGGTGGTGGCATCATTCCGACACTGGAGGAAAGCAATGATATCGGCTTTCAGGCCGTCATGGTGGGTGAGGGCGGCGCCCTGCCACCGGGTATCTGGTGGCGCATCGTGCTTGGCGGAATTTCCGGGCACCGTGATCTTGCCCGCGCCTCGGGCGTTTTTTGCAAGGCGGAGGATTGCACGCCCGTTGCCGATGCGATGATCCAGGTGTTCAGCGCCCATGGGGACAGGACAAGCCGCACAAAGGCGCGATTGAAATATGTGTTGGATAAATGGGGTTTTGACAGATTCATCACTGAAACAGAGTCGGTTCTGGGGCGCACATTGGCACGCATTCCTGAAACGGCCATTGCACCACGTGCCGCGTTTGACCGTCTGGCGCATATCGGCGTCCGCCCGCAAAAGCAGCATGGTCTGAACTGGGTCGGAGTGACATTGCCGGTCGGCAAGCTGGGCACAGTGCAGATGCGTGGCATAGCGGCGTTGGCCCATGCCTATGGCGATGGTGATATCCGCCTGACTGTCTGGCAGAACCTTTTGATCTCCGGAGTGCCTTCGGACAAACTGAATCTTGTGATTGCCGGTATTGAAAATCTCGGGCTCTCGACCAAGGCAACGTCAATGCAGGGGGGACTCGTTGCCTGCACCGGTGCCACGGGCTGCAAGTTTGCGGCGGCCTTCACCAAGGAAGATGCCCTGAAGATTGCTGAACATGTCGATTCCCGCATGACACTGTATCAGCCAGTGAATGTGCATCTGACCGGATGCCACCATTCCTGCGCCCAGCATTACATTGGTGATATTGGCCTTATCGGCGCGAAGGTCCCGACTAATGATGAGGGGGACACGGTCGAGGGTTACGATATCGTTGTTGGCGGTGGTTTTGGTGATGCGGCGAAAATTGGCCGTGAACTCTGGAAGGCCGTCAAAGCCGAGGATGCCCCGCTGCGTGTCGAGCAATTGCTGCGTGCCTGGCAGGGCAATCGCGCCGACAGTGCCGAGAGCTTCCAGGCTTTTGCCAATCGTCTGGATAACGGGGCTCTGATCACGTTGGCCGAGGACGCTGCATGAGCGTTCCGATGGCACCCATAAAGAGCTTCGATCTCCTGCCCGAGAATGCGCCGTTCTCAGGTGAGCAACGGCTTTGGCTCAGCGGATTTTTCGCCGGATATCTCAACCTCGATACAACCGTTGTCACTGCTCTTTCGCACGGGGAAGCGGCCAATCTCATCGGTACTGTAACTGGCGAAGATGAGGAAGCACCCTGGCATGATCCCGCCATGCTCATCACAGACCGCATGAAGCTGGCGGATGGCAAGCCTGTGAAGCGGCGGATGTTTGCCGCCATGGCACAACAGAACTGCGGGCAGTGCGGGTATCTTTGCGAGACCTATTCAGCAGCCATTGCCGCTGGCAAGGAACCAAAGCTGAATCTGTGTGCGCCGGGCGGCAAGGAAACCCTGCGCATGCTCAAGCAGCTTGCGGAAGAACTTGGCTCAGGAGGCGCGGCACCCGCTGTTCAAGACAATATACTATCGGCTTCTGCGGGCCCCATGGGCTATGCGCGTGACAATCCTGTGGAAGCCGTGTTTCTATCCCGCCGCAAACTGAATGGTGCCGGCTCCGAGAAGGAGACGTATCACGTTGAATTTGATCTTGCTGCCGCTGGCATAACCTACAAGGCAGGGGACTCCTTTGGTGTTTTTGCTGCCAATGACGAGCGGTTGGCTGATGCGGTAATCGCACTGATTGGTGCGCGGCCCGAACATGATCTGGATGGCAGGACGTTGCGGCATGTGCTGATCCATGAGCGGGCGCTAGGGGCTGCACCTGACACTCTCTTTCAACTCATCTCTTTTGTCACAGGCGGATTAACCCGCGCCAAGGCACAGGCACTGGCACGCGGGGAGGACCCGGACGGTGATCTGATCCTGCTGGATGTGCTCGGCACCTTGCACAAATTCGCGGGTCTCAAAGTAAGCCCCGAAGCCTTTGTTGAAGCGCTGGATGAGTTGCAGCCCCGGCTCTATTCCATATCTTCCTCTCCGCACCACGAGAAAGACAAACTGACCCTGACCGTTGACAGTGTGCGCTATGCCCTTGGCAAACGTCAGCGTTTTGGTGTTGCCTCAACCTTTCTCGGCGAGCGGATATCGCCCGGCCAGACATTGCCCGTCTATGTGCAGGCCGCCCACGGGTTCGGCCTGCCGGCGGATGCAGCAAAGCCTGTCATCATGGTGGGCCCAGGTACGGGTATTGCGCCATTCCGCGCCTTTTTGCAGGACCGTGCAGCAACGGCGGCGCCGGGCCGCAACTGGCTTTTCTTCGGTCATCAGCGCATGGCGGAGGATTTCTTCTACGCTGATGAATTGAACGCCATGAAGGACAAGGGCCAGCTCGAACGCTTGACACTGGCCTGGTCGCGCGATGGCAAGGACAAAATTTATGTACAGGACCGGATGCGCGAGAATGGCGCTGAACTCTGGGACTGGCTCCAGCAGGGTGCGCATTTCTACATCTGCGGTGATGCCAAACGTATGGCCAAGGATGTGGAGCGGGTGCTTGTCGATATCGCTGCCGAGTATGGCAGTATGTCCGTGGATGAGGCCGTTGCCTTTATTGCCGGTCTCAAGAAATCCGGGCGCTATCAGGCGGATGTCTACTGATGAGCGTTATCTCCGCATTCCCATCCAGACAGTCGCCCCGTGAGACGACGGCTCGCATGGGTGATCTGGCGACGCTGCCTGTTTTTTTTAAGCTCAAGGGAAAAACGGCTTTGCTGGCGGGCGGTTCGGCGGGCACCGCCTGGAAGGCCGAACTGCTGGCAGCAGCAGGAGCCACTGTAACCGTTGTCTGGGATCACCCTGACGGCGAGACGGTAAAGCTGGTCGCCGACTGGCCAGACCGTGTGCTTCTTATCGAGCGTGCGCTGCAGGAAACGGATTTTGATGGCGTGGCCATAGCAATCGGTGCCTTGGAGGATGACACGGAAGCTGCGCATTTTGCAGCGACCGCACGGCGCAAAGGCATTCCGGTCAATGTGGTGGACAAGCCAGCCTTCTGCGATTTCCAGTTTGGTTCCATCGTCAACCGTTCGCCGCTGATCATCGGCATTTCGACCGATGGCGGCGCGCCACCACTCGGGCAAGCTGTGCGCTCTATGATTGAGACATTGCTTCCCGCTGGCCTCGCCCGCTGGGCACAGGTCGCCAAGAACTGGCGAGGGCGTGTCATGACCGTCGGATTGGACGGTGCAGATTGCAAGGCCTTCTGGCGGCGCTTTGCCAAGGAAGCCATGGCGCGACCCTCTGAGGTGCCGTGCCCTGTGGAGCGCGAGGCAATGATAGCCGATCTTCAGCATGGCAATTCGACCGGGGGCAAGGGACATCTCGCGCTTGTGGGCGCAGGACCCGGCGATCCGGAATTGCTGACACTCAAAGCCGTGCGCTACCTGCGCGAAGCCGATGTCATTCTCTATGACGATCTGGTGGGTGAGGGGGTTCTTGCTTTTGCGAGACGTGAGGCCCGCAAGATCCATGTGGGTAAGCGTGGTGGCAAAGTGTCCTGTCTCCAGCAGGATATCACGGCACTGGCTGTGCTTTTGGCCACCGAGGGCAACCGTGTGGTGCGCCTGAAAGGGGGCGATCCGCTGGTCTTTGGCCGTGCGGACGAGGAGATGCAGTCCGCCGCTGCTGCCGGGGTGCCTGTCACTATCATCAACGGTATTTCTGCCGCCCTTGGCGCGGCGGCTTCACTGGGGCTGTCCCTCACCAAGCGGGGGGTGGCGCGGCGCTTGCAATTTGTGACGGCCCATGACGCGCGTGGCCAATTGCCCAAAACGATCCACTGGGCAAGCATTGCGGATCCTGACGCAACCACTTGCGTCTATATGGGCCGCAAAAATCTCGCCCAATTCATATCAGAGGCCTGTTCCAATGGACTTGCGCCTGAAACTCCAGTTACGCTGGTGATCAATGCTACACGAGCCGATGAAACCATCGTCTCCGGCACCGTGGCCACAATTGCGCATATCACGCAGTTCACTCAGCAAAGTGGTCCGGCAACACTGCTGATTGGCAATGCGCTGATGCGTGAAGATGTTGGGGTAACTCCCGTTTGCGCCTGTCGTCTGGCTGCCGAGTAGCGATCTGTCTCCCCGGTTTAGACGGTTGAGGGCCTTGAACTCTGCTGTCAAGCCAGTTACGCACGTTCAAAATACGAAGAAATAAACATGCGTACGCAAATCGCGATTGTTGGTTCCGGTCCTGCCGGATTACTGCTGGGGGCGATGCTGTCCCGCGCCGGTATTGCCAATGTCATTCTTGAACGAAAATCCCGTGACTATGTGCTGGGACGCATCCGTGCGGGTGTGCTGGAGCAGGGTACGGTTGATCTCATGCGCAGTGTGGGTGTTGCTGAAAGATTGGATGCTGAAGGGTTGACCCACGACGGCTTTGCCCTTGGTTTTGCCAACCGCAGATTGCGCATCGATCTCAAGGATTTGACCGCTGGCAAGCACGTGACTGTTTATGGCCAGACAGAAGTCACCCGCGATCTGATGGACGCAAGACTGATTTCAGGCGATCTGACTGTCTATGATGCTGACGATGTTTCTTTGCATGATTTTGACCGCTCAACGCCTTCAATTACCTATAAAAAAGATGGTATTGCGCACAGGATTGACTGCGATTTCATAGCGGGGTGTGATGGCTATCGTGGCATAAGCCGCGCCAGCATTCCTCAGGACGCGATCAAGCTGTTTGAGCGGGTTTATCCGTTCGGCTGGCTGGGTCTGCTGGCCGATGTTCCACCTTGTTCACATGAACTGATCTATGCCGGACATGAGCGCGGTTTTGCACTATGTTCCATGCGCTCAAGCACACGCAGCCGGTACTACATCCAGTGCCAGGCGGATGAGAAGCCAAGCGACTGGTCGGATGATCGTTTCTGGGATGAATTGCGCCGTAGGCTTGATCCCGAGGCTGCGGCAAAGGTTATCACCGGCCCTTCGCTTGAGAAGTCCGTGGTGCCACTGCGCAGTTTTGTGGCTGAGCCATTGCGGTTTGGACGCCTGTTTCTTGCAGGCGATGCAGCGCATATCGTGCCCCCAACTGGTGCAAAGGGCCTGAACCTAGCTGCCGGCGATGCCTTCTATCTGTCGGAAGCCTTCAGGGAGTTTTATGCCGAAAGATCCGAGGCAGGCATTGCCCATTATTCGGCACGGGCGCTCGACCGCATATGGAAAACAGAGCGGTTTTCATGGCAGATGACCACGTTGCTTCACCGGTTTGATCATCACACGCCTTTTGAACAGCGCATGCAGGACGCGGAGTTTCACTATCTTGAAAGTTCGCGTGCAGCGCGTATGTCTTTGGCTGAAAACTATGTCGGTTTGCCTCTCAACTGATGGAATCGAACAATGACTGGTTCACCTCTCAATCCGCGTGATTGGTCATCACAGCCTGCTTATATCGATAGCGCATATCGCTCGACTGCCTTGCGAGGGCCGACGCGCTCCCTGATTCCTGCAAAGCCGGCGCTGTCCGCCCTTGCGGGCCCCGTTTTTGGGCATGATTTACTGGGAGAGCTTGACAGCAACCTGACCCTGAATGGTCGCAAGGACAATGATCCTCTGGGTGAACGCATCATTGTCACGGGCCGCGTGCTTGACGAGAACGGGCGGCCCCTGCCGGGTACGCTGGTCGAAATCTGGCAGGCGAATTCCGCCGGGCGCTATATACACAAGGTGGATCAGCACGCGGCTCCCCTTGATCCGAACTTCTTTGGCGGCGGTCGCTGCATTACCGATGGCGAGGGGCGTTATCGTTTCCTGACCATCAAGCCGGGTGCCTATCCATGGGGCAACCACGTCAATGCATGGCGACCCAATCACATCCATTTTTCGCTGTTTGGTCACCATTTCGCCACGCGGTTGGTTACCCAGATGTATTTTCCCGGTGATCCGCTGCTGTTGCTGGACCCGATCTTTCTGGGTGTGCCGGAAAAATCCCGTAACCGCATGGTCGCAACCTTCTCGATTGATGAGACGCAGGAGGGTTATGCGCTTGGCTTTGTCTTCGACATCGTGCTGCGCGGGGCCAACGAGACCCTCTGGGAGACGCACCGATGAGTGCTGGAAAACCAGCCCTTTTGGGCCAAACCCCTTCGCAGACCGTCGGGCCCTATTTCGCCTATGGCCTGACGCCGCAACAGTATGGCTATGCTTTCAGCTCGATTGCAGGATCGACGATGGCCGAAGCCTCAACGCCGGGAATTCACATCCGTATTGAGGGCCGCGTATTTGATGGCAGGGGAGATGCCGTCAATGATGCGATGATCGAACTCTGGCAAGCCGATTCCAATGGCCACTATGCACGTGATCATGGCGCAAACAGCTTGTTTCGCGGCTTTGGTCGTTGCGGCACCGGCACACATGCGGAAAGCAAGTTCTGGTTTGACACCGTGAAACCGGGTGTCACGGGGCAAAGGCAGGCCCCCCACATCAATGTCACGGTCATGATGCGCGGATTGCTGCTGCATTCCTTCTCCCGCATCTACTTCGACGATGAGTCATCGGCCAATGTCACGGATGAAGTGCTGTCTTGTGTGCCCGAGGACCGACGTCATACGCTGCTGGCCAGGCGCGTGGCAGATGGCGTCTACCGTTTTGACATCCATATGCAGGGTGATCAGGAAACCGTTTTCTTTGATCTGTAACGCCTGAATATGCCAGAAGGTGTTTATCAGGAATAGCGCCACTCCGGATCATGACCACACAGAACCAGATCGATATTGCCGCGTTCTATATGTTTCATGCGCTGGCTGATCACGTCGCGTTGCGTGAACCCATTATTGCGCTCTGCAAGGCGAATGACATCAAGGGCCTGCTGCTGATCGCCGCTGAGGGCCTGAATGGCACATTGGCTGGCAAAGCGGATGCCCTGAAAGCGACGTTGAGCGGCATCGCTGAAATCGCTGGAACATCGCCTTTGCCTATCAAGCTCTCGCATGCGGCCACCCAGCCGTTCCGCCGCATCAAGGTGCGGTTGAAGACAGAAATCGTGACAATTGGTGATACCAGCATCGATCCGCTCAAACAGGTTGGCACCACTGTTGAGCCAGAGGACTGGAACGCCTTGATCAATGATCCCGAGATTGTGCTGATCGATGTCCGCAATGGCTTTGAGGTTGATTTTGGAACATTTCGCGGTGCCATCGATCCTGAAACAGTATCTTTTGGAGAGTTCCCAGCCTTTGTGAAGCGCACGCTAAACCCCGAGCAGCACCGCAAGGTGGCCCTGTTCTGTACGGGAGGCATCCGCTGCGAGAAGGCGTCCAGCCACATGCTGCGGGAAGGTTTTGAGGAGGTCTATCACCTCAAGGGAGGCATTCTGGCCTATCTCGAGCGAATCAAGCTGCACGATAGCCTGTGGGAAGGCAGTTGCTTTGTTTTTGACGAGCGTGTGGCGCTGGGACACGGCCTCAACGTGGCCAATGTGCGCCAATGCTTCAGTTGTGACAGGCCTGTCAAACCTGCCGACATGCTTCTGCCCGAATATGAGGAAGGCGTGAGTTGCCCCGCCTGTCATGCGGGCCTTTCCGAGGTGCGCAAGGCTTCGGCAAGGGAACGCCAGAGGCAGGTCAATCTATCGGGAAAAACAGGCAAGCAGCATTTGGGCACACGATAGCCGACGCTCACTTTCGGCCAATCGCCGTGCCGCGGATGACGGCCTTGTTGCCGAATTTAGCGCGGATGGCATCAAGTGCGACTTCAGTCGCCACATCGCGCTTCAGGTCATGGTCGAGGAGATCACCCCGATCGCCCTCACTGGCTGGCATGAGGCCCGATACACCCACACCAATGAGACGAAAAGCGGTTTTGCCGCGCGCTTCGAAGGCGAGCAATTCCTTTGCTGCATCAAAGATGCGCTTTGCCAACTGGGTTGCGGGGCCGGTGCGTGAACGTGTGATCAATCTGAAATCCGCTGTCTTCAGCTTGAGCGTTATGGTCACACCAGCGAGCTCCTGCTTTTGCAGCCGCTGATGCACTTTCTCGGCCAGTGTCCATAAAATCGGCACGAGTGCATCGAACTCACGGATGTCCTCGTTGAAGGTGGTTTCGGCGGAGACGCTCTTCGTTTCCCGCTCAGGTGTAACCGCGCGGTTATCGATGCCCCGCGCCAGCCTGAACAGGCGACCACCCTCTGATCCGTAGCGCCTGAACAGATCGGATTCCTCATGTGTGCGCAGGTCGCCGATCAGGCGAATGCCATCCTTCTCCAGGCGCTCCCGCATGGATTTGCCGACACCCCAGATAAAACCAACCGGCTTTGCGGCCAGAAAGTCGAGTGTTTCGCCCTTGCCAATGATGGAAAATCCCTTTGGCTTGTCGAGATCAGAGGCGATCTTGGCGAGAAATTTGTTGTGCGACAGGCCTACCGAACCGGTCACGCCGAGCTCATTTTCCATGCGCTTCAAAAGCCGCGCCAGCAGGACGGCAGGGGGGGCGTGGTGGAGGCGGGCGGTGCCGGTCAGATCAAGGAACGCTTCGTCAAGCGACAAGGGGTTCGATCTGCGGGGTGAGTTCCTCCATCAACGCGCGGATCTGTTTTGAGACGGCCACATAATGGGACATGCGGGGTTTGACGACCACGGCGTCGGGGCAGAGCTTCAGCGCCTGAA
>JANMLW010000267.1:0-4046 GCA_031372765.1 Hyphomicrobiales bacterium
TCCGTCAAAGCCGCAGCCGCGATAGCAGTCCCTACCACCAGCACGAACTCGCCGCGTGGTGCCTCGGTGGCATATTGCGCGATCAAGGTGCTGAGCGTGCCGCGCACCACAGTTTCATAGAGCTTGGTGAGTTCCCGCGCCGCGGCAGCAGGGCGGTCTCCCAGAATGTCGAGCAGATCAGCCAATGTTTCCTGCACACGGTGGGGAGCCTCGTAGAACACCAATGCACCCGGCACATCGGCCAGCACGCGCAAACGGCGGCGGCGATCGCCAGTCTTGGAGGGCAGGAACCCTTCAAAGAAAAACCGGTCCGCTGGAAGGCCTGCCACTACCAATCCCGCCAACAGCGCTGACGGGCCAGGGATGGGGAACACCGCAACACCGGCACCTACCGCCTCCATAACCAGCGACGATCCGGGATCGGACAACAGCGGCGTGCCCGCATCGCTGACCAGCGCGTAACGTGCACCCGCCTGAACTGCATTGATGACCGCCTGCCGCTGCGCCTCGCTGGCGTGGGCATCAAACCGGCGGGTGGGCGTGGAAATGCCGTAATGATCCAGCAGACGGCGGGTCATGCGTGTATCTTCCGCCAGAATGGTATCCGCCGCCGCTAATGTGGCGAGCGCCCGCAGGGTGATGTCCGCCAGATTGCCAATAGGCGTTGCCACAATATGCAGCCCCGGTTCCAATCGTCTGGCAACAAGCCTTTGGCCTTCAAAAGTCCAAATTCGTTCAGCTTCAGTGGGATATGACGTGTCAACCATGGGCAATGTTAGCCCGGCTGCGCTGGAGGCTCCACTGTTAACAGTCGAAAAATCTTTGGTTTCTTGTTTTAACGCAAATACGTTAATCTGATTTAACCATATCAGCGCTATCATCGTACCTGTAATCACAAATATGCGGATCAATTCCTCCATGAGCGACACTTCAGGCACCCATTTCCTGTTAGACATCACGCGCCGTCGTCTTCTTGCTGGCACCGGTACCTCCGGTTTGGCGCTGATGCTGGCGGCATGCGGTGGCGGATCGGGTCTTGATCCGCTGCCATCAGCCGGTCAACCGGATGCGCAACCGGGGCAACCCGTTACAGCAGGTCCCAACATCGGATCAGGTCCCGTACGCGTCGCACTGGTTCTGCCGCTTTCGGCACCGGGCCCGGTTGGTGCAGCGGCAGGGGCCATCCGCAATGCGGCAGAATTGGCGATGAGCGAGTTTGACAAGCCGGATATCACCTTGCTTGTGAAGGATGATCGTGGTGATGCCAACACTTCACGCGAGATGGTGCAACTGGCTCTTGGTGAAGGGGCGGAACTTATTCTGGGTCCGTTCGCTGCTTCATCCGTGCTGTCCGCCAGCCCACTGGCCAAAACTGCGGGACGGCCGATGATCGCCTTTTCGAGCGACACCAGCGTGGCGCAACCCGGCGTTTATCTCCTCAGCTTCACACCACAATCGGATGTTTCACGCATCATGAGTTTTGCCGCCAGCCGGGGCAAAAAGACCATCGCCGCACTATTGCCGGAAGGTGGATTTGGCAACGTGATTGCTGCCGAATACCAGCAGCAGATCGCCGCCCTCGTACTGACCGCAGGACCCATGCAGCGCTATGCACCGGGCCGGGCAGCGGAAGCCGCACGCGCCCTCTCAGCCCAGCTCAGCGGCAGTGATGCCCTGCTGGTGACTGACCTGACGGCTGATCTCGCCCGCACGGCCGATGGTATCGCAACATCGGGCATCAAGGGCATCCAGTTGCTTGGTACAGGTGTGTGGAACGATCTGAGCGTATTGCAGAAGCCCGCCATGCAGGGCGGCTGGTTCTCGGCACCCGATGCTGGCGGATTCAACTCATTCGCCGAACGCTACCGCGCCAAATACAAATCCAACCCTACCCGCACGGCCACCTTCGGTTACGATGCAGTGGCCTTGGCGGCAGCCCTGGTGCGTACGCAGGGGTCCAACCGCTTTTCACAGCAGACATTGACCAATCCGTCCGGTTTTGCCGGGCAGGATGGTGTGTTCCGTTTCCGCGCCGATGGCACAAACGAACGATCATTAGCGGTCTTGCAGGTGACAAACCGGGCAGCGCAGTTGATCAGCCCCGCACCAAAAGGCTTCGGCTGACAATCCTGACGCCACTTGCCCTAAGCCACTTGCCCGAAATCTCACGGCTCCAGTTCGGTATCCCAATAGAGATAGTCCATCCAGCTTTCGTGCAGGTAGTTGGGTGGAAACAACCGGCCATTACGGTGCAGGTCATTGATCGACGGCTGATAGGGTTTCTGCCGCGGATACATGCGGGCGACGGCAGGCATCTTGTCCCCCTTGGCCAGATTGCAGCATGAACAGGCCGCCACAACATTCTCCCAAGAGGTTAAACCGCCGCGTGAACGGGGAGTGATATGATCGAAGGTCAATTCATCGCGTGAGCCGCAATACTGGCAGATGAACTTGTCGCGCAGGAACACGTTGAAGCGCGTGAAAGCTGGAAAACGCGAGGGCTGCACATAGGTTTTCAGCGATACGACCGATGGCAAACGGAACTCGCAGGTGGGGCTGTGCACCACCCTGTCATATTCGGATACGATGTTGACCCGATCGAGAAATACGGCCTTCAGCGTATCCTGCCAGCTCCATAGCGACAGCGGGTAGTAGCTGAGGGGGCGGTAATCTGCATTGAGCACAAGGGCCGGGCAGGCTTCAACCGGGGATATGGGACTCACATGAATCGTCAAAACGGATCATCCTCCTGCATTCTGCATCCGGGGGACAAATTCTGACCGGTGACGACTCCGGTCGGAACAAACCCACCACATGCCAACCACATATGTGCGGACGAATCCGCACATCTTCAATATCTAAGCCTGTCACAACAAAAATGTGAAGGTCTTAATTGAAGCAGGGCCAAGCTGCGCGTATGTCAGTTGGAACATACAGGAGTGAATGATGGGCAAGCAGGCCACTGCGGTGAATGATCTGGGCAAGATGCCTGAGTGGAATCTGACGCATCTCTATCCGGCGATGGATTCAGCCGCCTATGCCAAGGATCTGGCACGTGCCGCAACTGACGCCGCCAGTTTTGCCCAACAGTATCGTGGCAAGCTGGAAGCGATAGTGGCCGGCACCGACGCGCCGAAAAAGCTGCATGCCGCCATTCAGCAGTTTGAGGCGCTGGAAGACCTGATGGGGCGCATCATGTCATACGCAGGACTGATCTACGCCGGGGATACGACAGATGCGATGCGCGGCAAGTTCTATGGTGACGCGCAGGAAAAGATCACCACGGCCTCGTCTGATCTGATTTTCTTTACGCTGGAACTGAACCGCATCGATGACAAGGCGCTGAACTCCGCCATGGCCAAGGCGCCGCTGTCGCACTACGCGCCCTGGATAGAGGATTGCCGCAAGGAGAAGCCTTATCAGCTTGACGACAAACTTGAGCAATTGTTCCACGAAAAATCGGTTGTGGGCCGCAGCGCCTGGAACCGGCTTTTCGACGAGACGATATCCTCACTCAAGTTTGAGGTCGACGGTGAAAACCTGGCTCTTGAGCCCACGCTGAACCTGCTGCAGGACACGGATACCAAGCAGCGCCAGAAAGGCGCCGAAGCGCTGGCCCAGACCTTTGGTGACAATATCCGGCTGTTCACGCTGATCACCAATGTGCTGGCCAAGGACAAGGAAATTTCTGATCGCTGGCGCGGGTTCAAGGACATTTCCGAGAGCCGCCACCTCTCCAACCGGGTGGAGCCCGAGGTGGTGGAAGCCATGGTATCGGCTGTGCGGGATGCCTATCCGCGTCTGTCGCACCGCTATTACAAACTGAAAGCCAAGTGGTTCGGCGTGGAGCAGCTGAACCACTGGGACCGCAATGCGCCCCTGCCAAAAGTGGACCAGCGCACCATCCCCTGGCTTGAAGCCAAGGACATGGTGCTGACGGCCTATGCCGGTTTCTCGCCCGAGATGTCCGGCATCGCCCGGCGCTTCTTTGACGAAGGCTGGATCGACGCGCCGACGCGGGCTGGCAAATCCCCCGGTGCCTTCGC
>JANMLW010000006.1:0-12377 GCA_031372765.1 Hyphomicrobiales bacterium
GGTTCTGGTCAAGGCATCGGATGCCGCATGTCCAGGTTTCAGCACCACATAGGCTTTGACGATCATGCCACGCTCGGCGTCCGGCTGGCCAACAACGCCGCATTCGGCCACGGCCGGATGGGTCAGAAGGCAGCTCTCAACCTCTGGTCCAGCGATGTTATAACCGGACGAAACAATCATGTCGTCGGATCGCGCCTGATACCAGAAATAGCCATCCGCATCGCGCAGATAGCTGTCACCAGTCAGGTTCCAGCCGCTGGCAACATATGTTCTCTGCCGCACGTCAGCGAGATAACGGCAGCCTGTGGGGCCACGCACGGCCAACCGGCCAACTGTTCCATCGGCAACGGGCTCGCCCTGCCCGTCCACAACCATGGCTTCGAATCCCGGCACGGGCATGCCCGTACTGCCGGGGCGAACGGCTCCCTCGGGCGAGGCGATGAAGATGTGCAGCATCTCGGTCGCCCCGATACCGTCCATCAGCGGCAGACCTGTCGCATTTTGCCATGCATCGAAAGTGCTGACAGGCAGGGCCTCGCCGGCCGAGACGCAGGTCCGGAGGCTGCTGATATCATGCAGCGGCAGATGTGGCAGCATGGCGCGATAGGCCGTCGGTGCCGTGAAACAGATGGTTGGTCTGAACCGGGTAATGGCCTCCAGTAATCTGTCAGGCGATGCTGCCTCCAGCAGCACGGCTGATCCGCCAACCCGCAGCGGAAACAAAACCAACCCACCGAGGCCGAAGGTGAATGCCAGGGGTGGCGAGCCGATGAACCGGTCCTGTGCCGTCGGCTTCAGCACATGATGGCTGTAGGTATCGCAGACCGCCAGAAGATCGCGGTGGAAATGCATCGTGCCTTTGGGTTCACCCGTTGTGCCCGAGGTGAAGCCAATGAGGCAGATATCATCTTGAGCTGTATCCACTGCTGCGAAGCGGTCGTAGTGCGCTTGCCCCATCAACCGGTCGAGACTGTCCGCTTCATCCTTGCCCCACACAACGATACGCTTGAGGTCAGACGCGCCAGCCTGCGCCTTTGCCAGTTCCTCTGCCAACCGGTGATCGCACAGGGCCAAAGCAATTTTGGCCTTGACGACAGGATAGATCAGTTCCTTGGCCCGCAGCATAGGCATGGTGGCAACCGCCACGCCACCGGCCTTGATGACCGCGAAGATGCAGGCCACAAGCATGGGCGTATTGGCGGAACGCAACAGGACACGGTTGCCGGGAACCAGACCAAGATCACGCGTCAGCACATTGGCGATGCGGTTTACCCGCTCTTGCAGCTGGGCATAAGTCCAGGTTTCATGTGCTGAAATCAGGCAAGGCGCATCACCATGGCCGGCAGCGATATGCTCATCGATGAAGGCAACAGCCGCATTCAGCCGTTCGGGATAATCAAGGTGCTGCAGGGTGAACAGAAAATCCGGCTGCTGATCCGGTGGTGGCAGATTATCCCGCGTGAAAGTGTCCTGATGTGCGGATCGGAACATTACCCGGTTCCCTTGCCGTGCGCCTTGATCGCTTCGCGGGCGATCACGATCTTCTGCACGTCAGTTGCCCCTTCATAGATGCGCAGGGCGCGAATTTCCCGGTAGAGCTCTTCGACCTTGACGCCTCTGGTGACGCCAAGGCCACCAAACAGCTGGAGCGAACGGTCGATCACGCGCTGGGCGGATTCCGTTGCCACCATCTTGGCCATTGCCGCCTCTCGCGTGATCCGTGCAGCCCCCTGATCCTTCATCCAGGCGGCCCGGTAAATCAGCAGGGCTGATGCATCGATATCGGCCTCGTTCTCGGCGAGGGCAGCCTGCGCCAGGGGCAAATCCGCCATGGGTGCACCAAAAAGCTGGCGCGATGTGGCGCGGTTCAATGCCTCGTGGTGGGCGCGGCGGGCAAAGCCAAGGGCGGCGGCGCCCACCGTGGAACGGAAGATATCAAGCGTGGCCATGGCCACCTTGAAGCCTTCACCATCCTGGCCCAGCCGGTTGGTGGCAGGCACACGCACATCATCAAAACGCAAGGTTGCCAATGGATGCGGCGCAATGACGTCGATGCGTTCGGTCACATTGAGGCCGGGCATGTCCGCATCCACCACGAAAGCCGATAGCCCCCGCGCACCGGGCGCTTCTCCGGTGCGGGCAAATACCACGTAATGATCAGCAATGCCGCCATTGGAAATCCAGGTCTTCTCGCCAGTCAATCGAAAATCCGGACCATCAGCGGTTGCCGTGGTGCTCATGGCTGCGACATCGGAACCGGCGTCTTTCTCGGACAGTGCGAAGGCGGCGATGGTCTTGCCTCTTGCCACATCAGGCAGGTAGCGCCGTTTCAGGATATCGCTTCCAAAGAGAGAGATCGAACCGGTGCCAAGGCCCTGCATGGCAAAGGCAAAATCAGCAAGGCCATCATGCCAGCCCAGAATTTCCCGCGTCAGACACAAGGTTCTGACATCAAGCGCCTCATGCAAACCACCATGGGCCGCCGGCACGCAGGCACGCAAAAAGCCGGCCTGTCCAAGGGCTGCAACACGGGTGCGGCAGGCCGTGTCCAGGCCTTCATGGGTTGCAAGATCGTGCGGCAGCGCGGGCAGAATGTCCTTGGCCCAATTTTCGAGTGCGGCCGCATGGACCCGGTGATGGTCCTGAAAGAACGGCCAGTGGAGGGATGCCTCGATGCCCATGCTGCCTCAATTGCCCTGAAATACGGGTTTCTGTTTTGCCGCAAAAGCATGGTAGGCGCGGGCGAAATCCTCTGTCTTCATGCACAGCGCCTGTGCCACCGCTTCCGCCTCAATGGCCTCATGCACGGACATCGCCCATTCCATCTCCAGCATGCGCTTGGTCATGGCATTGGCGAATGTAGGGCCCGTTGCAAAGTCTGTCGCCAAGGCCTGCGCCTCGGCCAGCAATCCGTCTGATGATACAAGCCGGTTGAAAAAGCCCCAGCGTTCACCCTCGACCCCTGACATGCTGCGCCCGGTGTAGAGCAGTTCCGCCGCACGACCCTGCCCTATGATGCGGGGCAGGATAGCGCAGGCTCCCATGTCGCAACCGGCCAATCCGACCCGGTTGAACAGAAAGGCCACTTTCGTGTTTTCCGTGCCTAGCCTGAGATCGGAAGCCATTGCCACGATGGCACCGGCACCGGCGCAGATGCCATCGACAGCCGCCACGATCGGCTGGGGTGCCGCACGCATTGCCTTGACCAATTCGCCGGTCATGCGGGTGAATTTAAGCAGACCCACGGTATCCATGGCAATGAGCGGACCGATGATCTCGAACACGTCGCCACCCGAGCAGAAATTCCCCCCCGCACCAGTCACCACAATTGCCGTAATGGCATCGTCATGGGCGCAGGCGTGAAAGAAATCGGTGAGTTCGCGGTAGCTGTCAAAGGTCAGCGGGTTCTTCTTTTCGGGCCTGTTCAAGGTAACGGTCGCTACCCTTTCATGAATCGACAGCGCGAAATGCCGGGGCTGAAAGCCGGTCGGTTGCAGTGTGACCGGGTTGGTTGTGTTATCCGCCCTAGGCATCATGTCTCTCCTGCGGCAAAGGCTGTTGCCGCCGAGTGTTTTGCGCGCGCCAGCAGGTCCATCAACTGATCAAGCTCCCAAGTGGTGAGATCACCAAAGGCAGACGCTATCCAGTTTTCATGGGCAGCGGCCATCGTGCCGAATGCCATCCGACCAGTCTCCGTCAATGAGACGATCTGTGCCCGCTTGTCATGCAGTGCTGATTGCCGGTGCAGCAATCCTTGCGCAACCAGCGCATCGACAATAGCTGTGATATTGCCATTGGAGACCATCATGCGTCTGGATAGTTCACCCAGTGTCATGCCGTCCTGCACCTTGTCGAGCTGAGCCATCAGATCGAACCGCGGCAGGGTCACATCAAAGGTTTCCCGCAGACGCTTGCGCACGCCATTCTCGATCAGGGTGCTACAGGTCAGCAGGCGCAGCCACAGACGCAACTCCGCCTTGTGACTGGCAGGCTGCGAGTCGGAAGCCGATTCCCTGTCCAGTGGTTGTGCAAGATCATCCATTGGTTTGATCCATCAGATCTCACCCCCCGCAACGGCTATGCTGGTGCCCGTCACGCCAGAGGCAACATCCGATGCCAGCCAGATACAGGCAGCCGCCACTTCCTCGGGCCGGATCAGACGCCCTAAGGGCTTGTCTTTCAGAAGATCAGCCAGTGCCGCCTCGCGGCTGCGCCCGGTCTTCTCCGCAATGCGCGTGAGGCTGTCATCAACGAGATCAGTCTGCGTATAACCGGGACAGACAGCGTTCACGGTCACCCCGGCCGCCGCAGTCTCCAGCGCCAATGCCCTGGTGAATCCAACGACGGCGTGTTTTGCGGCCGTGTAGGCCGTGATATAAGCGTAGCCCTTGAGGCCTGCCGTGGAAGCTATGGCGATGATGCGGCCATGCCCACGCGTGATCATGTCCGGCAAAACCGCATGGGCCGCATGCACGACGCCCATCAGGTTGAGGTCCAGCATGCGGCGAAAAACGGTGCTGTCCGTTTTCAGAAAGGGGCCACTTTCGGCTGCTCCCGCATTGGCTACCAGAATGTCTATGGGACCACGCCCGTCAGCGATCCTGCGCAGGCCATGCAGAACGGCCGTTTCCTCGGTCACATCAAGGATAAGATAGCCATGGGCATCACCGCAGGCGACCGCTTCAACAAGATGGCTCTCGGTGCGGCCGATAACCGTGACCGTAGCACCCGCCGCAACGAGGGCATGTGCAACAGCGCGGCCAATGCCCCGGCCACCCCCCGTAACCACTGCATGTCGGCCAGCGAGTGACACCGGCATCTCCTCTGCTTTGTCGCCAATGAATTTAGTTTAGGTTTGAAATAATTGCGCGGCAAGATGTCTTACCCCCGTTGTCACAAATTATTTTAAGCCTAAACTATATTGCGAAAGCGGGAGATGATCATGCGCATCGCAGTGGCAGGGGGCGGACCGGCAGGTCTCTATTTTGCATTGCTGATGAAACGCGACTGGCCGGAGCTGGACATCACGGTCATCGAGCGCAACAAGGCGGATGACACCTTTGGCTTCGGCGTTGTGTTCTCCGATCAGACCCTGGATATGTTCAAGGCTGCAGACATGCCCAGCTACGAAGCCATCCGCGCCAGCTTTGCCTATTGGGATGATGTCGAGATTCACTTCAAGGATACGGTTCACCGGGTGGGCGGCAATGGCTTTTGTGGCTGCTCGCGCCGCACTCTCCTGATGCTGCTGCAGCAGCGCGCCAAAGCGCTCGGCGTCAATCTCGTGTTCGAGACCAGTTTTGATGACGTTGCCAGACTCTCGCGGGACTATGATCTTGTTGTTGCCTGCGACGGTATCAACAGCCTAGTCCGCGAAACCTACAGGGAGCATTTCAAGCCATCTGTGGATCTGCGTCCCAACCGCTTTGCCTGGATGGGATCGACACGCGGGTTCGATGCCTTCACATTCTACTTCAAGAAGCGTCCCGAAGGCGTTTTTATCGCCCATTGCTATCAGTACGAGCCTGGTCAATCGACCTGGGTACTGGAAACAGATCCGGAAACCTTTGCCCGCGCTGGTCTGGAAACCATGAGCGAAGCGCAATCCGCAGCATTCATGGAGCAAGTCTTCGCCGAAGAGTTGCAGGGGCACCGTCTGGTGACCAATCGTTCGCTCTGGCGGCAGTTCCCCATGGTGCGTTGCGAGCGCTGGGTGAAGGACAACATCGTCCTCATTGGCGATGCCAAGGCAACGGCGCATTTCTCCATCGGCTCAGGCACCAAACTCGCGATGGAGGATGCCATCCATCTCCATCAGGCCTTCCGCAACAAGGGGCTCATTGTCGCTGATGCCCTTTCATGTTTCGAGACCACCCGCCGCGAGGAGGTGGAAAAGACCCAGCATGCCGCTGATGTCAGCCTTGTCTGGTTCGAGCATCTTGAGCGCTTCTGGGATTTTCACCCCACGCGCTTTGCCTTTGGTCTGATGACGCGCTCCAAGGCGATCACCTATGACAATCTGGCCCTGCGTGCCCCCGCTTTCGTGGCGGGCATAGACAGGGTTGTAGCCGCAGAACTGGGCAGCGATGCACGCCTGCTTGGGGATTCCACGCCCGCCGTGCCAATGTTCCAGCCTTTCAAATTGCGGGGCATGACGGTGCAGAACCGTGCCGTGTTGTCCCCGATGTGCCTCTACTCGGCAACAGACGGCATGCCCAATGACTTCCATCTCATGCATTACGGAGCGCGTGCCGTGGGCGGCGCGGGACTGATCTTCACCGAGATGACCTGTGTCTCGGCTGATGCCCGCATCACGCCGGGCTGCACCGGGATTTATTCCGACGCACAGGAAGTGGAATGGTCGCGGATCGTGGATTTTGTACATGTCAGATCAGCGGCAAAAATCTGCCTGCAGATTGGGCATGCGGGACGCAAAGGGGCGAGCAAACTGATGTGGGATGGCATGGACCGGCCGCTCGAAACGGGCGCCTGGCCCATCCTTTCGGCTTCGCCCTTGCCGTATCATCCGGGCAGCCAGATACCGCGGGAAATGACACCGGCGGATATGCTGGCGGTAAGGGCGGATTTTGTTTCTGCTGTCGAGAGAGCCATCCGCGTCGGCTTTGACATGATCGAGATGCATGCCGCCCATGGTTATCTTCTCGCCTCGTTCCTCTCTCCCCTTACCAACCACCGGCTGGATGATTATGGCGGCTCGCTTGAAAACCGCCTGCGCTTTCCGCTTGAGGTATTTCAGGCGATGCGGGCTGCATGGCCTGCGGCAAAACCGATGTCGGTACGAATCTCGGCCACGGACTGGGCGGAAGGCGGCATCACCAACGATGATTCCGTTGCCATCGCCCGCGCCTTTGCGGCGCAAGGCTGCGATCTGGTCGATGTGTCGACAGGCCAGACGACGACACGCTCGCGTCCCACTTATGGCCGCATGTACCAAACGCCGTTTTCAGATCAGATCCGCAACGAGGCACATGTCGCCACCATGTGCGTGGGCAACATTACCACAGCCGACCAGATCAATACGTTGGTGGCGGCAGGCCGGGCTGATCTGGTCGCGCTTGCAAGGCCCCACCTTGTCGACCCAGGCTTCACCCTGCGCGCTGCCGCCTGGTACGGCGTGGATGTACCGGTTCCCCCGCAGTATCAGCCTGGCAAAGATCAACTGATGCGCAACACGCCGCGCGAACGGGATGATCTGGAAACTTTGAAGCGCAAGGCAAAGCCGCAGCGTCATGCGGAAGGATGATCAAGCCACGCCAGAGCGGATTTCCTCGATCTGCTGGACCCCCCAGCTAAGGTTTGGTGTGAACCGGCACAACCGGGGCTTCGCGCATAACGAGGATGGAAATGCGGCGGTTGGCGGCCATGGATGGATCATCGGCAAACAGTGGATCGGTGTCGGCCTTGCCCAAAACAGCATAGAAGCGGTCATCCGGCACGCCCGAGGCAGCCAGCACATCCCGTACCGCGAGAGCGCGTCCGGTGGAAATATCCCAGGCTGCGGCATTGGGGCGGCTGGCAGAGCGGTTAGCAGATGTGTGACCGGAGATGCGCACCCGGTTTGACAGGCGGCGTAATTGCGGTGCGAGCGTTTCAAGCAATTTGCGGGTCCGCTCATAGGGAAATTTTGATCCATCGGCGAACATCGATCGCCCGTCCTGATCGACGATCTGGATATCGAGACCGTCCTTGGTTTCCTCGATGATGACATTCTTGGAAATTTCGGCGATCTCGGGGTTGTCCTGCAAGGCCTGACGCAGGGATGCGGCGGCGAGGGCAAACTTGCGGTCGGCAAGAGCCAGTTTCAGGCCGTCGATGCGGTTATCGAACGGGGCAGGAGCCGTGAAGTCCGAGCCAAATTCCGTTGGCAAATTCTGGACGTTCTTGAGCTTGGGTTTGTACGGAATACCGTTCATCTCCACGATGCCCTCAAGCCGGTTTTCCTTTTGCGTACCAAAGGCATCGCGCATGGAACCTGCCACAATCTGCATCTTTTCCTTGTTCTGGGACGACATTGCCACAAGCATGACAAAAAAGCTCATCAGCAGCGCCATGAGGTCGGCAAAGGTCACGAACCAGCCGTGACCGCCCGCATGCCCTTTCTTGCGCGCCATTACGCCCCTGCCTCGGCCATTTCGGCGCGTTGATGCTCCGGCAGGTAGGCCAGCAGCATCTCGCGCACGATTGTCGGGCTCTTGGCATCGCGGATCTGCAAAATGCCGTCGATGATCAACGTTCTGGAGATTTCCTCCTCGTCGAGCTTCAGGTGCAATTTGTCAGCAATGGGCAGACAAATGAGGTTGCCCACCAGCGCGCCGTAAAGCGTGGCCAGAAGCGCCACAGCCATGAAAGGCCCGAGCTTTGAGGGGTCTTCCATGTTGGCGAACATGTTGACCATGCCGATGAGCGTGCCGATCATGCCCCAGGCCGGTGCGCAATCGCCCACGGACCGGTAAATCTTCTGGCCTTCGTCAAGATGGGTGAGGAACATGTCGCGGTCACGTTCCAGCGCTCCGCGGATGAATTCGGGATCGTAGCCATCGGCGATGTAACGGATGCCTTGCGCCAGAAAGGGGTCATCGACCTGCACGTTTTCCAGCGCGATGGGGCCGGATTTACGCACAACCTCCGCCACCCGCGTGATTTCCTCGATCAGGTCACGGGGATACATCTTGCGCATCTGGAAGACGAACTTCATGCCCATGGGCACCCCGTGGGCGATGGCGCCGAACGGAAAGCGGATCATGGTGACGGCTAGCGAGCCCCCGAAGATGACGATGAAGGCGTGCTTGTCCCAGTACTGCGCGAAATTACCGCCATCGATCATGATGAGGCCGATCAGCGTGCCAAAGCCAAAAACCAGGCCTACTGCGGTGGCGATATCCATGACGCACTCCAGAACTATCCCGAAGCGCATCAGATGATGGCAACAGGAACGCTTACAAGAACAGGCTCCACTTCTACGCAAGCAGCCTTAAAGAACCGTTAGGCTTGGTTGTTTCCGGTTGATTCAGCATGGTTGTGATCTGTGGCCGGTTGCTTTTCCCGCGCGATCAGCCGAAACTCCGCGTGAACTTTCCTCCACAACGGTGCGTCATGTCTTCACTGCAATCCCGACTGATCGATGGAAATGGCTTTTCCGAGCAGCTTCGCCAGAAAATTGGCGCTGCGGTCAGCGGTTTTGTAGCGGCAGGCCACGACGCGCCCGGCCTTGCTGTCGTGCTGGTGGGGGATGATCCCGCCAGCCATGTTTATGTGCGCAACAAGGGCAAACGCACGGCTGAGGCGGGCATGCGCTCTATCGAGCACCGATTGGCGGACACAGTGTCGGAGATCGATCTGCTGGCGCTGGTGAGGCACCTTAACGCCGATCCTGCCGTTGATGGCATTCTGGTGCAACTGCCACTGCCAGCGCATATCACGGCGGACCGTGTCATCGAGACCATCGACCCCACCAAGGATGTGGACGGCTTTCACCCCGTCAATGCCGGGCGCCTCGCCACCGGGCAGGATGCGCTGGTGCCCTGCACACCGTTGGGCTCCATGATGCTGCTGAAATCGGTGCAGCCCAACCTTGCGGGCCTGCATGCCGTGGTGGTCGGTCGCTCCAACATCGTGGGCAAGCCTATGGCGCAGCTGTTGCTGGCTGAAAGTTGCACCGTTACCATCGCGCATTCCAGAACACGCGATTTGCCGGGGTTGTGCCGCACGGCTGATATTCTAGTGGCTGCGGTCGGTCGCCCCGAGATGATCCGGGCGGACTGGATCAAGCCCGGTGCCATCATCATCGATGTCGGCATCAACCGTGTGCCGGGTTCAGAGGCTGGAAAAACGCGTCTGGTCGGCGATGTCGCCTTTGCCGAATGTGCAGCGATTGCGGGCGCGCTCACGCCGGTGCCAGGCGGCGTTGGACCCATGACGATTGCCTGCCTGTTGCACAACACGCTGAAAGCGTGGTGCGCAAGGAAGGGTTTGGTGATGCCCGTCTTGCAGTGAAGTATCAGGGCGTACCGTCAGTCAGGAACAGATGGTGGACGCGAGGGAATCACCAAGACTGAATATCCATTGTGCGTTTTTCGACGCGGCTTCGCTGCACACTTTTCAGGATGGGGAGGGGCTATCTGAAATGCCACCCGGCAACCGATCAGGTTCCGGCCTTCACCTGATCGATGGCGGTGGCCAGCAGTTCATCCATGGTGCGGCGAATGACATGATCGGAAACGTCCGTTTTGCCGCCTGCATTCAGGTCAGTGCGAATCTTGCGAAACACGTCCTCGTCGCCCGCTTCCTCGAAATCTGCCATAACAACACTTTTGGCATAGGCTGCGGCCTCATCGCCTGATTTGCCGAGTTGTTCAGCTGTCCACAGGCCAAGCAATTTGGCCCGACGGGCATTGGCCTTGAAGGTCAGTTCCTCGTCATGGGCGTATTTCTTCTCGGCTGCGTCCTTGCGTTGATCAATACCGCTCATGTCAGTGCTCCGGGGTGCTTCAGGTGTTGTCTGGCATATATGGGGCCGGGAAAGGCAAATCAACGTGACAGTTCAGCCATCCCGTCAGATTTGTGCATATCGGGGGTAATTCCGTTGTGCCACGACGGTTGATGGTCTAGGGGTCTGAAAACCGCTCTTGCAGTGCTCATTCTTCTCTTTTTACCTTGAAAGCACCCATGACCCGTCGTCGCAAAATCTACGAAGGTAAAGCCAAGATTCTTTACGAGGGACCGGAGCCCGGCACGCTCATCCAGCATTTCAAGGACGATGCCACTGCCTTCAACGCTAAAAAACACGAAGTCATCGACGGCAAAGGCGTGCTGAACAACCGGATTTCGGAGTATATTTTCACCCATCTCAACACCATTGGCGTGCCGACACACTTCATCAAGCGGCTGAACATGCGTGAACAGTTGATTCGCGAGGTCGAGATCATTCCTCTGGAAATCGTGGTGCGGAACGTGGCCGCCGGTTCGCTGGCGACGCGGTTGGGACTGGAAGAAGGGATGCAGCTGCCCCGGTCGATTATCGAATTCTACTATAAAAAAGACGAGTTGAACGATCCGATGGTATCCGAGGAACACATCACTGCGTTCGGCTGGGCCAACCCGCAGGAAATCGACGATCTGATGGCACTGGCCATCCGCATCAATGACTTTCTCTCGGGCATCTTCCTGGGTGTCGGCATTCGCCTTGTGGATTTCAAGATCGAGTGCGGCCGCCTGTTCGAGGGCGACATGATGCGCATTGTGCTGGCTGACGAGATTAGCCCTGATTCGTGCCGTTTGTGGGATATCAAGTCCAACGACAAGATGGACAAGGACCGTTTCCGCCGCGACATGGGCGGCCTCATCGAGGCCTATACCGAGGTGGCCCGCCGTCTTGGCATCATGTCCGAGAACGAGCGGCCGGTGCAGGCCGGGCCAAGACTGGTCAAATAAGCTGACTGGCCAAACAAGAAATCAAAATCAAGGGGCTGAGACAAAGATGACCGAGCGCCGCACCAGTTATTCCATGGATGATCTTCTGGCCTGCGGGCGTGGCGAGCTGTTTGGTCCCGGCAATGCGCAGTTACCGCTGCCGCCGATGCTGATGTTTGACCGCATCACCGCAATCTCGGAGGATGGTGGCCCCAATGGCAAGGGCATGATCCGCGCGGAACTCGACATAAGGCCGGACCTCTGGTTCTTTCCCTGCCATTTTCAGGGCAACCCGATCATGCCGGGCTGTCTCGGTCTTGATGCGATGTGGCAGTTGACAGGTTTTTTTCTGGGCTGGCTTGGCGAGCCGGGCTACGGCATGGCGCTCTCAACCGGTGAAGTAAAGTTCAAGGGCATGGTGACGCCCAACACAAAGCTTGTGGAATACGGCATTGATTTCAAGCGCGTCATGCGCGGGCGTCTGGTGCTGGGCATCGCTGACGGCTGGCTGAAGGCCGATGGCCAGACTATCTATTTCGCCACCGACCTGAAAGTCGGTCTGGCGAAAGAAAAAGCCTCCTGAGTTGTCTTGTCGCCTGAATTTGCGCACAACCTGATCAGAACATCTTGAACCAATTCACAAAGGAATACGCCATGCGCCGCGTCGTAGTCACAGGCATGGGGATTGTCTCCTCCATCGGCAACAACCAGACCGAGGTTCTTGCCTCCTTGCAGGAAGCAAAATCCGGCATTCGCCCGGAAGCCAGCTTTGTCGAGCGCGGTTTTCGCTCGCAGGTATCGGGGCGCCCGACGCTGGATCCCGCAACTGTTGTGGACCGGCGCGCCATGCGCTTCCATGGTGGTGGATCAGCATGGAACCATGTGGCGATGGATCAGGCCATTCTTGACGCAGGCCTGACCGAAACCGAAATTTCCAACGAACGCAC
>JANMLW010000010.1:0-34383 GCA_031372765.1 Hyphomicrobiales bacterium
CGCTACGCTGCGCACCTCAGGATGAGGAAATCGGTGCCTTGCACAATACTCCTCATCCTGAGGTGCGCAGCGTAGCGAAGCCTCGAAGGACGCACAAAGCCTGTGCAAAAACGCCCTCACGCCCGCACCGACCGGGCCGGCATCGGCGCACCAACGCGCACGCGGCGCTCTGACAAAGACAACACGCCTCCCAGCGCCATCAACACGGCACCCAGCCAGATAAACAGCACGAACGGCTTCCAGTAGGCGCGCACCGGCACCACCCCACTTTCGCTGCTTTCGCCTAAAGCGACGTAGACTTGCCCGAAATTGCGCGTCAGGCGCGCAACCTCGGTAGTGGGCATCTGACGTGCAGTATAGATGCGCTTGGCTGGCTCGATCCTGTCTTCAAGCACGCCACCTTTGCGCACGTCAAACAATGCAACGGTGTCCACATAGTTCGGACCCTGACGGCGCTGCACATCGGTCAGCACCAGCTCATAGGCACCGAGCTGCAGCACTTCTCCGCTACGCACATTGGCAATGCGCTCCACCTCGTAAGCCGTGGAGGCAACGCCCAGGATCATTACGCCAACACCTGCATGGGCGATGGCGGACCCCCATGCCGAGACGGGCAGACCGATGGCCTTGCGCAGAAAGAGAGAAAGTCCTCCGCCACCAAACCCACCGGTATTGCGCCCGGCACGGGTAACAATCTCGCTGATGGAACCGGCCACCACGAACAAGCCTATGCCGACGCCCAGTGGAGCGAGCGCACCCTGCCCGCCCTGCATGGCAAACAGGCCGAGTGCCGCCAGCACGCCAATGCCCATGGCCACCATGAGGCGTTGCGCCACAGCGCCGAGATCACCACGCTTCCAGGCAAGCTGCTGGCCAAACGGCATGGCGAGAACCAGCGGCAAGGTGAGGGGAATGAACACCGCATTGAAGAACGGCGGTCCAACGGAAATCTTGGATCCATCCCAGGCTTCGAGAGCCAGCGGATAGAGCGTACCGACCAGCACCGAAAGACAACTGGCGGACAGGAACAGGTTGTTGAAGACCAGCGCCCCCTCGCGGCTGATGGGCGCGAACAAGCCGCCTTGCTGCAACACAGGCGCACGCCAGGCAAAAAGCGCCAGCGAGCCTCCGATGAAAAGGCAGAGTATGGCAAGGATAACCACGCCTCGTGCGGGATCGCTTGCGAAGGAATGCACCGATGTCAGGACGCCGGACCGCACGATGAAGGTGCCAAGCAGCGAGAGCGAGAAGGCGAGGATTGCCAGCAGGATGGTCCAGACTTTCAGCGCGCCGCGCTTTTCCATCACGATGACAGAATGCAGCAGGGCAGTCGCCGCCAGCCATGGCATCAACGAGGCGTTCTCGACCGGATCCCAGAACCACCAGCCGCCCCAGCCCAGCTCGTAATATGCCCAATAGGACCCCATGGCGATGCCAAGGGTCAGAAAAACCCAGGCCACCAAAATCCACGGCCGTGCAAATCGTGCCCAGGCAGCATCGACGCGCCCGTCTATCAAGGCCGCGATGGCGAAGGAGAAGGCCACAGATAATCCGACATATCCGACGTAGAGCAGCGGCGGATGGATCGCCAGGCCAAGGTCCTGCAACAGCGGGTTCAAGTCCCGCCCCTCGAACGGCACAGGAAACAGCCGGTCAAAAGGATTGGAGGTGAGGATGATAAACAGCAGGAAGGCAATGCCGACACTGGCCTGAACGCTCAGCACGAGCGCCCGCAGACGCGGCGGAATGCCCTGCCCGAAGGCAGCAACCGCAGCGCCTGACAACGCCAGGATCAATATCCACAGCAGCATTGACCCTTCATGATTGCCCCAGACGCCGCTCAACTTGTAGATCAGTGGCTTCAGCGAATGGGAATTCTCAAAGACATTCCTTACCGAAAAATCCGACCCGAGATAGGCGTTGGTGAGACAGGCGAAGGATATGCCCAGAAGCAGGAACTGAAGCAAAGCAGCCCTGTCAGCCAGCTGCATCAGCATGGCATCGCCACGCCGCACGCCGACCCACGGGACAAGCCACTGCACGGTGGCTACCGCCAGTGCCAAAACAAGTGCAAAATGTCCCACTTCAACAATCATGGTTTTTTGGGAGCAGGGCTCCCCTCCTTCCAGACGCCCTGTTTCTTCAGGGCATCCGCCACTTCGCGCGGCATGTAGGTTTCATCATGCTTGGCCAGAACCGTGTCAGCCTTGAAAGTGCCATCGGCTTGCAGGCTTCCTTCGGCCACTACGCCCTGACCCTCGCGGAAAAGATCAGGCAATATGCCAATATAACTGACCCTCACCGTCGCCTTGCCGTCAGAGACGGCAAAAGCCACACGATCTCCCACGCCCTTGTTGACGGTGCCGCTGTCTACCAGGCCACCAAGCCGAAAACGCTGGCCAGGTTGCACCTTCTGTTCGGCAATGTCGGTCGGCGTGCGGAAGAAGGCGACGTTATCGCGCAGGGCATAGAGTACCAGCCCGGCGGCCAGTGCAAGCACCAGTCCGGCCAGTCCGATGACAGTAAAACGGCGTTGTTTGCGTGTCATTCAGCAGCACTCATCATTCAGCCTTTGCAGCCTCTTCAAGCTGACGCAGATGCATCGGCTCTGCGGAAAATTTCTGACGCGCCTCTGCGAGTATGAGCGCAGCCCGGTCCTTCTCACCCAGCACGGTCAGGGCACGGATAAGCCGGGCCCATTCCTCAGCGCTGCCACCGGTCGTAGCCAACCGCGTAGCCAAGCCCTCGACCATGGAGCGTATGACAGCAACCTGTTCGTTCTGGGGCAATGCCGCAATCGTGGATCCTCCGGTAGGCATCTCTGTCATGGCTTTCAGTTGCGTCATGATCTCGGCTTTCAACCCGCCCTCAGGCAGGTCATCACGCAGACTTGTGAGGAGGGAGACAGCGCGCGACCTGTCACCATTCTGGTCAGCGGCTAAAGCCAGAAAAAACCGCGCCTTCACATGCTTGGCATCCAGCGCCATTGCGGCCTCGAAATCTGTCGCAGCCTCGGTTGATACAGTACCATTGCGGGCAAAAACCCGCGCTTCGCCAAGATTGGCGTGCCGTTCAGCAGTTGCCCCCAGAAGTCGCAAGGACTGCGCATAGGCGTTGATCGCATCAGCATGCCTGCCCGTGCGCAGATAGATCGGGGCAACCACCTCGAACCCTCGACCATCGTCCGGATTTTTGGCGAGGTGCATCTCGATCTGACTCAAGGCGGATTCAACATTCAGGCTTTGCGCCGCAACGGCGGGATCAGCCTTGCGGGCCGCGAGCGGAAAGGACGGCATATCGGGTTTTCCACGCAACAGATACAGCGGCAGGGCAATCAACGGCACAAGCACGAGGATGGCAATGGCACCAACGCGCCTGGCGCCCTGACCATCGGATTCTGCGCCTGTCGACGATGGGGCATTCAGCAGACGCCTTGCTGCTTCCACGCGCGCCGATTCTGCTTCGCCATCACCAATCAGGTGCAGGCGTTGCTGGCGGTCGATTTCAGCGATCTGCGCCTCATAAAAAGCCCGGTCGTGATCGCTTTGCAGGGTAGCACGACGCACAAGCGTACCAAGCAGCGCAAGGCACGTCAGGCCCGTGAGACCAGCAACGATGATCCAGAACGTCATGAGACTTCAATAGGGTATTGCAGCGTTGGCGTCATTGGTCTGATTGTCTCACGTCTACACGATCACGGCAGGCAATATCAGCCTTGCACGCAAGCCACCCAGGGGCGAGTCGTCAAGCACGAACGAGCCGCCATAGAGTTGTGCCAGATCAACCACGATGGACAGTCCAAGCCCGGAGCCAGGCCTTGTTTCATCCAGCCGTCGACCGCGCCGCGTCGCCTCTGCCCGCTTGTCAGCCGGAAGGCCAGGGCCGTCATCATCTATGGTAAAAACAAGCGAAGGCCGCTCAGGAGCGATATCTTCACCGCGTTCCACGCCGATCTGCACATGACCGGCAGCCCATTTGCCGGCATTGTCGATGAGATTGCCCAGCATTTCCTCAAGATCCTGCTTTTCACCCCTGAAGCGCGCACCATCAGACACAGCGGATGAAAACACGATGCCACGCCGCTGACACACCTTGGTGAAGGTGCGCACCATGCTGGCCACAACCGGTTCCACATCGGTCACGGTGCCCACAGCGGCGGCACGGGCGGCAGCACGGGCCCGGTCGAGATAGTACTGTACCTGATCGCGCATGATCTGCGTCTGTTCGCGCACCTTTTCAGAAAGCGGGGAATTCTCCGCTTCCGCCTCGTTGACGATCACGCTGATGGGCGTTTTCAGGGCATGGGCAAGGTTTCCCACATGAGTGCGGGCCCGCTCGATGATCTCGTGATTGGCATCCACCATCAGGTTCAGTTCTTCGGCCAATGGAGCAATCTCGTTGGGAAACGCCCCTTCGATGCGTTGTGCCTCGCCACGGCGAATCTGGCCCAGTGCACCGCGCAGATTGACCAGTGGTCCCAGTCCGAACCGCACCTGCACAAGACTGACCGCAGCAAGCGCCAGACCAAGGATGACAAAGGCAATCAGCAATGCCAGATTGAACTGGCGAATATCGCGGATCACCTCTTCGGGGTCACCGGCGATAGCTACGATGTAGCGGCCATCATCCCCCAGATCGATGATGCGCTCGATCACGCGAACCGATTTCTCCCCCGGCCCGCTCACATATCCTTCGGACAAACCGTCAGCGCGCGTCTTCAACCCTGCCTCGGTCAGCCGCGGCAGTTTCGAGGCAAAAAGCGATTTCGAGGTTCGCAGCGACTGCTCGCTGTCACGTTCCGTATCTATGCGACCTATCTGCCAATACCAGCCGGAAAACGGCAGTTCAAAGCGTGGCTCACCAAGGTTTCCCGGTTCTGTACGGTCGCTTTCGCCAAAAGAGGCAACATCCGCAACCAGCGCCTTCAGATAGACATTCAACCGCTCGTCAAAGGCGAATTCCGTCGTGCGGCGGTAGATGGTGGAAAGCACCAGTCCGGCGATAAGCAGCAAGATAGCGCTGAAAAAGATGGCTGATAGCACCAGCCGCGCCGCAATGGACATCGGCCCTTTGCGGCGCAGACCAGAGAACATGCTACTTGCTCTTCACAGGCTCGGGCGGTGCAGCCAGATAGCCAAGGCCCCGCACGGTCTGGATCACGTCGACATCCAGCTTCTTGCGCAACCTGCCGACAAAAACCTCGATGGTGTTGCTGTCGCGATCAAAGTCCTGATCATAAAGATGCTCCACCAGTTCAGTACGCGAAACCACGCGGCCCTGGTGATGCATCAGATAGGACAACAGGCGATATTCATGGGATGTCAGCTTTATCGCATTGCCATCGACAACGACGCGGCTTGAACGGGTATCGACAGTCACAGGACCGCAGACAAGCTCATTCTTGGCGTGGCCGGTGGCACGCCGAAGCAGGGCGCGCAACCGGGCCAGAATTTCTTCCATGTGGAAAGGTTTGGCGACATAATCATCCGCGCCAGCATCAAAGCCCTGCACCTTGTCGCTCCAGCGATCCCGCGCCGTCAGAATCAGTACGGGCATCTTGCGGCCATCGGCGCGCCATTTTTCCAGCACGGTAATGCCGTCCATCTTGGGCAGGCCGATATCCAGCACGACACCGTCATAAGGTTCGGTATCACCCAGAAAATGCCCCTCCTCGCCATCATAGGCACGGTCGACGGCATATCCGGCATTTTCAAGAGCTGTAACAAGCTGGCGGTTGAGGTCTCGGTCGTCCTCGATAACGAGCAGGCGCATGGAAAACTCGGCTTCAGCGGTGGTTGATCACATTGCCGGAACGGGCGTCAAGCGTCATTCGCATGAGCTTGCCGTTACGATCCAGCAAAGCGATCATATACACCAGATTGCCATTCGTCTCGCACAACCGTGCGGAAATCAGATCAGACCGACTGCCCCCACGCACGGAACGCACGACATCGTGCAACGATACGAGACCGTGCTTGTCAACTTGATCACGGGTGTCATCCGCTGAAAAACAGGTCTGCTGCGCGAATACAGGCGCAATTCCGCCCATCAAGCCCCAAACCATCACCAATGAAAACAGACCGCGCATCATGACTGTCTTTTCCGTTGCGCGATCTGAACTCGTCATGAACGATTGGACTCTTGCGTGATCATCGGATGATTCTGCGGGTGGCAATCACACGAAAAACCGTTGAGGCCAGAAAACTGCCGCCAGCGATGATGTTCAAAATGGCATCAATGACCTGTCCGGAATCAAAAGCCGCCGTGCTGAAGCCCATCACAGAGAGCAGAAGGGCCATAAGTCCGACAAGATTGGCCCAGACTGTGCGGCTTTCGAGAACGGATTTGAGTTCGATCATGGTCTTTCTCCTTGGTTGGTGGTCGATCGGTTCCGGTCACTGCAAGCGGACAAGAGCCTCAGCGGCAATGCCTGGGCCGGCGGCCTGACTGATTTGCCGAACGCGCAGGGTGATTTCAGGTTGAGGAGCACCAAAATCGGCAAGCTCGTCGGGTGTGGAATAAATGACGGTCGGCTGGGTGACAGTGAAACGACGCTTGATGATCGCTCCCGACAGGACCTCGACCGCATAGGCCTCGCTATCCTCGGCCAGCGGCACCTCTGCCAGGTCCCAGCTGTCACCACCAAAGCGGGCACGGCGCAACCACGTGAGGACAATACCGGAAGCATTGCGATGCGCCTTCAGACGGCAGGGCGGCAGCGGCAGCAGGGCCGATGCACCCGCCGTTGCCTCAAAGGAGGTGGCCAGCGCATCAGCATGGTCGCGTCCTTCGGGTGAAAGGCGATATTGAATGGCGCGGCCAAACAGTTCAGTGCCCGTTGCCAGAGGCACAAGGGCACCATTAAGCATAACCACCTGACTGCCCGCTGCCTTGATGACGAAGGCCAGTGCCTCAGAGCCACCAAGCCCGCGCAGCAGGCCTGACAACCGCCAGTGGTTCGCGCCCAGCAAGGTCGCAGTCTGGAAGGACAACACCTCCCAGCCATTGATCGGAGATCCGATCGCGATCAGATTCTGCCCCGCAAGGGCAGCCTGTTTGCTGATGGATTGCAGCGTTCCATGCGACAGCCTGACATCGACTGATCCGAAACGGTCAGAGCGCCAGATCGGTCCCGCTGGAAGACTTGAGAGCGTAATTCCAACAATGGCTCTGGTCACAGCTCTTTCGAAAGGCTCGAAACTGCTACCGTCCCCGGATCGCCAGACAGTATAAGCTCCAGGCCAGGGATCAGCCGTGACGGCGAGATACTGAAGGATAGCTGGTTCACGGTCAGCCACAGGAAGATCTAGCACGATACTCAGGGCTGGTCCGGCGAGCCGGGGAGCTTGCACCTGCACCAACGACATCGCCTGTGGCGCACCCAGATACAGCGACGGTTCAACCGCAACCGCCTCGCAACGCCGCGATGCGCCATCCGTCATGCCATGGATGCGGTAGCGCCGCTCCGATAGCGTGATGACATCGCCGATTTCGAGTTCAATCCAGCTTTGCGGCAAGGCGAAGCTGATCGCTTCACGCGCCGCACGCGCTTCGTTCAGCATCACCTCCGTGCGATGGCGTGCAAGAGACCGATCAAGCGCGATCCCAAGCTCAATAGCCATGTCCCGTCGGCTGTCAGGATCATTGATTGCAACCCTTACGGCAGCCTGCCGGTAGTCGGACGCCGCGTCCACAAAGCCCAGTGTGAGGGATGAAGGCAGCTCACTTGCCTGTGCACGTGTCAGGACAGGCCGGTCACGCTCACCGATCTGTGCCAATCCAGGCAGGGGAACAGTCGCTTGCGACCGCCCGGAGCGACGCAGAAACCGCAATGCCCCACCCCTCAGGCTGGCATCAAAACCAAACAGGTCAGCCAGCGGTTCAAGGGCTGAACGCACGGACAACGGGCGATCAATGAGATAGCCATCTACAAAGCCATCAACAGCCAGCACTGCGGGCGCATCATGCCCATGGTCTGACAGGATCTTTTCGATCAGAGCATCAACCGGCATGCCTTCAAGGCGACCATTCAGCCAATGGCCCGTAATGAAATTCGCGGCATCTCCCCACAGGTCGCCGTGATGTGGAAACGCCGGGAAGGGCCTCGCATCCCAAGCCCAGAGATACAACCTGTCGGGATCAACCATACGCCCGGCATAGCTTGTGGCCACAGGATTGGCCGACGGTACAAATGCCCCAGATAGCGGCTCGAAATGATCCAGCGTCGCGATCAGATGACGCGCCTGCACCAGATCGTCCCGCATACCACGCGAGAAGGGCGGGATGGCCGATTCAGCCGATTTCGGATCAGGAAAGACATTGGGCCCGTTGCCGCCACGATCCACCGCCGGACAGCCCACCTCCAGCAACCAAATCGGCTTGGAAGCGGGGACCCATGCCGTTGGAACAGCATTTTCCATACCGCCTGCCCGCGCATGGTGTGGCTGTGACCACCAGTTAAGCAAATCCTTCGGACGGTAAATCCATGGCTTGCCATAAGCCCCATCGCTGATGGCAAGGCGGTTTTGCGCCAGTCTGTCGGCGTCAGAGGCATAGTACCAGTCGTAGGCCTCGCCCGCATCAATGCCAGTTGCAAACATTGTCTTGTCATGCGGGCCGTCAAACAGGTTGGCGTCGATATGCGTGTCACCATCACGCCAGTCCGTGACCGGCGGATACCAGTCGATGGCCACCGCATCTATAGCCGGATCAGCCCACAACGGGTCCAATGGAAAGCGCACATCGGTGCCGCCACTGCGCACCTCGTCACCATACTCCGTCCAGTCCGCGCCGTAGGTGAGCCTGGTTGCTGATCCCACCATCGAACGTACATCGCCAGCCAGCGCCTTGAGGGCAGCAACGGCTGGATTAACCGCACCTGCACCGCGAACCCGCGTCAGACCAATGAGTTCGGAGGCCAGCACGAACGCTTCCACACCACCGGCGGCCTGTGCAAGGGCTGCCATGTGCAGGACCTGCCGGCGCAATGTCCACTCTGCTGGTCCGGTGTAGATCACCCCGTCGCCACTGACCGCAAAATGCGTGGCAAGGCAGGTGCCAGCCAATGCTGCAATCTGCGTGTCCGCCGCAGCGGTGCTGTCCACAGTTCCCGCCCTGCCCGGTGCAGGATAGCAGCTCATTCGCCCACGCCAGGGATACGCCGGTTGATAGGCAGGCTGCCCAACTGAACCTGTCCATGGATCAGGCAGCGTGTTTCCTGCCCCTATGTCCATCATCACGAAGGGATAGAGCGTAACATTCAATCCGCGCCGCTTCAGGTCGCGCATGGCACGTACCACGGCACCATCGGACGGTGTGCCACCATATGCCGGTTTGCCATCAGCGAGTGAAACCTGTTGTGCTGTCCCCCGCGTCAGGCCGGCCACACTCCAGACATGCGGTTTGCCATCAATCGAGCCGAGCTCGGTCTTTGGCCGGATGGCGCAATGGCCAGCCCTGAGATCATCACCGAACCACGAAACGACCAGCGCCACATTAAGGAGGTTTGGGCAGAGCGCCTGCAAGGCATCCATCGAGGCATGCCAGTTCGTCTCATGCGTCAGTTGCGAGCGATTTGGCAGCGACGATGCGCCCAGCGCGCCAAGTGTTGCCACTCCAGCGGGTTCATAGACATACTCGCCCGCGCCGGGGATGACATTGATGGCGCGGATACGGTCACAAAGGCCATGGACGGGGCGCACCACCTCGAAGGTGAACTGCGGCAACCGGTTGCCAAAGCCCTCAAGCGCCAGACGCTCGAACACAACATAGGCAAGGCCATTGTAGGCCGGTGTCGCTCCGGCACCCTGCTTGGCGACAATCAGGGGATCGGCCACCTGCCCGGAATCACCGCGATGCACACGCATGGTGAGCGTTGTCAGATCAAGCAGCTTGCCATCCGCCCAGACGCGCCGGACAAAAGCCACTGGCCCTTCGCAAAGGCCAATGGCGACATTGGCATGGTATCGATAAGACACCTCGATGGCGGCCTTGCTGCGTCCTCCGGCTCCCCCGATCCCACCCTTGCCACCACGGGGCTTGCTGCTGGAATAGACCGCCTCTTCCTCGAACCGTGTAGCCCAGATGATCTGACCACCCAATCGAGCGCGGCCATAAAGGCGCGGGATGGCAGCGCCCTCGGTGGCGCTAATGCCATCGAGATCCTTGAGGCGAGGCCCCTGCGTAAAGCGCCGTCCACCGCCTGATCGCAACAACCCACCTGCGGATTGATCCACCACCGAGCCGATACTGGACCCGATGGCACTGCCGATAGCACCTCCAACGGGTCCGCCCACCAGATTGCCGAGGGCTGACCCAACTGTCTGAAGCACAAGCGTGGCCATGGGAGCATCAACCTTCAAATAGCGGAATGAACGGGAACGAAGGAGTGGGTGTTACGGACTGTCCGGAAACCGGAAGGCATAGGCCCTGTGCCGCTTCCACCAAAGGCCTATGCTCACTTCGCTGACACAGGCCCCGTCGTGGGCATGCACCATGCTATCCGGGCCTGTAAGAATGCCGCAATGTTTGGCAGGCAGATTGTCCCGCCAGCGAAACATCACCACATCGCCGGCACTGGCGACTGCCAGCGAAATCTCTTGCATGTGATGGCGCGCCGCCTCAGCCAGCGTTTCCTCGCCAGTCGCCTCGGCCCAGTCGGCAGAATAAGGCGGAGGCATAAATGGTTCAGACCCATAAAGCCCACGCCAGACACCGCGGATCAGTCCGAGGCAATCACAGCCCACAGCAGAAAGCGATGCCTGATGCTGATAGGGCGTGCCGATCCAGTTGCGGGCAAAGTTTACAATCTGCGCTGCACGGCTCATTTCAGTGGCCCGCCATCCAACCCGGCCTCACCCTGCCTGACATAGGACATGGCAAAATCATTGCCGGGAATATGCGGAAAACCCTGAAACCGCGCCGCATTGCCGAAACGGTCCCGGCAGGTTGCAAAATGCTTGTTGCACCCCACAGTCAAGGTCAGTTGCTGTCCCACAATCAGCGGTGACGGCGGTGGCGCCCACAGCGTGATCTGGTCATGACTGCCGATCCGTACATGGCCCATGACAGGCGCGTTCCAGCTTGATGAGGCACCTGCCGTTCTGGCGACCATGCCGCCCGTGAAAACTCCAGCGGCAAAGCTGGTCTGGCTGACAAAACTGAAACTGGCAGGTCCTGTAAGTATCACAACAGTGATTCCAGTGCGCCGGGATGGCAATGAAAGATCAAGCCCGCAACGCGCATCACCCAATGCCGCATCACATTGCGCTTCATAGCGCCGCCCCTGCACCTGATCGAAGACATGCGCCAGACTGCGCACCTCTGCCGTAAAGCGCTCACCCTCGCGGCGTATCTCGCCGATGTGCCCGGTATCGAGCAGCAGACGCCGGGTCACGTCACGCCAGTCCACCAGCCAGGTTTCCACTGTGGCGAAATCCCAGAGGCCGGCGGCGATATCCTCCTCACGGATCGCATCGGCCATCAAGGCGCCGGTAATTTCGGCACCACCCACGGCAAGCCCAAGCGAGGCTTCTGCTTCGGTGGCTTCAAGGCCAGACTGGGCCTGGAATATGACAGCTGAAAAACTCAGGTCACGGTCATGATCGGTGAAGCCCAGAATGGTCCCATCACGCCGGATGGCTTTCCAGCAACGGCAAAGCGTGGTCGCACCCGAGGCAAGCTCGGCGGCAAGGGCAGGCGGAATGGTGCGCAAGGAACTGTCCTCCTGATGTGATCAGATGACGATTTCAACAAGGGGAATGGAGGGAATTTCACCCGCATCAAAAGAGGCTAGATCAACCTCAAGCCTGTCCGTATCAAACCGCACAGGAACGTCGAATTCGTAGCCGGCCGTCACCGCCTGACCGGTGGCAGGAACATGCCCGGCGCGAAAGGCGATCATGCCGGTTGCATAATCCACATCACAATGGGTGCCCGGCAGCATGGACACGTCCGCCACCCTCACCTGTACGCTGCCCACAACCGGCTTGGTGATGAACCGCGCATAGGGAGCGAAACCAGTGCCATAGAGCTTGACGAGCTGGAACATGGTCTGGGTTCCGTTGCCCGTCCCGATCAACTGGTCGCTGGCTGAAACCACCCCGCTGGGAGAAGAGCGAAAGTCCGTCCGGTCCTTGAAGCGAAAACCGTAAAGACGGCCACGGCGCTCCTCGAAGAAAGCGACAACCGCCGAAAGCGAGGCGAGAGAACGCACACCATATCCAGCATCAAACCGGCGGCGTGCATGGGCCCAGCGCGCGTTGCGTTCCTCGCGGCCCGAACCAAGCGTTACAATATCCGTGCGGCGCTCTGGTCCACCCTTGCTGCGCAGGCCTATCTCGACCGGAAAACGCACCTCGTGAAATGCTGACATGGCCCTGACCTTTCAAAGACTGCGCTGGCCGCGTTGCACCGCACGCGCCAGGGCAGAAGAAACCTGTGCCTCGGAGCGGCGAAAACTGTCAGCATCAGGTGTCGAGATGTTCATTGTGACGGCAACTGGACGGGCCTGCTGCGGCTGACGTTGTGCAGTCAGTGCGGGTTCGGAAACGCCCCCGGCAGCATTTCCCAATCCGCTCAATCCAGCCGGTGCTGCCAGCGAAAAGCCAAGGCCTGTGCCGGTTGCCGCCACCAGTCCGCTTTTGAGGGTTGAGCCAATAAGGTTGCCGATGCCCTGCCCGGCGGAAAGCAGCGCCATCTCGCCAAGGCGCAAGCCGACACCGCGAAGTGTGTCGTCCAGCTTGCGCCCTTCGGCCTGACCTGCCACGAGAGCCAAAGCAATGCTGCGTCCTGCCTGCCTGGCCTGCACATCCAGGCGTGCAAATGCCTCACTGCCCTCGCGGGCGGATTCGGTCGTGTCATCCATCGTGGTTGTCCTTCAAAGAAAAGCGGTTCTCAATCCGGGAAGCGCTCGGCCAATTCTGCCAGCACAGCAGCACCCAACGCCTCGGAAACGGCAGGGATCAGGGCGCGCGCCGCAGCACCCAGTTCCAGTGGCGTCATCTGCCAGAAGTCATCAGGGGAAAGCCGCAGGCGGCCCAGTCCAAAACCCATCGCCGCTTCCCATGGAAAAGGTTGCGGCGATGCTTGCGGTTCGGAACTCAGACCACCTGCGGCGGCGGAGGGCGGGAGGCTTCTCCTCCGCCAAAGGTGACTGACAAAAGAAGGGCTGCTGTGGTGGCGGCCTGCTCCAGCGCGGATGCCGGGATCAATTTGCCAAGGTCGCGGATCTCCATCGGCTGGCCTGCCCCCATAAATCCGGCGGCCAACACATGCAGCACATCACCAGCAGACAGTCGGCCATCGGAAAGGCGGTTGCCAAGCGCTTGAAGGCCATCGGCCCCAAACGCACCTTCCAGATGCGCCAGACTGCCGAGCGTCAGCCGCAGGGCGAAAGTCGTGCCGTCCAGATCGAACGGCACCTCACCACGGTATCGATTGGCCATGACTGCTCCTCAAATCGTCGTAAAGCTCAGTGCGCCCGCACTTTCCAGTGTCATGTCAAAGGTGACTTCACCCTGATGCTCACCGCGAAACTCCAGTGTCGCTATCTGGAAAGCACCCTCAATCGTGCCGAAATCCGGGATGATCACACGCCAATCGCGAATCACGCCATCAAAGAACGTCTGGCGGATCAAGAGGTCAGAAGTATCATCCTTGAAGACACCCGCCCCTGTGAGGTTGGCACGTTTGACACCGGCACCCGATAGCAATTCACGCCAGCGGCCCGCACTTTCGGAATGGGTGATATCGACAGCCTCGGCATTGAAACTGATCCGGCGGGAGCGCAGGCCCGCCACCGTGATGAAGGCGCTGGCATTGTCACGCACCTTCAGAAGCATGTCTTTTCCGCGTTGGGCAGCCATGGTGGGTATCCTTTATGTCAGAACTTCGGTCACGGCACGCAGCCGCAGGGATGTCCGCCAGGTCTCGCCATCCTTCAGCGCTTGCGGCTCCACGGCGCGAACAGTCAGGTTGACAAGACGGTGCCCGGCGAGCGCCTGAGGCAAGGTTGTCAATGCATTGGAAACCGCTTGCGCGACGGCCAGCCCCTCGACACTGCCGCCATGGCGGCTCCACACCGCCATCGTCATGTCGATCAAATGGCCATCATCGCTGGATGTGCCATTCTCGCGGGCTTCCGCAGCCACAAAGGCAAGATGCGGAAAGGCCGCGTGGCGGGGCGGATCTGCGAAAATCCTGGCTTCGCGGATCAGGGCCAGAAGGCTTGCGTCAGCAGCAAGATGCGCCTTGATCGCGTCTTTCAGGGTAACAATCGGCGCGCTCATGCCGCTTTCTCCAGCACGGAACGCCCAAAATGGATGACCCGATACGGCGCGATGATTTGCTCAATCGCCTCGTCGTGGCGCATTCTTGCATCACCTGCACGTTCGGGGCCACGCTGCTCGTAGGCACTGCCGACAAGCAGCCGCATCGCCTGTCGCAGCGGCTCTGGACAATCTGTCGGATCGACACCGTAGCCGGCAATCAGGTCAATCTCGATGCCGTTGCGCTCACGGCCGGGTTGCGGCAGGCCTGACACCTGCAAAACCGCCGGTTCGCTGAAAGCATCCAGTGTGTAGGCAACAGGTGCAACTATGCTGGCGATGCTGTTGGCATCAAGCTGGCGGACTTCCGCAATGCTTAGCACCGGCATGAGCGGCAAGCGTATCCGCCCTTCCATTGGCCAGCGGTCCATGACCACCCGCCATGTCTGCGCCATCATGGCGCGGCCAGTCCGGGCCTCTATACGCTCGCGTGAAGCCTTGATCAGGGAAAGGATCAGGCCATCGTCATCATCATGGTCAACCCGCAACCAGCGCCTGGTTTCCACAAGAGTCAGCGGTTCAACCGCCGGACCGTTCACATTAAAGCGACGCATCGCTTGCCTCCTTGATAAAATTTGGCCATTCAGACACAAGAATGTCTGGAAATTTCATGTCATTGCCCCAGCCCAGAATCCGAGACCGCAAGAGCTTTCGCTTCGTCGCCTTTGCAGGCGCATTGTTTTTGTGCGGTACCCTGTCAGGGCAGGCGCTGGCTCTGGGTGGCAGCGCTGTCTCTGAAAGTGCTGGCTGGCTTGAAAGCAGGACGGTCATGGTCCTGGGAAACCGCGGCAGTGTCTGCACTGGCTCCGTGGTATCGCCGACAGTGATCATAACTGCCGCACATTGCGTGACGGGCTCCGGCCAGTATGCCATTGCCTACAAGGATGCCGGCAGCACCACCTTGCAGGAAGTGCGGCAGGTGGCACGCCATCCCGATTTCAGGACATCCGCACGCGTATCAACCGATATGGCCCTTGTGCGGTTGCGCCTGCCATTGCCTTCACGCTTCACCCCGGTGACGCTTGATGGCGATGCTGACGACGACGGTGTTGGTTCGCGCCAGGTTATTGCAGGCTTTGGCTTGGCGCGTGAAGGCGACGACAAGAGTGCCGGTACGCTGCGCTCGGCTGACGTCACTGTCCTGCCGCGCTATTATCCGCGCTTCTTCCGTCTTGGCATCGCCGGTGGTGGTCTGCTGATCTGCAAGGGCGATTCCGGCGGACCTGTGTTCAGTGCAGGCCTGATCGCATCCAAGCTCACGGGTGTGATCTATGCTTCCGAGCGGCAGAACCGCCAGTGCGGAGACACGGCACAGGCCGTGCGCGTGGCTCCGCAGCGCAAGTGGATCGATCAGGTCCGGTCAGCCTGGGGCGAATAGCCCCTTACGATACACCGAACTTCAGCAGCTTGATGGCATCGAAGTCCTGCACGCCTCCACCCACACGCTTGGTGGTGTAGAACAGTACATATGGCTTGGCCGAGAACGGATCACGCAGGATGCGGATGCCCATGCGATCCACCACCAGATAACCACGCCGGAAATCACCGAACGCCAGCGAGAAGCTGTTGGCGGCAATGGCTGGCATGTCTTCCGCCTCGACAACGGGGAAGGTCATCAGTTGCGCCTGCCCGCCCAGCGTTGCAGGTGGCTGCCAAAGGTAGTTGCCCTGCGTATCACGGAACCGGCGGATGGCGGACTGCGTGGTCCGGTTCATCACGAATGTACCGTTCTGGCGATATCCGCCCTTCAGCGAATAGACCAGATCGATCAGCAGATCAGACGGGTTGGAGGCTCCAAAGGCACCCGCCACACCCGTGGCGAGATAGCCAATGTTGCCCCATGTCCAGCTGGCGTTGGCGACATTGGTGTAGCTGAGAATGCCTTTAGGCTTGTCAATGCCGTCACCGGCAATGAAGGCCTGCCCTTCCTTTTCGGCGAAGACCGTTTCCACCTCGTCGGCAATCCACTGCTCGATGTCGATGGCACCATCATCCAGCAAGGTCTGCGTGGCCGATGGCATGGCGTAGAGTTCCATCACCGGAAAGGTCAGGTCAGCCAGTATCTGGCTGGCCGTCTGCGGCCGTGCCGCCGCTTCACCAACCCAACCCGAAGCGGGGCCTGTAGGCGAGAAGGCTTTCTTCAACTGCCCCCCGGCGATTTCCCGCACGGTCGCCAGACTGCGGATGGGTGAAAGGGTTGACATGCGCCGCAGCAATTCCCGCTCCGCTGGCACAGGCACAAGGTAGCCACCATCTGGCCCTGACCCGGCAGACAACGCCTTGGCCTCCAGCGATTTCAGCTGGGTGGCTTCACCGGACCGCATATAAGTGTTGAACGCTGCCTTATGCTCGCGGCTGGCAGTGTCCGTCTGCCTGGTTTCCGTGTCACCCAGGGCAGGTCGGCGGGCCTTGAGCGAAAGCGAGTCAACCCGGGCCTTTGTGCTGTCGAGCGCCAGCTCGATGCGGCCGAGTTTTTCCTCTGTCAACACGTCGCTGGACATACGGCTTTCGATCTGGCCAAGCCGGTCATCGTTGGTTTCACGGAAGGCCTCGAAGGCGCGGGAGAACTCAGCGAAGGCCAGGTTCACGTCTTCACCCGAAGACTTAAATTCAAGATTTGTAGACTTCAGTTCAAGGGAGGTATCGTTCATGGGGTCGTCCTTTGCTGGAGTGGTTCTGGAAAAAGCCGTCGTGTCGAGCGACGGATGGTGGTTGCCAGTGCCGCGCTCTCGCGAGGACGACGCCGGGTCGTTTTGCCGATCTGCTTGACCGCCGAAACGCGGGCGCCCGGCAACATGGGAAAGGTCACGATGGACACTTCCCAGAGATCGAGCTTTTCAAGGCGGCGGACACCGGTGGTGGCATCCTTGCGGGAGCGTACCGTGCGAAAGCCGATGGACAGGCCATCGACCGCGCCCTTGCGCATCAGCGAGTGAATCTCCCGCGCCTTGGCGACACTGAGATCAAGCTGCCCGCGCACATGCAGGCCCTTGGCATCCTCATGGATGTCCTGCCAGACACCCAGCGGATGCAGCGGGTCATGCTGCCAGAGCAGTTTCACATTGCGCAGCGGCTTCTTCAGCAGGCATTCACGAAAAGCCCCGGCCATCACCTGATCACGGCCGAGATCGATCACATCAAACAGCGATGCATAGCCCTCGAAAGCACCGTCCTGCGAGACCCTGGCGAGAGGTGCCCCTGCGAATTTCGTTTCGTTGGCGGATACTGACTGACTGTTGGAAGTCATACTTGATCGGGAGGTGAGCCGGCGGCGGGATAAACCCGATGCTGCATCTGGAATCATGAGCGCTTCTCCCTATCGGAAGCGTGGTTGCTGTCCCGACGAAAGGCCCTGTCCAGGCGCTCAAGCACATTGAAAAAGCGACGAAAAACTGCCGCTGCGTCACCCTGTCTGGATTTCTGTTCCGGGGCCTGTTCCGGATCGCTCTCCGGCCCACGCCCGGACAATCTGAGCAGACTTCGATTCTGATGTTTCATCGTTGATCCTCTTCGAGGTTTCGGTTGAAGCGGGAGAGTTCCTGCAAAAAATCCTGCATGAAAGTCTCCGTCCTGCGGGCGGCTTCCGCTGCCTCGCGTATGGCAAAGGCGACAAAAGCCGATGCTCCCATGGCCCAGAGAAACAAGGCGACATGGCCAATATCGGCATGCAGAAGAAAGCTCTGCACGACGCGCTCTCCCAGTGATGTCATGGCTTCTCCTTTGCGTTCTCAGGCTTTGGCAGTGTGGGCGGCATGGCCGGATAACCCAGGGCAGCACGCTTCTCATCGGTTGTCAGAAAGTCCGCCGCCGTGATCGCTGCCCAGAGCGGTTCGCGGCTGTCGTTCATGGCGTCCACGCTGTCAAAATCAGGCGTCAGCGTGATACTTTCCCCAAACAACTCCGACAGCCAGACGCTGAAGTCCTGCGCGGTGCGGCGCACCAGAGGCGCGATGGATTGACGCCAGAACACGCGGTTCGCCTCGGCGTAGTTGGCATGAGTGCTGTCGCCCGGAAGCCCCAGCACAAGCGGCGGCACGCCCAGCGCCAGCGCAATCTCGCGGGCGGAGGCGTTCTTCAACTCGATGAAATCCATCTCCTTGGGGCTGAGGGAGAGCGGCTTCCAGTCCAGTCCACCCTCCAGCAGCAAAGGCCGCCCGGCATTCACCGAGCCCTGGAAATTGTCCTCAAGCTCACGCCGTAGCCTGTCGAACTGTTCCTCGCTCATGTTCGCGCCATCTGCGGCATAGACCAGCGCGCCGGAAGGTCTTGCGGCATTATCAAGCAGCGCTTTGTTCCAACGCGATGCCTCGTTGTGGATGTCAACCGCCGCAGCGGCAGCTTCCATGGGCGGCATGCCATAGTGGTCATCCAGCGGATGATTGAGCTTCAGATGCAGGATGGGCGAAGGCCCCTCTCCAGCGACGAACCGCAGGGTGCGGCCATGGACGGCATACTCATAAGCCTCCGGCCAGCCCTCGGGGCCGGGCACGACGCGCATACGGTCCGATCGTAGGACATGCAGTTCGCGTGGCGCATCATCCAGCACAACACATTCGGCATACGCGTTCCCCGACAGCACGAGCTGGAGATAAAGCGCCTCAAGAAAGCTGGTGCCCGATAGTCTGGCGTGGGGGCGCTTCAGCAGGGCTTCCACCTGCTTTTCAGTGGTTTTTCTGGCACATGTCACGCTCCAGTCGATCGAGGCGGCACAATCGGATAACAGACGCAGACAACGATGCGCCACCGGGTTCATCTGGAAGCCTTCGCGGGCAAAGCTGGCAAAATCCCGGGCTGTCCATACTGCCTTCCCCTGAGACGAGATGGCGATCAGCGGACCGGTGCGCGAGGCCTTGGTTTCGGAAGAGTTGGCTTCGTTTCGCGCAGGTGTGCGTTCCCCGGGCGCAGTGCGCCGGAGCCAGGAAAAGAGCGTTTGCATAGGAGTGTCTTTCTCAAGAAAAAAACCACCTGATGGGTGGCTTTGAAAATTATAAATGGCTATTTCCGGTCCATATCTTTTAGTTGCCGTGACCTCATCCTGAGGTGCGGTTGAGCAAAGCGAAAGAGCCTCGAAGGAGAGGGAGCCAAGCTCGAATCACCCTTTGAGGCTCGCAATATCTCGCACCCCAGGGTGAGGTCTGTGGCTTAATTCTTGATTCCTAAAGTCCCCTGACCCGTGGCCTGCCGCGTTCGGCATCATTCAGCGCCGTCAGCGCCCAGACCAGTGCATCCATCCGGTCCGGTGAACGCCCTTCCGCAAGACCGTCCGCGCCAAACAGGCACATCTCGTCTTCCAGTCTGGCGAAATCCCCGGCATGGCGCACCTTGCCCTGGGCATAGAGCGCCGCCACAGGTTCCGCACGCACATGCTTGCCCCGAGTGGCCCGCACCTTGATGATGGGCACGGTGGCATCAATGCCGCGCAGCACGCTTTCCACCATGTCCCCACCCTGGTTGATTTCCACCACCAGCGCGTCGGCTTCAAGCGACCGAAACAGATTGATCGCCGCCTCGGCCCATACCTCGGGCCGTGCCTGTTCCACCGTACCATCAGCCAGCACGACAAAGCGACCATCGGCCATCTTGCCCGCTGCCACGATACCACAACGCGAACCCGCCCCTGATCCCGCAGGCGGGTCCACAGCCACCACGATCCGTCTGATATCCTCTGGCTTCACCGGCGGTATCCGCAGACTTTCCAGCTGGATCCGGCTCCAGAAAGCATCGGGTCGCTCATCGACAAATTCACCGTCAAGCTCCTGCCTGCCAAGCCTTGTACCGGCATAGCGTTTTACCACCTTGTCCAGAAAAGCCGGTGCCAGATTATAGGCATTGGCCACGGTGGGTGCCCGTGTCAGTGCCGTTTGCGGATCACGCGCCAGACGCTTCAGCAGCGCCGTTGGCTTGGGCGTCGTTGTCACCACCTCCCGGGGGCGCTTTCCCAAACGAAGCGCGAACTGAAGATTGTCCCAGGCGAGATCGGCATGCCGCCATTTCGCCAGTTCATCACACCAGGCCGCATCGAACTGTGGCCCCCGTAGCGCCTCCGGTTCCTCCGCCGAGAACGCTTGCGCCACAGCACCATTGGGCCAGACCAGACGCCGCCGCCCAGCCTCCCAATGGGGACGCTCGGCCTTGGGGTGGATGGCCATGAGGCCCGAAACGCCGTCAATCATGACATCGCGCACATCGGAAAATGTCTCCCCCACCAGAGCCAACCGTCCGAGGGGGGCGACACCAGCCTTCGGATTGCCCAAAGCCTGACGGCGCACCCACTCGGCCCCCGTTCGCGTTTTGCCCGCTCCGCGCCCGCCCAGCACCAGCCAGACAGTCCAGTCGATTCCGGTGTTCGAGGCATCCGGCGGCAACTGGTCAGGCCTTGCCCATAACGGCCAGTCCGTTGACAGAACCTCCAGCTGCCGTCGGCTCAGACCGGAGAGAAACGCGGTGAGTTCATCAGCTGTCTGTTCCTTCGCCTTGCTCCCTGCCCTCTCTGCGCTCGCCATTGATGCGCCGGAGCCGGTCACCGAGGGCTGCCCGGAGTTCATCGATATCGTCCGGCGCGGCATCGTCTTCATTCTCGGTTTCCTCGCGGCAAGCCGCATCGACAGCCGCAAGTTCCCGCAGTGTCCTGGCCAGAACGGACAGGACCCTTGCATCGCGCTCGGCATCAGCGGCAGGGCGAGGCCCCATCGCGATCCGCGCCTCCACCTCTGCCGCTTGCAATTCAGCCGCCCGCCAGAGCCGTGCAGCAAGCGCGCTTCGTGGATCAAACCCGGTGTGAGAGATAACGCAGTCAGACATAATGTGCCTCCTTGGAAACAGGACCAGCGAACGACCAAACAAGGACCGCCACTCCGTTCCGCCGGTCACAATTCTTCAGCGTGTTTTAACCATAGCCAAGGAGCGTGACACTGTCAAGGACTATTTTCCTATTAAAAATCAGGGGTTTTAACTTGCCGCCGCTTCAGGAAACGCTGCCAACCCTGTTTCCGCGTGGCTTTCTGGCGGTTTCGCTGGCCCGTTCGCTGTTAGGCCAATCGCGGATGCGCTTTTGCATGCGAGGCACGGACACGTGGTCCTCATTGCCCGAAACGCAGCCTTTGACTGAGATACCGGCTGTCATGACCGTGGCTGGATCCCCTGACACAAGTGGATGCCACCAGTCGAGTTGCTTGCCTTCCGCCACACGCCGATAGCCGCAGGTCGGTGGCAGCCAGCGCAGCGTGCGCACCTCGTGGGGTGTAAGCGTCACGCAATCAGGTACCTGGGATGAGCGGTTCGTGTAGTCCTTGCATTTGCACGAACCTGCATCGAACAGGCGGCAGGCCACATCGGTGTAATGCAGCGTGCCATCGTCCTCATCTTCCAGCTTGACGAGGCAACACCGCCCGCAACCATCGCAGAGACTCTCCCATTCGCTGGGGTTCATCTCCTCAAGCGATTTGGTTTTCCAGAAAGGGGGAAGAGGTGTTTCGGTCACCTTTCTGCTGTGCGGCAAAGCCGGCAACCGGGCAAGTGCAAACTGTCATTTCGTCAGTTTGAGGGAAACAAGCTGTTGCGCGATGTTCCTGAAAATGCCGGATAATTGCGCGGCACCGGGTGAATCGAAATACATGTCCGGCTTGGACGCACAGGGGCCATACAGTGCCCTGTTGGCCGCCGTGCCCGCTTCCAGCGTTATGGTATAGATCATCACGCGGTTATTCTTGAGGTTGGTGCAGGTGGACTGCACCCAGCCATCCACATTGCGGGCGGCAGTGCCCTGGTCCAGCGCATTGAAGCGGCCGGAAGCCAGGTAGCCATAGCTGCCGTAATCGGATTTATGCTCGGTTCCCGAGGCGCCGTAGACCACGTTTTCGCCGTCCGTCAGCAGGACAACGACCTTTTGCACGGTAGGATCGAGGAACGCCTTCCCGCCCGTATAGGGTGCCTCGGGCGACAGAACCCGCCAGCCCCACATCAGACCTTCAGAGACGTTTGTGCCGGAGCCGTTCCAATGTCGCATGGCAGCGATATTGGTGCGCAACTTGTTGAAATCCGTGGTCAGCGGCACAACCGGCGTGGGACAGGCACGGTTGGGGCCGGAGGTGATGTTCTGCCCGCCACCCAAGCTGTTGGCTGCCTCCACAACGGCGGGCACAATGGGCAACGTCACGTCGTATTTGACCAGAGAGCGCTGTTTGGCAGTGTTGGAGCCGCCCACGATGTCATTAAGATAGGAATTATTGTAGCTACCGCCATTGTTGCCCCCCGCAGCCGCGACGCCTGGATCATCGGGTGAGAAATAGGGCACAAACAGCGACGATGGATTGGCCAGGCTAGGCGGTGTGTCATCCAGCGCATAGGGCGTTGGCCGTGCTTCGACACACCCTTTCCAGCTCAAACCCAATTTGTTGAACAGGGCAAAGTGGTTGACGCGGGCACCACCCGGCAATGTTTCGAAATTGGCGCCGTGCAGCGGATTGTTTCCGTTGTTATCAATCCAGCTCGTGTCAAAACCTTCACCGTTTACATTCACGGCTGTCACGAAAGGCACCAGCGCAATTTTGACGGTCCGGTTGCCACTGACCGCTTTCTCCAGCGTATCAACCAGCAGTTTGGCTGCCGTACGCAGGTTGCCGATACGGTCTGACGCCGTATCCATGGAGCCGGTATTATCGAGCACCAACACCACTTCCAGATGGTTCTTGCCGCGTTGCGCTTCAGCATCCGCATCAAAACAGGCACGGTCATGGCCCAGCACACCGGCAAAAATGAGGTCGATGCAGGCGGATGCACGGGCTGTGACTGTCCAGTCATTGGCCGCGCTGACGGTAAGCGTCAGTGTCTTGTAGGGATGGTTGCCCTTGTTGGAATGCACATAGTGATTGACCGTCGTCTCGAGTTCGGAAGCGGATCGACCGTTACTCTCGGTCGCTGCGGCAATCACACCGGCATCCAGCGCCGCCTGCAATGAGGCACGCGCACCACTGATACGGCTGTAATCAACCGCCACGCCTGATGCGACCATCATGGGGAGTAGCGTAAGACCGAAAACAGTCACGACATTTCCTTGTTGTGCGGCAGAAAACCGATGAAAAGACCGCAGTGACACCGCGTCCCAAAGGCGTTTGATCAGGTTTGTGCAAAGCATGTGCATCGAAAATCCCGTCAGCAGGCACCCTGTTACAACAACAGGCATTCACAGACCTTACCCGTGGATTTTTATGATTCGTTTAAGTTGATCGTTCTGATTTGAGCAAAGAAACTGCAGAACCTTTTCGCAAACCGCCAGCCTTGTTCGGATGACGTTCATCTCAAAATGGTCAGAATTGCATCTCAGATGAATGGAAAGTTCCACACTGAAGCACGTTCTCATTCATCCCTTTCACTGGTCGAAAGTGTTTTCGACCCGAGAAGACTGGACCTTACCCTATGAAATCATGGATAAAAATAGGCCTTGCGGCTGCCGCCTTCGTGTCTCTGCCCAATCTGGCCACAACCAAGGCACATGCCAACCAGACTGGTATGGCCTCGTACTATGGTCCGAAGTTTCATGGCAAAAGAACTGCCAGTGGTGAACGCTTCAACCAGAATGCCATGACAGCGGCTCACCGCACCGCTCCCTTCGGCTCGCAACTCAGGGTCACGAATGTTGCCAGCGGCAGGAGCGTGATTGTCCGTGTCAACGACCGCGGACCTTTTATTCGGGGGCGTATCGTTGATGTTTCGACTGTTGCAGCCCGTCAGCTTGGCCTTGTGCAGCGTGGTGTGGGCCGGGTGCGCGTTCAGCGGCTTTGACAAGAGCGCAAGGGCGTTCTACCGCGCTGAGCATGGGCACGATCGAGCATCTCTTTGTCACGCAGCTTTACCGCGACAGCGTCACCAGCGCCGGTGATGACGGCTTCCTGCAGGAGCTTGATCTCAGCTGCCGCACCATTGCGCAAGACGATACGGCTGGCCAGAAATGGTGCCGCAGGAAGGGCTATCCCGGTTACACCAGTTATGCCTCGCTGAACGATCTGCCGTGGCGCTTTCCGATCTTCAAGCAGTTGCAAAAGCGATTGGACAGGCATGTGGCTGAATTCGTCAAGGCGCTTGATCTCGATCTGGGCAAGAAAAAACTCACACTCGACAGCTTGTGGATCAACATCTTGCCCGAAGGCGGCGTACACACCTCGCACATCCATCCCCACAGTGTGGTCTCTGGCACCGTCTATGTCGCCATGCCGACGGGCGCTTCCGCCATCAGGTTCGAGGACCCGCGCCATGCCATGATGATGGCGGCACCCCCGCGCAAGGCCAAAGCCGCACGGGAAAACCAGAGCTTCATCTACCATGTGCCCCAACCGGGTGACGTGTTGCTGTGGGAAAGCTATCTGCGTCATGAAGTGCCGATGAACATGGCCGAGGACGAGCGGATAAGCGTGAGTTTCAACTACCAGTGGGGATGAGCCGATGGCTGACCCGCGCCCTCTTCATGGTCAATCCTCAGGTGATCTGATCGCTGACCGTCGCTACGGCTATGGGCAGATGCTGATGACCGAGCGGGACTTTCCCGCCGCCGTTGAGCTCTTTGAACAGACGTTGGAACTGGTTCCATCATGGGCAGCTGGCTGGTTTGCCCTCGGAGATGCTCACGAGCAGGCCGGAGACAAGGACACTGCAATCCAGTCATTTGGCAAGGCTTTGTCGCTGTCTCCGGATGATGCATTGGGCGCGGGTCTGCGTCTGGCGCGTCTGGGAGCAGGACGCTCATCCGAGGCGATATCACCAGACTACATAGCCGCGCTGTTCGATCAGTATGCTGATCGATTTGATGATCATCTGGTGACGTCGCTCAACTACTGCGGACCCCAGATCATCATGATGGCACTGCAGGCAGTATGCCTGTCGCAACAACGCGAATTCAGGTTCTCCAGCGTGCTGGACCTTGGTTGCGGAACCGGCCTGATGGCCCGTGCCATTGCGGACCATGCCGGGCATATCGACGGGATTGATCTCTCGCCTGCCATGGTGGGTGTCGCGCAGAGGAGCGGTCTTTATAGAGCGGCGCAGCTTGGCGATGTGGTGGAGGGACTGACGCCCACTCTCAATCCCTACTCTCTCATCCTTGCTGCCGATGTCTTCGTCTATATCGGTGACCTGATGCTGCTTTTTACAAGAGCCACAGCTGCACTGGAACCCGGCGGTTTTTTCGCCTTCACCGTTCAATCATATGCCGGGAAAGGCTTCACGCTCGGGGCTGATCTGCGCTATCATCACAGCCAGCGATACCTGCTTGAATGCGCAGGGAAATCAGGATTGCAAGTCCTGCATCTCCAGAACTGCGTCACGCGTCAGGATGCCGGAAAACCGGTGCCAGGCTTCGTGGTCGTCATTGCAAAAGCCGGAATGATCTATGGCGACTGATCTCCTGCCGCCGCACTTCGCTGACTGGTTTTCGGCAAAAGGCTGGCAGCCCCGAGGCCATCAGCTGGCCCTTATCGAAAAGCATCGGCAGGGCAAGTCAAGCCTCCTGATTGCGCCAACGGGTGCTGGCAAAACCCTTGCCGGATTTCTGCCCACCTTGATCGAGTTGGCGGACAGGCCCGCGCGAAATGATCCGCGCCCCGCAGGCATTCACACGCTCTATATCTCGCCGCTGAAGGCGCTGGCCGTCGATATCGATCGAAATCTTGAAAAGCCGATTGCCGAGATGAAACTGCCCATCCGGGTGGAAACCCGCACCGGCGATACGCCCGCCTCCCGGCGCGACAGGCAACGCCGACAGCCGCCGGATATTCTGCTGACGACACCGGAACAGGTGGCGCTGATGGTGTCCTCGAAGGATGCCGGGAGTTATTTTGACCAGTTGCAACGCGTCATCTTTGATGAGTTGCACGCCATCACGCCGTCCAAGCGCGGTGACCTTCTGTCGCTCGATTTTGCAAGGTTACGACGGCTTTCGCCACGCCTTCTGGCCACAGGGCTTTCCGCTACCGTGCGTGATCCGGAAGAATTGCAGGCGTGGTTGGTCGGGCAGGGAGATCACACTCCCTCGCCCCGCAGTCCGGGCAGGGAACACGGCAACCTAGCCGATCTCGTCGTTGCCGACCGCGATGTTGCCGCCCCTCCCCTGATTACAATCCTGGAAACCCAGGAGCGCTTGCCCTGGTCCGGCCATACCAGCCGCCATGCGGTGAAGGAGATTTACGCGGCTATAAAAGCACACAAGCTGACGCTGGTTTTTGTCAACACGCGCATGCAGGCAGAGCTGATTTTCCAGCTTCTGTGGACCGCCAATGATGAGAATCTGCGCATTGCCCTCCACCATGGCTCGCTTGACGTGAACCAGCGCCGCAAGGTGGAAAGCGCCATGGGCAAGGGCCTTCTGGATGCAGTTGTCTGCACCGCAACGCTCGATCTGGGCATTGACTGGGGTGATGTGGACCTCGTCATCAATGTCGGCGCGCCAAAAGGGGCAAGTCGCCTGCTGCAACGCATTGGCCGTGCCAACCACCGGCTGGATGAGCCATCCAAAGCCATCCTTGTGCCCTCCAACCGCTTCGAGGTACTGGAGTGCCGTGCGGCCGTCGATGCCGCCTGCGCGGGCGAACAGGATGCCGCCATGAGCCGCACTGGCGCGCTGGATGTGCTGGCCCAGCATGTGCTCGGCATGGCCTGCACGGCACCGTTTCGGGCGGATGATCTCTTTGGCGAAATCACCTCGGCTGCACCCTATGCCCATGTCGACCGGCAGACCTTCGACGATGTGCTCGCCTTTGTGGCGACTGGCGGGTACGCACTCAAAAACTATGAGCGCTTCGCCAAGATCCGTCTTGGCATCGATGGCCAGTGGCGTGCATCCAATCCACGTATCGTACAGCAATACCGCATGAATATCGGTACCATCGTAGAAGCCACCATGCTGAAAGTGCGCTTCGGCAAACCACGGGGCGGGGCAATGCTGGGCGGCCGCACCATGGGCGAGGTGGAGGAGTATTTCGCCGAAACCATGATAGCGGGCGACACCTTCATTTTCGCCGGTGAAGTGCTGCGGTTCGAGGGCATTGTCGAGGACAGCGTTCTGGTTTCACGCGCGCCACCCAAAACCGACCCCAAGGTGCCAAGCTACGCCGGGGGCAAGTTTCCGCTCTCCACGCATCTGGCTGCCCGCGTCCGTCGCATACTGTCAGACCCTGCAAGCTGGAAGAACCTGCCGCCACAAGTCTCCGACTGGCTGGCGCTGCAACAATTGAAAAGCCTGTTGCCCAAACCCGGCGAATTGCTCGTCGAGACATTCCCGCGGGCGGACCGATTTCATCTCGTCACCTACCCGTTTGAAGGGCGATTGGCCCACCAGACACTCGGGATGCTGCTGACACGGCGGCTGGAGCGTGCGCGGTTGAAACCACAGGGTTTCGTCGCCAGCGACTATGCCATTTCCGTCTGGGGTCTGGGTGACATCGGGCAGCGTGAGGCACACGATCCCGGTTTCATCGCGCAGCTGTTTGATCAGGACATGCTGGGCGACGATCTGGAGGAATGGCTGGCGGAAAGCGGCTTGATGAAGCGCACCTTTCGCACCTGCGCTGTCATTGCCGGATTGATCGAGCGCAGGTTTCCAGGTCAGGAAAAACGCAGCCGTCAGGTCACGATGTCAACCGATCTGGTCTATGATGTCCTGCGCAATCACGAGCCAAACCACATCCTGTTGCGGGCGGCCCGGGCTGATGCGGCAACCGGCCTGCTTGATGTGGGGCGCGTCGCCGACATGCTCCAGCGCATCAAGGGCCACGTCGTTCACAAGCCACTGATACGCCCCTCCCCGCTATCCGTTCCGGTGCTGCTGGAAATTGGCCGCGAACCGGTTTACGGCGAGGCAAGAGACGCGCTGCTGGAAGATGCGGCAGGCGAGTTGATGCAGGAAGTGATGGAAAACTGAGATGGATGGGGTCGCACCATCAATCGTCGTAAACGGCGCAGTGTTGCTTCCTGACAGGAGCGGTTGTCTGTTCTGGCCGGAGCAGCGCCTGTTGATCGTCGCTGACATGCACTTTGAAAAAGGCTCGGCTTTTGCCGTGCGCGGCCAGATGCTGCCGCCCTATGATAGCGCCATGACCCTTGGCAATCTTGCGCAGGTCATTGCCTTCTACAGGCCGGCGCGTCTCCTGGCCCTAGGCGACAGTTTTCATGATGTGCGCGCGGCTGACCGCATGCATAATGAGTGCCGGACAAAACTTCTAGCCTTGATCAGCCCGTTGGACATGCTCTGGATAACCGGCAATCACGATCCGGAAATTCCGCCGGATTTACCAGGAGCGCGCCATGCGGAATTGACAATTGGCCCGCTTGTCTTTCGCCATGAACCGCAAGCATTCTCAAGGCATGGCGAGATTGCCGGCCACCTTCATCCCGTGGCAAAGGTCGTGACCAAAAAGGGCAAACTGCGTACAAGAGCCTTTGTCAGCGATGCAACACGCCTCGTCATGCCCGCCTTTGGTGCCTACACGGGCGGCCTGAACCTGCGTGATCCCATCATCGATAACCTGTTCCAGTCGCGAAAATTCAATGTGCATGTCTGTGGATGCACGCGGATTTACGCCGTGCCTCAGAACAGGTTGTTTGCGGACTAGACGCCCGCCTTCGAGACCTTGTTGATCTTGGATAGCGGCAAGGCAAACTCTCCAAACTGCACCATCGCCTCACTCCCGGAAAGATCCACAGCCGTCACAGTGCCGCTGCGTTGGGTCGACATCCTGCTTTTCAGCCCGTTTGCCGTTTCGCCCGTCACGGCAATGGTGTATTGCTGCGCAGGATCAGCGGCGATACCGTTGCTGCGTACACCGTTCCAGGCATAGGTCTGCTCACCCGTCCCTGCCGGAGACCACGGTCCCCGGAACACTTCCTCGCCCTTTGCATTGGCGATTGAGACCTCGTAATTGCCGTAGTTCGACTGGACAGTCACCGGGAAGGCTGCGGCATAGCCACCGGAAGCCGTCGCGCTCAGGCGAGTGGTACCTGCATCCGCCGAAACCTTTGTCCCAAGCAACGAAGCCGCCGATGCGGCATTCAGTTTGCCGCCCGAAGTGCCGCCAAGTCCGCCTCCGATTCCGGCCAACAGATCATTGGTTTTCAACTGCTGCTCAACCGAGGAAAATTGCACCAGCTGCTGTGTAAACTGGTTGGCATCCAGCGGATCAAGCGGGCTCTGGTTCTTCAGTTGCGTGGTCAGCAGCGACAGGAAGGCATCAAAGTTATCCGCGATGGTCTTGCGGCTCTTGTCATTGCTTGCCTGGGTTTTGGCTGTGCCGGTTGCAGCCGCATTGAGGCTGGAAACCGCGTTCTGGGCCGACACTGTGGCGATCTGTGAAACACCGGAGGACATGGTTTATTCTCCTAAATTCTGATATCGAAGCCGCTGTTGCGGTTCAGGCGATAGAGGGCAGGACGAAGGGTTATGTCGTCGACAAGAGCCTTGTCAGCATCATTGTCGTTGCGCGCATTGGGGCGGCCTTGCTGGCCGGACTGGTTGTCATCGCGGCCTTGCTGGCCCGAATTCTGCTGGCCTGGATCACGCAGCGAGAACTGCAATCCGTCTGCCGATGTCTTGAGGCCAGCCTGATCGAAGGCCCGTTCGAGTGTCTTGGCATCGCGTTGCAGCAGTTGCAGCGTTTCAACGCGTTCGACCACCACCTTGGCCTGTACCTGCCCCGCCTCGCTGATTTCGAGCCGAACATCGATGCGGCCCAAATCCTCCGGGTCAAGCCGGATCGAGAACTCCTTGGAACCGCGCATGGCCCGCATGCCGATCTCAACCGCTACCGCCTGCAACGGAACAGGCGCATCCGCCCGCGCCATGGCTTCCGCCGGTGTGGCGGCTTTGGCCGTCTGTGCCGCATCAGCGATTGCCGCAGCTGTTGGTGATGGTGATGGTGCAGCAACAACCGTGCCGGACGAGGCCGATGGCGATGCCTGTGACAGGTCTAGGGCCCTGGCAAAATCACGTGCTGAAGTGATGTTTGTCGATTGCGTATTTTCTGACTTTTCAGCCGTTGCTGTCTTTGCAGGCTTGCCATCAACAGCCCCGGCATCACCGGAAACAGCAGACTTCAGTGTTTCACCCGCAGAAAGGGTTGGCACAGCGGCTGAAGCCGTGGAGGGCGGTTTGGTGACAGCGTCTGCCACTTTTGTTTCTTCGGTTTCAGCCGCGACAAGCGCCGGGGCAGCAACCTGTGCGGCCAGTTGAGGCGAAAGCTGCCGAGCAACAGCCAGCAGTGTATCGGCTTGCGCAGTTCCAGCCTGCGCATCGCCAGCAATGGACTGGCCTTCAGCAGTTGCTGTTTGTGTTGCCAACAGAACATCAGCCAATACCGGTGCTGGAACGGCGGCAAGCACACCAACACCTTCCATGGCGGGGCTTTCCGAAACAGCCTCGACAGGCTTATCGCCACTGGCCTTTTTCTGTTCAGGGTCAGAAGCGTTTGCCTCAGCCTTGTGGGCAGCCGTTTTTGATGCTGCATCGCCGTGCTGAGACGGCCCGGCATCCGGCGCGTGCTGGTCATCGCTGTGGAGCCCTGGCACTTTGCGCCTGTCTTCGCGCTCGGGACGGGAAGCAGACTCGGCACGGGAAGCAGACTCGGGACGCGAAGCAGACTCGGCCCGTTCAGCACGCTCCTGATACCTTTCGTGCCTGTCACGATCGCGACCTTCTTGAACAGGTAGACCATTGTGCTTGTCACTGGGGAGCTTATCGAGCGGTTTGTTCCGCTTGGCCTCGTTCAGAACCTGATCGAAGCCAGCGCCGGAATCTTCACGACGGAGCTTCTGCGCAGCAGGATTGCCACGCGAGCCAACCGGTATCAGATCTGTGATGGACGACAAACGGGACATGAAACGCTGACACTCCGCAAACTACGCGGTGTGTCTTGCAGTTTCGAGGCCAATAAATAATCATTTAGTTTCAATGATATGCCAGCCCAAGCCCGCTCTTCGTCCCGGCAAGGCATGCCCAATGCGGCAAAAAATGCCCGGTCTGAATGGCCTCTTGCACGATCAGCGGCACGCGGTTGATGAAAGGCTTTTATCCCGCCCGCAAAACCGCTAAGAAGGCGTCGCTATGATGAATTCGCTCGATATTGCCAAAAAGCCAGAGGACACACGCGTGGTTGTTGCCATGTCGGGGGGTGTTGATTCGTCAGTTGTGGCCGCTCTCCTGAAAGAGCAGGGCTTCGATGTCATCGGCGTCACGCTTCAGCTGTATGACCATGGCGCGATGCTGCACCGAAAGGGTGCCTGCTGCGCCGGTCAGGATATCTACGATGCCAAGACGGTTGCAGACCGGATCGGCATTCCACACTACGTTCTGGATTATGAATCGCGTTTCCGGCAGGAGGTTATTGATCGGTTTGTCGATAGCTATGTGGCGGGCGAAACACCCATCCCCTGCGTGGAATGCAACCGCAGGGTCAAGTTCCGCGATCTGCTGACAACTGCGCAGGAATTGGGGGCGGATGTGCTGGCCACCGGGCATTATGTGCAAAGCCGCCTGGGCCGTGATGGCAACCGTGAATTGATCCGCGCCGCTGATGCTGACCGCGACCAGAGCTATTTCCTTTACGCCACCACGCAGGAACAGTTGAACCTGCTGCGCTTTCCGCTTGGGCACCTTACCGGCAAGGCCGAGACCCGGGCGCTGGCCCATCGTTACGGGCTTGAAGTGGCGGACAAGGCAGACAGCCAGGACATCTGCTTTGTGCCATCCGGCCGATATGCCGAACTGGTGGAAAAACTACGCCCCGGTGCGGCGGAACCAGGTGAGATCGTGCATCTCGATGGCCGTGTCATGGGAAAGCACGACGGCGTGATCGGCTACACCATCGGCCAGCGCAAGGGGCTGGGCATTGCCACCGGCGAGCCGCTTTACGTATTGCGCATTGATGCCGACGCCAAACAGATCATCGTTGGGCCGCGTGAAGCGCTTGCCACGCGCAAAGTTATGCTGCGTGAGATGAACTGGCTGGGTGATATTGCGCTGGACGCATTGCCCCCTGAAGGTCTTGATGTCTTCGCCCGTGTGCGCTCCACCCGCCCGCCCCGTGCCGGTCTCATCAAGCGGGACATGGACGGCGTGTTCGTCGAGCTTTTTGCAGCCGAGGAAGGCGTGGCACCCGGACAGGCCTGCGTACTCTATGCCCATGCGGGCACACAAGCGCGTGTACTGGGCGGAGGGACGATCATGCGGTCCGTACTGCCGCAGGCTTTGCCCACACCGATTTTCACCCAGCAGCACGAAACGCGTTCCGAGCCAGCTGCCTAGCGGTCGTCCTTTCCCATAAAAGAACAAAAATGGCCATTCAATACGATCTCAAGCAACAGGAACGGGTCTACGAGCGCTGGGCGAATTTCTACGACACGCTCTATCTCAAGATGCTGGCGCCCTCGCAAAGGCGCGTGGCGGAAGCCGCTTCGGCTGCGGGCAGGCGCATACTGGAAATCGGCGTCGGCACTGGACTTGTTCTACGCTATTACCGCCCCGGAACGGAAGTCATCGGCGCTGATCTTTCCGTACCCATGCTGCGCAAGGCACAGGAAAAAGTCCGTGACCTGTCGCTGGGCCATGTCACCGGCGTTGTCGCCATGGATGCCTGCAAACTCGGTTTTGGCGATGCCAGCTTCGATGCCGTTTCCGTGCCTTTCGTCATCACGCTGGTGCCTGACCCTGAAGGCGCGCTGGACGAGATCGCCCGTGTGCTGAAGCCCGGTGGCGAAATTGCCATCGTCAGCCGCTTTGGTGCGGAATCCGGTCCGCAGGCGGCGTTCGAGGCGATGATTGCGCCGCTGATGAAACGTGTCGGATGGTCATCCTCCTTCAAGGTTTCGCGTGTGACCAACTGGGCCAAGGCCCGTGGTGACGTGGAACTGATCGAGGTGAAACCCGGGCTCTATTTCAAGATGGTGCGCCTGAAAAAGCGGGACTGAAGACTGTCACAGCCGGGAGCGGGAAACGACGGAGCGGGAATTTCTTTCCTCTCTTCCTCGTTACTTGCATGTGACCGGGCAAATCACGCACAATGAAAGCTGACAATCAGGAGTTTGCCCCATGTTCATCCGTCGCAACCGTGGCTGGGAATTGCCCGAAAGTGCCGCCACATCGGAACATGTGTTCCATAACCGGCGGGACTTTCTGGTAGGATCGGGTGCTGCTGTGGCCGCCGCCTCCATCATGCCGCCCGCTCATGCGCAGGCAGCAGACCCCAGTGCCGGGCTGTATCCCGCCAGGAAGAACACTCTCTATCAGCTGGATGGCCGCGAGATAACGCCCGAGGATGTCAACGCCAATTACAATAACTTCTATGAGTTCGGCACATCCAAGCGCATTGCCGCCGCCGCTGTCGCTCTGAAAACCCGGCCCTGGACGATCAAGATCGACGGCATGGTGGATAAACCCATGGAAATCGGCATCGATGACCTCCTCAAACAGGTTGGTGTCGAAGAGCGGCTCTATCGCCACCGCTGCGTCGAGGCATGGGCCATGGCCGTGCCGTGGTCGGGCTTTCCGCTGAAGGCGCTGCTTGATATCGCCAAGCCGCTGGGGTCCGCTAAATATGTCCGGTTCGAGACGTTTCTCGATCCCAAGATGGCCCCTGGCCAGCGCCAGAGCTGGCAGCCTTGGCCCTACGTGGAGGGCATAACCATCGCGGAAGCCGCCAATGATCTCGCCTTCATGGTCACGGGTGCCTACGGTAAGACCATGGCCAACAGCTTTGGTGCTCCCATCCGCCTCGCCCTGCCCTGGAAATACGGTTTCAAGCACATCAAGTCGATCAAGCGCATCAGCTTCGTCGAGCAGCGCCCCAAGAGTTATTGGGAGCAGTTGCAGGCTTCGGAATATGGTTTCTGGGCCAATGTGAACCCGGAGGTGTCGCACCCGCGCTGGAGCCAGGCGACCGAAGAAGTGCTGGGCACCAGCGGCAAGCGCGTGCCGACCCTGCTGTTCAACGGCTACGCCCCGTTCGTGGCCGATCTCTACAAAGGCATGGAGAAGGAGCGCCTCTGGGCGTGATCCTCATGTCGAGGCGGCAGCATCGCGGCC
>JANMLW010000023.1:0-9365 GCA_031372765.1 Hyphomicrobiales bacterium
GAACGCCTGCGCTCAGGCGAGGCGGGCAAGGCGGCTTCAATGATCGCTAGTGTACCGGCGGTACGTGCGGCACTGCGGCAGTTTCAGGTGGATTTTGCCCATCAGGATGCAGGTGCCGTGCTGGATGGCCGCGATATCGGAACCGTGATTGCGCCCGATGCCGATGTGAAAATCTGGATAACGGCCTCGCCTCAGGTCCGGGCGCGGCGTCGCTACCTTGAACTCGTCAAAACGGATTCTGCGGTGAGCGAAGCGCAATTGTTGAATGATCTTGAGACCCGTGATGCACGCGATGCCCCCAACATGATCCGCGCAACGGACGCAATCGTTCTCGATACATCCGTGCTGGACAGGGACGGTGTCCTCCAGGCGGCAATCGGTATCGTGCACGCAAAAAGCCGCTGAAGGGAAATTGCCGATCAGTCAATGTCCGTTATGCAACCCACAAGCGGGATTGGGTTGACGCGGCTGCCCCTGGGCTGATCATATGAGCATTGAACAGATCAGGATACGACCATGCCCGCACCAATTGCCGATAGCCAACCCTTCGCCATCTCGTTCGCGGACATCATGGCGGCACGCCAGCGCATCAAGGGCCATGCCGTGGTCACCCCCCTGCTGTCATCGCCTGATCTTGACCAGCGCACGGGTGCGCGTGTGTTTGTCAAGGCGGAACCACTGCAAAAAACAGGTTCCTTCAAGTTTCGGGGGGCCTACAACAGGATTTCACAACTGACGGCAGAGGAGCGCCAGCGCGGCGTGGTGGCTTACTCCTCGGGCAACCATGCGCAGGGCGTGGCCTTTGCGGCGCGCACCTTTGGGGTCAAGGCAACCATCATCATGCCCGCGGATTCGCCGCGATTGAAGATCGAAAATACGCGCGGTTACGGCGCAGAGGTGATCCTCTATGATCGCTTTGGGGAGAACCGTGAGGCCATTGGCCAGCGCATCTCCGCTGAAACCGGCGCTATTCTTGTGCCACCCTATGATGATCCTGCCATCATGGCAGGACAGGGCACGATAGGCATCGAGATAATCGAGCAACTCAACGAGCTGGGCCTGTCTCCTGATGTCCTGCTGTGCTGCTGTGGCGGTGGCGGCCTGATGTCCGGTATCTCGACTGCCTTGCAGCATCTTTCGCCTGCTACCGCTATCTATGCCGTGGAACCGGTGAACTTCGATGATACGCGCCGGTCCCTGGAAGTCGGTCATCAACTCAGCAATGCCACAGGCCCCATGTCCATCTGCGATGCCATTGTCACGCCAACACCGGGTAAACTGACCTTCCCGATCAATCTGGCCTATCTTACAGGCGGCCTGGCTGTCAGTGACGCCGAGGCTGCCGAGGCCGTGGCATATGCAGCACGCGTCCTGAAGATTACAGCAGAGCCGGGCGGTGCCGTGGCGCTCGCGGCAGCCATTACCGGCAAGGTGGCCATGGCTGGCAAGACCGTTGCTGTCGTCGTATCAGGCGGCAACATTGATCCTTCGCTGCATGCTGCCATTATGGCGGCGGGCGGCTTGCCGCAATGATCTCGCACTGATCCATGGCGGCCATTCCAAAGTGCTTCAAGCCCGGATGGTTCGTTTTCCTGCTCTTGCTACTGGCAGGCTGTTCCCCGGTTGATCCTGATCAGGCGCGGCTTTGCCGGATTACCCTGCCAGCGCTGCATGCGGGTGATGCAAAGCTGGCCATCAACAGTGTCAGCACAGGGTCAGAGCCTTATACAGTCGTTTTGCGCTACCGTGTCACCAACGAGGAAGGCCGGGAAACGAAACATCTGGTGCAATGCCGTTTTTCCGGTGGTCGGTTTTCGCGCCAGCGACAGGAACTCGTGGCCCTTACGGTGGACGGGGACAGGTTCGGCGAGGCACGGATGCACATGCTCAACCGCTTCTGGCTACAGGATCCAGCTTCTGCACTTGTGGCGCCGCAGCAATCGGCGGCAGAAACGGACCATTTGCCACACGTTTCGCGTTTCTGGGCGGTGGTCTTCCAGCATGTCGTGTCTGCCCTGCCGCAAATCGCCATTTATGCCTTGTTGGCTCCCGCCTATGCACTGGTCTATGGTCTGACAGGGCGCATCAATCTGGCTTTCGGCGAGTTGGCGATCATTGGCGGACAGGGAGCGCTCATTGGCGCAATTGCGGGCGCAATGGCTGGCACTGGTGCACCACCGCTTGTGCTGCTGGGTGGATTTCTGCTGGCTTTAGCTGCTGCGGCAACCCATGGTGACCTGATGGCACGCGGCGTGTTCCTGCGCCTCTCGGGAATGAGCGGTCAGCCTGTGCTGGTGGCCTCCATTGGGTGTGCAGTCGGTGCAATGGAATATGTGCGGCTGGCTCAGGGTGACGGCAGCCGCTGGACACCTCCCCTGCTCAACGCGCCTGTGATGCTGGCCAAAAACAGCGATTTCGTCGTCACCGTCACTGAGGGTGCCATAGCCGCCTCGCTCCTGTCATTGGGGGCCGCACTCACACTCGTCATCGGAATGCGCAGAAGCGCATTCGGGCGGCGCTGGCGAGCCACAGCAGAGGAGCCTGTCGCTGCCGCCCTGATGGGCATTGACCCCAGGGCGACGCTTGTGCAGGCTTTCATGATAACCAGCGTGCTGGCCGGAATGGCGGGTTTCATCATGACCGCGCACTACGGTGGCATCGGCTTCTCCGGCGGACTTGCCATTGGCCTCAAAGCCCTGGTGGCCGCTGTCGCAGGTGGCATCGGCTCCGTAGGCGGTGCTGTGCTGGGCGCATTGCTGATCGGCAGCTTCGAGGCCTTGTGGTCGGCATTATTCCCGTTGGAGTATTCCGAAATGGCAGTCTATTGCATACTCATTCTCCTGCTGACATTCCGGCCCGGCGGCTTGCTGGGCTTTCAGGATGGCGGCCCCCGCCGGGTGTGATCATGATCAATTATGACGATATCCTGAAAGCGCACCGCACCATAGCCAGCGAGATCGTGCGTACCCCCACATTGTCTGCGCCACGCCTTTCGGCACTCACGGGGGCGCATGTCACTGTCAAATACGAAAACATGCAGGTAACGGGCTCCTTCAAGGAGAGGGGGGCCTGCAACCGCATGCAACAACTTACGGCTGCCGAAAAGCAACGCGGCGTCATCGCCATGTCGGCCGGCAATCATGCGCAGGCCGTTGCCTGGCATGCCCGCAGGATGGGTTTACCAGCCACCATCGTCATGCCGGAAGGCACGCCGCATGTGAAAGCCGACAATACCCGGGCGCTGGGCGCAACGGTCATCCTTGAAGGAGCAACGCTGGCGGAATCACAGATCAGGGTCGAGCAACTGGTAGCCGAGCGCAACCTTGTGCTGATCCACCCCTATGATGATGATGCCATCATCGCAGGACAAGGCACGGCTGCCATAGAGATGCTTGCTGACGCTCCCGATCTGGATGTGCTGGTCGTACCCATGGGAGGTGGAGGGCTTGTCTCCGGCATGGCGATTGCCGCAAAGGCGATCAAGCCCGGCATCCAGATCATTGGCGCAGAGGCAACGCTTTATCCCTCATTCTGGAACGCGGTTAACGCCGACAGCAAGCCCATCGGTGGGCCAACACTGGCGGAGGGTATAGCCGTCAAGAATGTCGGCAGACGCACTTTGCCAATCGTACGGGAGCTTGTCAGCGATATCGTGCTGGTTGATGAAACCGATATCGAGCGCGCGGTTTCCAGCTATGCTACCTTGCAGCGCACGATGGCCGAGGGTGCGGGCGCATCTGGACTGGCAGCGATGCTGGCCAGACCTGAATTATTCGCGGAAATGCACGTTGGCCTCATCCTGTGCGGTGGCAATATCGATGCACGTCTGCTGGCCAGCATCATGGTGCGCGAGCTTGAGCGGGAGGAGCGGGTGATTTCCTTCAGCATGACAACGCTCGACCAGCCGGGTCTGCTGGGGCGGATTGCAACAAGGCTTGGTGAACTGGGTGCTAATATCCTTGAGGTCAGCCACCAGCGCCTTTTGCTGGATGTGCCAGCCAAGGGTGTTTCACTCGACGTAACGGTGGAAACGCGTGGCCGGGAGCATACGCAGGATATTCTGGCCGCACTGGAGCAGGATGGCCTCTCCCCCAGACGGCGGAAGGCCTGAGCTCAGTTCCGTCCATTCCTGTTGATATCAAGCGTTTCGCGCATTCGGATCAGCAATGGCAGCAACGCCTCCTGAGTCGGCATATCTTTCAACTGCCCCATCTGCTCCAGATGTGGCGTCACGGCTGAAATGCACCTCTCGCGCATCACTCGGCCCGTATCCGTGATATCGACCCGCTTGGCACGCCCGTCATCGGGATCAGGGGTCACCCAGATCAGGCCTTTGGCTTCCAGCCTTCCCAATGTGCTGGACATCGTCGCCTTAGTCACCTGAAAGGCTCTCGCCAGGGTGAGTGGGCTTTTGGGACCTCCCAAGCGCACGAGATGGTTCAGTATTGTGAACTGCGCCAGTGTCATACCAGCAGGCATAACCGCCTCAAAACGAGTTTGCGACAGCTGTGCGATGATGCCGATCTCGTTGAAGATGCGAAAGAGGGGCAAGTGATCTGTCATCTCCCGATCTATGCGATTACGATTAGCCCCGCGTCAACTTTGAATCCAGTGGCCAGCGGTGTGTGGCTTTGACAACCGGGCCATAACCGATGCGGCCAAGCATCTGCACCCTTGGTTCCTGCACACCGCCGCCTGTGTTGACACCAAGGGAGGCGTGGAGGTTCTTGAACAAATCAGCCATTTCCTTGAATTCCTGCAGGGCTTGGCTGACCGGGTTCAGGCTCAACCCCAGTTCAGTGGCTTTCAGATTGGCCCTCACCCAATCGCGCCCTGTCGAAATCTGATCGCGCCGGGTGTTGGACTGTGTTGCCTGCCAGATATAGGCGGGCGTTGCATCGAAGCGTTTAAGGTAACGCTCCAACCCGACCTTGTAGGAGGAGCTTGACATGTCAGCCATCTGTTCCCGGCTTATTTGTCCAGTCAGTTTAGCGGTCTCTATCAGGGGCCCAGAGAGGCCTACACCATCAGGTGTCCGGTCCAGTTCAGTTGCGCCAATCCGGATCAGGCGAACTGTTTCCATCCAGGTGTGCGGGGTCGAAAATTCGAGTGTGGCCGAATTTCTGCCGCTGCTGTTGAGCGCCGCAACCTTGTCGGCAGCATTGGTGTAGCTGAATCGTGTACCGTTGTCAGCCGCCCGTGCGACCTGCTGAAGCTGCTCAGCGGGCACGGCACGCGCCATGTCATAGGGCACCTTGCTTGATCGCCGGTTCAGTACCTGCGTAAACAGCGGGTCCTTGTTCGTGCCAGTATCCTTGACGAAAGTCAGGCGGGCGATCAAGCGATTGTCCAGTCTGGGTTCCGGTTCGCCATCAGGAAATGCCGTAATATCGAGCCTGACGCTGCGTTCCGCTGCTGCCATTCGGGCAAGTTCGATGAAGGCACCAAAGCCGATCGTGATCTGTCGGTCGAACGGGTCCGTTTCAGGCAAGCGACGCTCCAGATCACAGCTGATTTCCGCGATATCCGGCCCAATCAGGCGGATCAGCCATGGCTGGCGGTTGTGCGGGTTGGGGGCAAGAATGGCATAGCTCAGCACCTCAAGCCGCACATCGCTCTGCGCCCTGCCAGCTTCCGCCCATGGGCGGTAGGCAGTCTCAGGCAGACGTGTGACACGCCATACAACTGGCCCGCCGACAAGGGCGAGTGCAGCACCTCCGGCAGCCAGAATTGCATTGCGGCGTGAAAGGCCAAACGGAATGGATGACATGGAGAGCTCCTTTAATTTGATGTCTAACTATATTAGTATGATGTCTAACAAGTCAAGTTGCTTTTCACGCTGCTTCAAATTCCTGCTATCACTTGCGAATGCAATGGACTGATTCAGGCATCGTGCTGGGCACCAAACGCCACGGCGAAAGCAGCGTTGTGCTGGAGCTCATGACAGCGGCGCATGGGCGATATTTCGGTCTTGTGCGTGGTGGGGCAGGGCGCCGCTATACGCCGATGCTGCAACCGGGCAACAGCGTGCTGGCCACATGGTCCGCCCGCATTGAGGAACAGCTTGGCAGCTACAGTGTGGAAGCGCAGACCATGCGCGCTGCCCAGATCATTGGCAGTGCGGCGGCACTTTACTGTGTGGGTTATCTCGCCAGCCTGTTGCGCTTGTTGCCGGAGCGTGATCCCCATGCCGGTCTGCACGATGGTCTGGAGCTTATCCTGTCGCAGCTTGACCGCATGGAACTGGCAGCTCCCCTCGTGGTGCGCTTCGAAATCGAGGTTTTGTCTGCCCTCGGCTTCGGATTGGACCTGAAGGAATGCGCCGCCAACGGCAGCCAAGACTCTCTTGTCTATGTCTCACCCAAAACCGGCCGGGCCGTCAGCCGCGATGCGGGCCTGCCTTATCATGACAAATTGCTGCCCCTCCCCGCTTTTGCAAGGGGGGGAGCTGGTCACAACCTGTCACCCGACGCCCTGCGCGATGGTTTTGCGCTGACACGGTTTTTTCTGGAACGGCATGTGTTCGAGCCACGCGGCCTGACACTGACGGATCAGCGGGCAGCATATATCGAGGTTGTGATGCGGGGGATGGGGTAGGCGTTCTCCAATCCAACTCAAAAGGTAGCAATCAGATTACGAATTGATCTTGCCCCATTCTCAAAACGCCAAGCGTCTTGCCCGCTTTACCTGTGGGATGGCCTCGATGCGGCTCAACAGATCGTCGCTTACCGGATCATCCACTGCCACGTAGCAGATGGCATCGCCGCCTTTTTTGTCGCGGCCCAGATTGAACGTGGCGACGTTGACACCGGCACCGCCCAGCAACGAGCCGAAAGCGCCGATGAAGCCCGGCTTGTCGGAGTTGCGCACATAGATCATGTGTGGTGCGAAGGCCGCCTCGATCTTGATGTCGCGGATCTCGACGATGCGCGGCACGCCGTCACTCATCACCGTGCCAGCCGCATGGCGCGTCATGTCCTCGGCTTCCACATAGATCTTGATGCGGCTTTCGACATCGCCCTGGCTCTCGCGAGTGGTTTCCTCCACCACAACGCCCTTGTCCTTGGCGATGGCGGCGGCGTTGACCATGTTGATCTCGGAAAGGAAAGGCCGCAGCACACCGGCGATAGCCGCCGCGGTCATTGGCTTGGTGTTCAGTTCCGTTACCTTGCCTTCATAGATGATCCGGATGCCCTTGACAGAAGACTCAGTGAGCTGACCGAGGAACGATCCTAGCTTCTCTGCCAATGCGACGAACGGCTTCACCCGCGGTGCTTCCTCAGCAGAGATCGATGGAAAGTTGACAGCGTTGGTGATGGCGCCACGCAGCAGATAATCCGACATCTGTTCAGCTACCTGAAGCGCCACATTCTCCTGCGCCTCGTTGGTGGATGCCCCCAAATGCGGTGTGCAGATCACGTTCGGCAGACCAAACAGCGCGTTGGATGTGGCTGGCTCTTCCGCAAACACGTCAAACGCCGCACCGGCGACATGGCCGGATTTCAGCGCTTCTGCCAGCGCTTCCTCGTCCACCAGACCACCGCGGGCACAATTGATGATCCGCACGCCTTTCTTGGTCTTGGCCAGTGCTTCCCGCGACAGGATATTCTTGGTCTTCTCGGTCATCGGCACATGCAGCGTGATGAAATCGGCGCGCGCCAGAAGCTCGTCCAGTTCCACCTTTTCCACGCCGATCTTGATGGCGCGCTCCGGTGTCAGGAAGGGGTCATAGGCGATGACACGCATCTTGAGGCCGATACCACGCTCCGCAGCGATAGAGCCGATGTTGCCGCAGCCAATGACACCCAACGTCTTGGCGGTGATTTCCACGCCCATGAAGCGGTTCTTTTCCCACTTGCCTGCCTGTGTGGAGACATCGGCTTCAGGGATCTGGCGAGCCAACGCCATCATCATGGCAATGGCGTGCTCGGCTGTGGTGATGGAGTTGCCGAAGGGCGTATTCATCACGATGATGCCCTTGGCGGTTGCGGCAGGGATATCGACGTTGTCAACGCCGATACCGGCGCGGCCAATGACCTTGAGCTTCGTTGCGGCTTCCAGCAATTTGGCCGTCGCCTTGCTGGCGGATCGGATGGCGAGGCCATCATAGTCGCCGATCATGGCGGCGAGCTTGTCCTTGTCCTTGCCGAGGCCGGGATCAAAGGTCACGTCAATGCCGCGATCCTTGAAGATCTGCACGGCGGCTGGTGAGAGGGCATCTGAGATGAGTACGCGGGGTTTGGTCATGGCTTCTTCTCCTTCCCTCCCCCCTTGCGGGAGAGGGTGGTTGCCGGAGGCAACCGGGTGAGGGGTTTGAAAATCTTGTGAGGGGTAACCCCTCCTCCTTCAGGCTACGGAAGGAAAACTGCGTTCTATTTCAACTTCGCTTTTTCAGCCGCGAACGCCTTGGCAATCCACGGCAGCAGCGCCTTCACATCGCGTGTCTGTACGGTGGCACCGCACCAGATACGGAGGCCGGGAGGAGCGTCACGGTAATGGCCGAGATCGAGACCAACGCCGTCTTTTTCAAGTGATGCCACGATTGCCTTGGCGAAATTCGCCTGCTCGTCGGCTGATAGTTTTGTGACAGCAGGATCAGTGAACTTGAGGCACACACTGGTGTTGGAGCGTGTCTTGGGCTTCACCGCCAGAAAATCGATCCAGTCATTCGCATTCACAAAGCTTGCGATGGCGCGAGTGTTGGAATCAGCCCGCTTGATCAGGCCCTGCAATCCACCAACCTTCTTTGCCCAGTTCAGCGCATCAATGTAATCCTCGACGCAGAGCATAGACGGCGTGTTGATGGTCTCGCCTTCAAAGATGCCCTTGATCAGTTTGCCGCCGGAGGTGAGGCGAAACACTTTCGGCAACGGCCAGGCGGGCTTGTAGGTCTCAAGCCGCTGCACGGCGCGGGGGCTGAGGATCAACATGCCATGGGCTGCTTCGCCACCCAGTGCCTTTTGCCAGGAGAAGGTGGTCACATCGAGCTTGGGCCAATCAAGATCCTGCGCGAAGGCGGCGGAGGTGGCGTCGCAGAAGGTCAGGCCTTGGCGGTCGGCAGCAATCCAGTCGGCGTCCGGCACGCGCACACCCGATGTGGTGCCATTCCAGGTGAAGCAGATGTCACGGGTCCTGGTGTCGAGCTTTTTGAGGTTCGGCAATTCACCGTAGGGCGCGATCACGCTCTCGCAATCGGCCAGCTTCAACTGCTTCACGGCATCGGTGATCCAGCCTTCGCCAAAACTCTCCCACGCCACCATGGTAACGGGGCGTGCGCCAAGCATGGTCCACATCGCCATTTCATATGCGCCGGTATCAGACGCAGGCACGATGCCGATTCGGTGCGTATCTGGCACTTGCAGCAC
>JANMLW010000078.1:0-7473 GCA_031372765.1 Hyphomicrobiales bacterium
AACATTTTCACGTGTCCAAGCAGATTTCATCCTTAATTCAAATTCGCTTAGAAATGTATCTGCATCTTGCTTTGATATACCAGCCAACCAATTTGAGAACATCACTTCAAGAATGAACTCATGCAGGGTTAGCCGAGAAAACACTTGGCTGGTCGTATCGTCCATAAGGAGGCTCCCTGAGAAGTTGTAATTTAGATTATAGGTGGCCATTGCACACAGGTTTCGCAAGGCGTTTGTGGGGGCCATAAATGCCCATTTTGTGGGGGCCACATCGGAAATGGCTATTTGCTAAATCATTGAAATCCTTGAGGAAAAAGACCCTAGGAGTATATGGCGCGCCCTACGGGAGTCGAACCCGTCTTCCCAGAATGAAAATCTGGTGTCCTAACCGATAGACGAAGGGCGCATGCCAATCCCAAACAATACGCAGATCGCAGGGACTTGGGCGCGTATAGATGGCTGGCGCACAAGGTTCAACCGCAAATTGACACGTTGATGGGAAAAATTTGCAGAACCGCGAAAAACGAGCCTCAGCGCACGTCGGCCACGTCCACCACGCGTAAATCGACCCGCTCACGCCCGCCCCAACGATCCAGATGCAGGCTTCCAGCAAGGTGTACGGTCTTGCCACGTCTGGCCAGCAACGCATCCCCCAGGGGCTGGCCCTGGGAGCGGAAAGCTATCCCCTGCCCGCTTGCCCCATCAGCCGAGCGAAAGCGCAGGCGCAGATGCGCTACACCAACCGGCAGAACATCCACCAGTGTATGCGAGGGCAAGGCAAACAGCGGCTCGGGATGGGCCTGCCCGAAAGGACCCGCCTGTTCCATGTCCTGCACCAGCTCCGTTGTCAGGCTTGAAGCGGTAAGGGCCGCATCGATGGAGAGATGGTCAACAGCGCGGGCGATTTGGGTCTGTTGTCCCAGGTGCTGATCGAGAAAATCCCGCAAGGCGGGCAAAGACGCTTTGGTCATTGTCAGGCCAGCTGCCATGGCATGCCCGCCACCTTTGATGATGATGCCCGCCTCAACAGCAGCTTTAACCGCCTGCCCCAGATCAACGCCTGTGATCGAGCGCGCTGAGGCAGTTCCCAGCCCCTTCTCCATGTCCCAGGAGATGGCAACTGCGGGGCGACGGAACTTGTCCTTGAGGCGTGATGCAACAAGCCCAACCACCCCGGGGTGCCAATCCGCCGATCCGGTGACGACCACGGGACGCTCCCCGTGCATGGCTTCCTCAGCCCGCACACTATCCTCGGCCTGCTGCACGGCAAACAGTTCGATGGTCTGGCGCTCGCGGTTCAGGCGATCAAGTTCAGCAGCGATCTGTCCGGCTTCCACAGGATCATCGGTGGTGAGCAGGCGCGATCCCAGCGCGGCATTGCCGATGCGGCCACCGGCGTTGATACGCGGTCCCAGCAGAAAGCCCAGATGATAGGCTTCCGGCGGTTCCTTGAGCCCCGCGGCGTCCATCAGCGCCATGAGGCCAACACGCCCACGCTGGCGCATGACCTTGAGGCCCTGGCGCACAAAGGCGCGGTTTAGGCCCTGGAGCGGCACGACATCAGCCACTGTACCCAGTGCCACGATATCCAGCATGCCCATCAGATCAGGGGGGGTGTGCCGCGCCAGGACGCCCGTTTCACGCAAGTGCCTGTTCAGCGCTACAAGCGTCATGAACACAACACCGCAGGCAGCCAGTTTGCCGAGGCCCGAGACATCATCCTGGCGGTTCGGGTTCACGATCGCTATGGCTACTGGCAGCGTATCGCTGGCCAGATGATGATCAAGCACGATGGTATCGAGGCCGGATTTGCGCGCTTCTGCCAATGGCTCAAAACTGGAAATGCCGCAATCCACCGTCACCAGCAGCGTAGCGCCCTCCTCTGCCAGCATGCGGATGGCCTCGCTGTTGGGGCCATAGCCTTCCGTGATCCGGTCCGGAATATGGATGCGTGTCTTGACGCCAAATGCGCTGAGGTAGAGCGACAGCAGCGCCGCCGAAGTCGCACCATCGACATCATAATCCCCAAAGATGGCGACATGCTCGCGCTTCTCGATGGTGGTGGCAAGGCGCGCCACCGCCTTGTCCATATCCCGCAAAGTCAACGGGTCCGGCATAAGGTTGCGCAAGGTGGGTTCGAGAAATTCCTCAACCCCTGTGGCCATTACGCCCCGCCCCGCCAACACGCGCGATAGGCTGTCCCGCAAGCCGTAGACCTGCGCGATAGTCATGGCCTCGCGCTGTTGGGCGGCATCAAGCCTGTCCAGCCAGGTGCGGCCTGTCAGGGAGTTCGTGACATTGAGGAAGGTCGGCGCCACCTCAATCCAGTGAAAACTTGCTCAACTCGCGGTGCTCGCCGTGGATGCGGCGCACAGTGCCGGTGAGCGAGCGGTAGATGATGGTTTCCGTTTCCACGATATTGCCCCGGAAGCGGACGCCCTTGAGCAGTGAACCATCGGTCACGCCGGTGGCGGCCACGACAGTATCGCCCGAAGCGAGTTCCGAAAGATCATATTTCTTCCTGGGGTCCAGCACGCCCATCTTGTAGGCGCGGGCCACCTTCTCGGGTGTATCGAGGATGAGCCGCCCCTGCATCTGACCACCCACACAGCGCAACGCGCCCGCTGCCAGCACGCCTTCTGGTGCGCCGCCAATGCCCAGATAGATATCGATGCCGGTCATGTCAGGTTCCGTGGTCTGGATGACACCAACGACATCACCATCGGTGATCAGGCGGATGCCACAACCGATCTTGCGCAGTTCCGCAATCAATTTGGAATGACGCTCGCGGTCCATCACCAACGCAGTGATCTCACCCGGCTTCACGCCCTTGGCCTTCGCCAAAGCGTGAATGTTATCGGTAGCCGAGGCATCCAGATCAACCACGCCTTTGGAATAGCCAGGACCGATGGCGATCTTTTCCATGTAGACATCGGGCGCATTGAGCAATGTGCCTGCTTGCGCCATAGCCATGACGGCGATGGAGCCAGGCATATCCTTGGCACACAGCGTGGTGCCTTCCAACGGGTCCACCGCGATGGAGACTTTAGGGCCTTTTTTGGTGCCAACCTTTTCGCCAATGAACAGCATCGGCGCTTCATCGCGCTCGCCTTCGCCAATGACAACTTCACCGTCGATGGGCAAACGGTTGAGTTCACGCCGCATGGCATCCACGGCGGCCTGATCAGCTGCCTTCTCGTTGCCATGGCCGCGCCAGCGGGCGGATGCGACTGCGGCACGCTCGGTCACGCGCACCAATTCCATCGTGAGGATGCGTTCAATGATCTGATTTTCAGAAACGACGAGATCAACCATGGGTGCTGCTTTCAACTGTGAATGACTTGCCCATACCGGATCATGAGCAGAGAATCTGTCTGTATTCGCTCATATCAGCCCGTTGCAGCGCCGTCACGGACGTTGCGAAACGAAGAGTGCTCATCCCCGCTCGATGCGGATGACCTGTGGTGGACCATCCAGCACGCCCTTTTCTGCGATCGCGGCAACGGCAGCACGGATGAGGTGTTCGGTCGTGGCATGGGTGATCAGCACGATCGGCACGCTGGCCATCTTTGGCGACCCCTTCTGGATGATCGACTCCAGCGAAATGCCATGATCCGACATCGTACCGGCAATGGCCGCAAACACGCCACGCTTGTCGAGTGCTGTCAGGCGGACATAGTAGCCACCTTCGTGCCGCTGCATCGGCGCTTTGAGCGGCTTTTCGAGCTCCGCAGCAGGACGACCAAACACCGGAAGCGTTTCCCCACGTGCAATATCGGCGATATCGGCCAGCACAGCGGAAGCGGTTGCTCCTCCCCCGGCACCCGGGCCGACAAAGGTGAGTTCCCCCACCGTATCACCCACAATGCTGACAGCATTCAGCACACCCATGACCTGCGCCAATTGGGCAGACTTGGGCACCATGGTTGGATGTACGCGCTGTTCGATTCCAGCAGCCGTGCGTTCGGCAACGCCCAGCAACTTGATGCGAAAACCAAGCTCATCAGCCATTTTCAGATCAAGCGTGGCGACGTTTGATATGCCTTCGACATAAATGGAATCAGCATCCACCTCGGTGCCAAAAGCCAATGATGTCAGCAGCGCCAGTTTATGCGCAGTGTCGTAACCCTCGACATCAAAAGTGGGGTCAGCCTCGGCGTACCCCAGTTCCTGCGCCGCTTTCAGGCACTCCTCGAATGACAGGCCCTCGGCCTCCATGCGTGAGAGTATATAGTTGCATGTCCCATTCATGATGCCTGATACGCGGCGGATATCATTGCCTGCCATTGCTTCCCGCAGGGCCTTGATGACCGGAATACCCCCCGCGGCTGCGGCCTCAAACTTCAGCGAAACGCCCTTGCTTTCAGCCAACTTTGCCAATTCATGGCCATGGGCTGCCAAAAGCGCCTTGTTTGCGGTTATGACATGCAGCCCGCGTGAGAGAGACGCTTCCACAGCATCCTTGGCTGCCCCGGTCGAGCCGCCGATCAATTCGATGAAAACATCCGCATCGGCTGCATTTGCCATGGCAACCGGATCATCAAACCACTGGATACGGGAGAGATCAATGCCCCGGTCCTTGCCCCTGGAGCGGGCGGATACGGCCACGATTTCCACCTTGCGGCCCGTTTTGACCGTAAAGGCATTGGCATTGGTTGCGAGATAGCGGGCAACGGTGGCACCGACTGTGCCCAGACCTGCCACCGCAAGACGAAGTGTTCCGGAAGGATTTTTCAAAGTCGTTTTGCTCATGGCGCGGGCGTCGCACAGGGGCAAGGTTCCTGTCAATGCAGGGGATGATTCATCCCACCTTCTTCAACGACACCACATTATGCAGGGTCTGATCTGCCGTTTTCAGGAATTTGCCGATATTACGGGCGGCCTGACGGATGCGCTGCTCATTTTCGACGATGGCCAGACAGACAAAATCGTCACCGTGTTCGCCAAAGCCGATGCCCGGCGCAACTGCAACCTCTGATTTCTCCAGCAGCAATTTGGAGAACTCGAGACTGCCCAGGTGGCGGAATTTCTCAGGAATGGGTACCCAGGCAAACATGGTTGCCTGCGGCACCGGAATTTCCCATCCTGCCTTGCCGAAACTCTCCACAAGAGCATCGCGGCGCGTGCGATAGGTCCCGCGCATCTCGATGATGCAGTCCTCAGGACCATTCAACGCCGCCGCTGCTGCCACCTGAATAGGTGTGTAAGCGCCATAATCGAGATAGCTTTTCACCCGCGTCAGTGCCGCCAGCAACCGCTCGTTGCCCACAGCAAAGCCCATGCGCCAACCAGCCATGGAAAATGTCTTGGACATTGAGGTGAACTCGACCGTCACATCCACAGCACCGGGAATCTGCAAGACTGATGGCGGTGGATTGTTGTCATCGAAATAGACCTCGGCATAGGCAAGGTCCGACAACAGGATAATGTCATGCTTCTTGGCAAACGCCACAAGATCACGGTAGAAATCGAGGCTTGCCACCATGGCTGTCGGGTTGGACGGATAGCAGACTACCAGCGCAATGGGTTTTGGCACGGAGTGCATGATGGCGCGTTCGGCAGCCGGGAAGAAATCCGGCGTGGGTTCAGCCGGCACAGAACGGATGACACCACCTGCCATCAGGAAGCCAAAGGCATGTATGGGATAGGACGGATTGGGCACTAGAACGACATCGCCCGGCCCGGTGATGGCCTGCGCCATGTTGGCAAAGCCTTCCTTGGAGCCAAGCGTTGCGACAACCTGTGTATCAGGATTGAGTTTCACACCAAACCGGCGGGCATAATAGGCTGCCTGCGCCTTGCGCAAGCCGACAATGCCCTTGGACGATGAATAGCGGTCAGTACGCGGCTTGCCCGCCGTTTCAATGAGCTTTTCAATCACGTGCCTGGGTGCCGGCAAATCGGGATTGCCCATGCCAAGGTCAATGATATCGGCGCCGCTTGCGCGCGCCTTGGCCTTGATTTTGTTGACCTGCTCGAAAACATAGGGCGGCAAGCGGCGGATGCGGTGAAATTCGTTCATGGTGTTCCTCCTTCAGCAGAGGTATGGTGTTGAAACAGAAAAATCCAAGTAGGCTCAATCAGTTACCTGGCGGGAATTCTCGCGCAACTGGCGCAACCGATCAGGATTGACAGGAAAACTTTCGGGCGCCCCTGGTGTCGGGCGCTCGGCCAGTCCAGGGCGGACAGAACCCCGCGGAGGAGCTGCAAGCGAGGGCAAGGCCTGACCATAGGCACCGGTTGGCAACTGACGCCGGGCGAATGCATCGCTCTGGTCGCGCGTGCGATCCAGCTCGCCCTCGAGATCACGGGCACCGGCCACATTTCTGACAACGACCGGGCGGTCTATGCCACCGCGCCCAATGGGAACATAGGCCAGTTCGGTTGTGCTGCGCCGTGCCAGAACAAAATCCTTGGGATCACCTGTCTGCGTAGCCCAACCAACGGTTGTGGCTGCACCGCGCAAAGGGTGGGTTGATTCGGTGGCACTGCAAGCCGCAAGCTGTCCAGCTGCGGCAAACACAAGGCATGTCTGCGCAATACAGCGGGCAAGCGTGTGTTTTTTCAACGTATTTGCGCTTTCGTGCTTGGCGTCTGTGTTAAGCATGGCTTTAATGATACTCGGCTTTTCCAGTGGTGGCCCAACAAGGTGATAAAACCTTTAATACGGCAATCTTTTGAACGATAGTCCGAACTACGGGGAGTGAGATGCACAATTCGGATGGTGGCAAAACGCCCAAGGCAGGTGCACGTCCACCGCAACGGGCTCCGAATCCCGCAAGTGAAGCGCATCCTCATGTCCAGAACATGCCGGATTTCGAGAAACTGGCACTTAACACGGCCCGCCTCATGGAAGAAGCTGGCAAGGTTGCTTCTGCCTACATGAAGCCGCGTGAAGCAGGCGAGAAGGCGCTGGCACCGTCCACTGAAGCCAATGACATGGTAAAAACACTGGGACATCTGGCTGAACACTGGATGTCTGACCCCTCCCGCGCTGTTGATGCGCAATCGCGCCTCACGACCGAGATGATCGCGCTGTGGAGCAACACGCTACAAAAGATCAATGGCGAGGAGCCCGCACCCATCGCCGCGCCTGATGCAAAGGACAGCCGGTTCAAGGACGCAGAATGGTCTAACAATCCCTACTTTGATTTTATCAAGCAGACCTATCTCATCACCTCACGCTGGGCGGACAGTCTGGTGCAGAATGCTGATGGCATGGATGATCATCTGAAAAGCAAGGCTGGCTTTTACGTCAAACAACTCTCTGGCGCGCTGTCGCCATCCAATTTCGTGGGCACAAATCCCGAATTGCTGCGCACCACCCTTGCTGAGGGTGGTGACAATCTGGTGCGCGGTTTCAGGATGATGGCCGAGGATGTGGAAGCCGGCCATGGCGATCTGAAAATCAGACAATCCGGCACGGAAGGCTTTGCTGTCGGTGTCAACATGGCGACCACGCCGGGCAAGGTG
>JANMLW010000100.1:0-2307 GCA_031372765.1 Hyphomicrobiales bacterium
ATGAGCCCGGTGGCGGTGTTGCCGCGCGGCTGAAGCAGTCTGGCCGAAATTTTGAAGGATCGGCAGCCAAGACAGGCGCCCCCGTCAGCTTGAGCAAGTAAGCCAGTGCGAATACAGCTTGTCAGGCGGCAGCGACAGTCAATGTAACGTTATCACGGCCTTGATCAGACCGCTCCGTTATGACGGAAACCTGATCATTGCTTTCGCTGCGCGCGGGCCAGCGAGTTTCCTGCAAACGGGTTTCTTGCAAGCGGGTTTCCTGTGACGCATTTACTGACAACTTGTCAGGGTGAAATGGTTGCGCGACGCCAAAGCCTTGCAATGTCAGTTGACCACGCGGTGATACTGCGGCCTCTATAACAGGGGATGTGCGGGGCAAGGCTGTGCTGACCGGGTGGTTGTAGTGGCGCGGCAATCTGCGTTTTACCTGTTGGGAATCCCGCAGGAATGACCACAATGCTGTTTCCCCAAGGCTTACAAGCTCTGTAACGCGGCCACTGCCGGTTATTGCGGGGCGTGCTGCCGCGAGATCACGCGTGACCACCACTGTATCCACGAGGGCATTTCCCAAGGCAGACCTCAGTGTATTCTCGATCGTATCAGGCATAACCACCAGCGATTCTGGCGACGATTCAATTTGTTGACGCAATACATCAACATCAAACGGCCCATGCAAGGTAACCCGTGCTCCAGAAATCAGCGGGGCAACAAGTGTGGAGACAAAACCGGCAGCAGAAACCGGCGCAAAAGTGGCGACAATTGCGCCGCGCCCTGTGAGGCCCGATATGGCAGACAAGGCCAGAGCGTCGCTGATCAATTGCGCATGAGTTCGGTAGAAAGGCCTTATCTGCCCGTCGTTTCTATCCAGTGTTACCAGAGCAATATCGGTCGGGGCATTGGCCAAAAATGCATCTGGCCATAATTCATCTGCGTGCCAGCTGTCTAACGAAACCACGCCGCCACCAAGATCGGGACCAAAGGCACAAACAAAGCGGATGCCATAATAACGGCTCGCAGCTTCCCGTGCCGTTTCGGCGGGCAAAAAGCTGGCATAACGGTTGACTGTGATAACTGCCTTGGCCCCAACAGCTTCAGCCGCTTCCTGCATCTCTTGCGCTGAGGAGACAACAGAAACAGGGCAGGGGATAAAACCGGCCATGATCAAACCGAGCACCGTGCAGATTCCATGGACCTGGTTAGGCATGGCCACGAGCACAGGATCCCCCCTCTTCAGTCCAAGGGTCATGATCTTGCGGGCAACAATTTGTGCTGCATCAAACAGCATTCTGGAAGTCAGTTCGAGGCCGGGTATATCGCTCCAGCGCTGAATATCGGCAGCATCAGAAAAACTGCGCCTGTCAGGGCGTGCGCGGGCTGCCGTCTCAGTCAGCAAATCCAGTGTCAGGTGTGCCCATGCTCCACAGAGCCTGCGATCATCCGAAGTGATTTTAGTACTCATCAATGGACCGCCTGAAAGGGCTGATTCTCACCAGTATAGTCTTGCACGTTCACTCGCGCCACCATGTCTCGAAATTCATATCATACCTGGACAGGCGCGCTGGCCGTTTGAGTGTGGTCTGTCGCGCCAGCCAGCGCTCCGGTGCGTAGTAAAGCGGCAAGACGTAAAACCCTGCGAGCAGTGTCCGGTCAAGCGCGCGCACCGCCGCAACATACTGCTCCCGGTCTGCCGCACCGCGCAAGGCCTCCAGCATGGCGTCAACAGCCGGTGATTTCACACCCGTATAGTTCAGACTGGCTTCCCGCCCGGCAGAAGCTGACGAAAAGCGATTGGGTTGCTCTGTTCCGGGCGATGCGGAAACACCATAGGCCCAGATCATCGAATCGAAGTCGAATGTGCGCAGGCGTCTCCAGTACAGGCTGGAATCAACGAAACGCACATTCAGGCCAATGCCAACCGGTTTAAGCGAATCGGCAAAGGCAAGGCCAATGCGCTCCTGGTCGCGCGAAAGGGCTAGAAACTCGAAGGCTAGGGCCGCGCCCGTCCTGTCATGGATCATCTGACCGTCCCTAAGTGTATATCCCGCCTCTTTCAGCAGAAGCATCGCTGCCTGTCTGCGTCCCCGGTCCCGGCCTGAGCCATCGGTTTTGGGCGGCGTCCATGTTCCGGACAGGAATTCCGGCTTGATCTGAGCCCGGAACGGTTCAAGCAAGGCTAGCTCGGCAGGAGACGCTGTACGACCTGTCGACATCAGTTCGGACTGGTCAAAATAGCTTGCTTGTCGCGCATAGACGCCCTGAAACAGGTTGCGGTTCAGCCATTCAAAATCAAACAGCTCGATCAAGGCT
>JANMLW010000245.1:0-16695 GCA_031372765.1 Hyphomicrobiales bacterium
CGCATCATCAAGGTGTCGCCAGCCCGGATCATGCGCCGCCACATCCTGCCCAACACCCTAACGCCGGTGATGGTGGCGGCCACGCTCAATCTTGGCCTTGCTATCCTTTCGGAAGCAACCCTGTCGTTTCTCGGCGTCGGAATGCCCATCACGCAGCCCTCGCTCGGCACACTGATCCGCATCGGCAACCAGTATCTCTTCTCCGGCTCGTGGTGGCTTATTGTCTTTCCGGCCCTTCAACTTGGCTTGATCGTCTTGTCGGTCAACCTTCTGGGTGACTGGTTGCGCGATGCCCTCAACCCCAAACTCCGCTGATCGACAGGATCCACGCCATGCCGCATGATCTGTTCATTCGCAATGTTCGCCCGATGGCCGGGCCTGCGACCGATGTGCTGGTGAAGGCCGGCAAGATCGCTGTGATTGGTCACGAACTCCGTGCTCCAGCAGGTGTAGCGACCGAGGACGGTGGCGGCCATCTCCTGCTGCCCGGGCTGGTCGAGGCCCATACCCATCTCGACAAGAGCCTTCTCGGCCAGCCCTGGTACACCAATCAGGTTGGCCCAAAGCTGCTCGACAAGATCGATAACGAGCGGCTGAACAAGCGCAGCCTTGGGATGGAGCCCTATCAGCAGTCCTTCCGCCAGACAGTCCAATCATCGCGGCTTGGATCAACCCATATCCGCAGCCATGTCGATGTCGATACAGATCACGGCATGTGGGGCATCGAAGGCATCATGCGGATGCGTGAGGAGTGCCATGACATTATCGATGTCGAGATTGTCGCCTTTCCGCAGTCGGGCCTGCTGCGGCGGCCCGGCACACTCGAACTGATGCATGAAGCCATGAGACTAGGCGCAGAGATTGTCGGCGGACTCGATCCTTGCGCCATCGACCGCGACCCGAAGGGCCATCTCGATGCGGTCTTTGGCCTGTGCCAGACCTATGGCAAGCCGCTGGACATTCACCTGCACGAGGCGGGCGAAATGGGTGTCTTTTCGACCGATCTTATCATCGAACGCACACGAGCGCTCGGCATGCAGGGCAAGGTCACGATCAGTCACGCCTTCTGTCTGGGCTCGCCGGACCGCGACATGATTGATCCGCTGATCGCGCAACTGGCCGAACTCGACATCGCAATCATGACAACCGGTCCCGCCAGTCGTCCCGCGCCGCCGGTCAGGAAGTTGCTGGAAGCGGGCATCCGCGTCTGCTCGGGCTCGGATGGCATCCGCGACACCTGGGGGCCCTATGGCAATGGCGACATGCTGGAGCGCGCCATGTTCGTGGGCCTGCGCAACAACTTCCGCCGCGATGACGAGATGGCGCTGGCCTTCAAGGTGGTCACCACGGAAGGCGCAAAGGTCATGGAAATCGAAGGCTATGGGCTTGGCGTAGGTTGCAATGCCGACCTGCTGATCGTGCCGGGCGAAAGCGTGGCGGATGCCATCGTCAGCCGGTCTCCCCAACGCCGTGTCATCAAGCGCGGAAAGATCGTTGCACGCGATGGCCTATCGACCCTAAAGGCGCTGTGATGCTGAAGGCCGCTGCCAGACCAGAGGGCCGGATTCTGCTGACAGCGCGCTGGCTGGTTGGTCATCGCGACGGGCGGCATTGCCTCCATGAGAATGGCGAGATCGTTTTCGAGGATGGCAAGGTCATCTTCGTCGGTCACGACTTTCCCGGTAAGGTCGCCCGGCGGCACGACTATGGCGAGGCCCTGATCGGCCCTGGCTTTGTTGATCTCGATGCCCTGTCGGATCTCGATACGACCATTCTCGCCTATGACAATCAGCCTGCCTGGAAGAAAGGCCGGGTCTGGCCGCGCAGCTATCTTGAAGCCGGTCCTTGCGAGATGTATTCACGCGAGGAACTTGCATTCCAGAAACTCCACGCCTTCGCTACGCTGATCCGCAACGGGATCACGACTGCGCTGCCCATCGCCTCCCTGTTCTACCGCGCCTGGGGGGAAACGGTGGAGGAATTCGAGGATGCAGCCGAAGCTGCGGCGAGCCTTGGCATCCGCGCCTATCTTGGACCGGGATACCGGACGGGAAACCAGCTCGTCGAGGCTGACGGTGCCATCACCACCCACTATGACGAGCCGCGCGGACTGGCGGAACTGGAGGCAGCCATCGCCTATTGCGAGAGACTTGAGGGTGCGGCGGACGGCCTGATCCGCACGATGCTGGCTCCGGACCGGGTCGAGACCTGTACGCCGGAATTGCTGCGGCGAACCGCTGCCGCAGGTCGACGCCTTGGCGTACCGGTGCGCCTTCACTGCTGCCAGTCGAAGACAGAATACGAACTCGTGCTCAAGCAGCACGGCATGAGCCCGCCGGAATGGCTGCAGAGCCTCGGATTCCTGAGCGAGCGCACACTTCTGCCGCACGGCACCTACGTCTCCGGCAGTCGCCAGATTTCCCGTCCGGGACACGACCTCGAGATCATCCGCGATGCGGGGTCCACGATTGTGCATTGCCCGCTGGTTTCAGGACGTCATGGCGGTTCCATCGACCATTTCGGGCGCTACAGGGAGATGGGACTGAAGATCGGACTCGGCACGGATACCAGCCCGCCAGACATGATCATCAACATGCAGGTCGGTATGATCCTGTGCCGGGTCATGGCCGGCAGTGTCACAGCCTGCCGTAGCGAGGACTACTATGATGCTGCCACCATCGGCGGCGCTGACGCGCTTGGCCGGCCCGATCTTGGGCGCCTGCAGCAGGGTTCGCGCGCGGATATCACTGTCTTCCGGCTGGATCGCCCGCATAGCGGACAGGTCATTGACCCGATCCAGACAATGTTTCTGACCGGTCATGGCCGTGACATGTCCGATGTGGTGATCGATGGCCGTTTTGTCATGCAGGATGGCCTCATTCCCGGCATCGACGAGAAGGCAGACAATGCACGCGCCCAGCGCCAGTTCGAGCATGTCATGTCGCAATACCCGCAGCGGACGCTTGGCCATCCTCAGCCAAGCGAAATCTTCTCATCCAGCTATCCTGTCATCCGTAGCCGGGAGTCGACGTGATGGATCCAGCCGCACTTTTGTCGATCCGGGATCTGCAGGTGGTCTTCGATGGACGCCGTGGTCCATTGACCGCGCTCGACGGCGTATCGTTCGATATCGCACCCGGCGAGATTCTAGGGGTAGTTGGTGAATCGGGAGCTGGTAAATCGCTGACAGGCACCGCTGTCATCGGACTGCTCGATCCACCGGGTCGCATTGCCGGAGGCAGTATCTATCTGGCAGGTCGCCGCATCGACAACCTGCCGGCCGAGGACATGCGCAAACTGCGCGGGCGTGAGATTGGCGCGATCTTTCAGGATCCGCTCACCTCGCTGCACCCTTTGCTCAAGGTTGGTGACCAGATCGTCGAGACAATCCTGACACATTTGCCGGTCAGCCGATCAGAAGCACGCGACCGGGCGTTGAAATTGCTGGTGGAGGTCGGCATTCCGGCAGCCGAGATGCGGATCGACCATTTCCCACATCAGTTTTCTGGTGGGATGCGCCAGCGTGTGGTGATTGCACTCGCACTGTGTGCCGAGCCAAGGCTGATTATCGCGGACGAGCCAACGACAGCCCTCGATGTCTCGGTCCAGGCTCAGATTACAACACTCCTCAAGAAGCTTTGCCGCGAACATGGCACCGCGATCATGCTCGTTACGCACGATATGGGAGTCATTGCAGAAACCGCAGACCGCGTGGCTGTCATGTATGCTGGGCGCGTTATCGAGATTGGGCCGGTGGAAGAGGTGACGCGCCGTCCAAGCCATCCGTATACAGCAGGTCTGATGGCCTCAATTCCCAGCGTTCATCGCCGCAACACCACACTCAATCAGATCGATGGCGCGATGCCGCGCCTCAATGCAATGCCTGCAGGATGTGCTTTTCATCCTCGCTGCGGGCGTGTTGTGCCCCTGTGCAATACCTTAAGGCCCGAACTTGGCGAGGGCGTTCATACATCGGCCTGTCATGTGCCGCTAAGGGAGCCGTCCAATGTCTGAAATGGCTCCCCTTCTCAGTGTCGATGCCGCCTCTTGCCACTTCGATGTCTCTGGCCCGTGGCTTTCCCGCAAACTCAGCGGCACGCCCCGCCGCATCCTGCGTGCCGTGGAAAATGTCAGCTTCACGATCAGGCGCGGAACCACGTTCTCGATTGTCGGCGAGTCGGGCTGCGGCAAGTCCACGCTCGCACGCATGGTTGTCGGACTGCAAAGGCCCACCGAAGGCTCCCTAAGGTTCGGGGGTATCCGGCATCCTGACGGCACGATAGCCCCGCCACGGGTCCAGATGATCTTTCAGGATCCATACGCCAGTCTCAATCCGCGCTGGCGTGTGGGCGATATTATTGCAGAGCCTGTCCGCGAACTGAAGCTGCGTTCTTCAGAGAGCGAAACCTCGAAGCGCGCCGGTGACCTGCTGGAAATTGTTGGGTTATCCCGCGCCGACGTCAGCCGGTTTCCCCATGAGTTCTCGGGTGGCCAGCGCCAGCGCATCTCGATCGCACGTGCACTTGCAACGGAAGCAGACTTCCTTGTTTGTGACGAGCCGACATCTGCACTCGATGTGTCGGTTCAGGCCCAAATTCTCAATCTGATGGTAAAGCTGCAGGCCGAATTTGGCCTGACCTATCTGTTCATCAGCCACAATCTTTCAGTTGTCAGGCATATGTCGGATCATCTGGCGATCATGTATCTGGGGCGGATTATCGAGCAGGGACCGGCCGACGACATATTCAGGGAACCAAAACACCCGTATACTCGTCTGCTGCTCGACACGATACCTAATGTGGAGGCACCCAATCGTGAACGCAGGCCCATGTCCGGCGAGGTGCCAAGTCCGATCGCACCACCCGGAGGATGCGCTTTCCACCCAAGGTGCTCCAAGACTGAGATACGTTGCACTCAAACGCGGCCGGAGCTGAGGATGAATGGTCCTATCCTAGTTGCCTGTCATCTGGCCTGATCGTGCTCAAAAGCGTATTGAGGACTGATGAGGCCGCTGATCATCAGCGTTTTCCCCTGAAGATGAATGCGAACCTGGCGCCAGTTACGGACATTGCGGTTGAAGGCTTGAACTGACGACTGCGGACATTCAGTTCGGAGCAAAAGAGGTGCCGACGGCGGTGCCGCGCGCGATCGGCACTGAGGCTTCAGATCTCGGTCTGCTCCGACAACACCAGCGCATCATCTGCCTCGATCCCAAGATACCTCACAGTGCTTTCCAGCTTGGTGTGCCCGAGCAGCAGCTGACAGGCACGCAGGTTGCCGGTGCGCTTGTAGACCATAGCGACCTTCGTCCGACGCAGGCTATGGGTATCATAGTTGGGTGGATCAAGGCCGATCATGGTGATCCAGTCATCGAGGAGGCGCACGTATTGCCTCGTTGTCAGGTGCCCGTCTGCATTGCTGCGGCTGGGGAAGAGCCAATCACCATTTCGGGCAACCTGTATATGCATCCAGTTCGTGATGGCATCGCGGGTTGGTTCTGTCAGTTCAAATGGGACTGGCCGACTTGTCTTTTGCTGGATCACAGTGGACCGCGTTCGGATGGCCAACCCGGCGAAAGGTCTACATCCGGAATGTCCTGACGCATTCCGAATACGACCGTGGCGCATGGAAGAGGAGTTGACGATGGCAGAAGCAAGGCACTCCACCCTAGACGTACAGGCCATTCTTGCGGCGTGGCAACCACTTCGCGATCTCATGGGCGTCGGTGTTGTGCGTTCTGCACAGGACTATGCGCGCGCCAATGTTTTGGTCGCACGCATCATCGATGAGATTGGTGAAGATGAAAATCACCCGCTCACTGAAGTACTTGACCTGATCGATGACCAGGTGAGCGCCTATGAAGCGCGGACGGTCGAGATTCCCGACGCAGACCCGCGGGAGGTGCTGCGCTTCCTGATGGAAAGCCATGGCTTGCGGCAGGAGGACCTCGCAGATTGCGCTCCTCAGAGCCGCATCTCCGATATTCTGAATGGTCGCAGAACAATCAGCAAAGGAATTGCGAAGGCCTTGGCACAAAGGTTCAGGATAAAGGCGGATGCATTCCTTTGACTCGGCACGGAATGAATTAACATATACTATGGAATGTTGAGTCAGGTGCGTACATTGCGGCTCTGAGTGAGAATTGGTGACTGCTGACATTTTGAGCGTCGCGAGCATTTTTTTCAGCTCTGATTGTGGAGTATGGAATGAGATTGTTCAATTTCATATTGATGGTGCAATCAGCGCCAGCGCCCATCAGCGTTGAGCTATCCTGGGACACATGGATGATATGGATCAGAACCGTGTGTTGGCGGCGAGCGTCGCCACCATGAATGATGCGAATAGCTCGATCCGCGGGTTGTTGGCGGATTGCCCGTAATAAACGATGGAGATATCTGTATCGAGTGGACGGTATTCAGGCAGGACAATTTCCATCCGGCCGTCAGCCAGTTGATCGGCCACGATGAACCTCGGAAGCATGGCGATACCGAAGCCGGTACTGGTTATCGCCGCGATCGTTTTGGGATCGTTCGCAGCGATTGCACTGTGCAAACGGATTGAAATGAGGCCCTGAGCGCCGATCAGATTCAGTTGATGGTCAAGCTGAAACCCGATAAAATGATGGTGGTGCAAATCTTCCAATGATTTTGGGGTGCCGTAGGTTTTCAAATAGGCGCTGCTGGCAACCAGAAATTGCGTGGCTGTGCCCAGTTTGCGCCGTATCAGGCTGCTGTCAGAAAGCGTACCAATCCTTACGGCAAGATCGAAGTCCCCGGTGATCAGATCGACCACAGTGTTCGAGACAACAAGCTCAAGCCGGATGCCGGGATAAAGAGCGGCAAAGCGGCCAATCACCGGGGCAATGAGGTCTGCCGCAAAGGTGAAGGGCACGGATATTCTCAGATTGCCAACCGGATTGGCTTTTTCCGCCTCAATTCCGGCCATGGCATTCTCGACAGTGGTCACTATCTGTTGGGCCTGAATTGCAAGTCTCCTGCCCTGATCGGTCAACCGGTTTTGCCGGGTCGTGCGGACAACCAGTTGCAGGCCAAGGTTTCCTTCCAGATCAGCAATATGGGCTGTGACAGTGGAGGGCGGCAGGCCGAGCTTGCGCGCGGCCTTTGAAAAACTGCCCGTTTCGGCAAGGGCCGCAAAAGTGACGAGATGATTCAGATTGCGATACATTATCCAGATATCCGAATTATAACTTCAGATTATAGTCATAGTTTTCGAAATTGAGAATGATATTTTGCCTTACAGAGCAACTGCATCGTTAGGGAATGTCCATCCTGACACGATCTGGAGACATAGAATGACTGCCAAAATCAAACTCGGACTCATTATTGGCAGCGGCCGCCCTGCTCGCTTTGCTGACAAGATCGTCAAGTGGGCTGAAAAGCAGATTGTTGCTGATGGTCGCTACGAGGTGACAATCATTGATCCCCGCGGATTGGGTGTAACCGCCTGGCACGAAGACATGATGCCGGAAAATCTGGCCGCGCTCAGATCAGCTCTTGCAAAAGCTGACGCGTTCTTGATCGTTACGCCTGAGTTCAACCATTCCTTTCCGGCGTCGCTTAAATCTTTGATTGATGCTGGCAAGGCAGAATGGGAGGCTAAACCAGTGGCATTCCTGTCTTATGGCGGCATTTCAGGTGGGTTGCGCGCTGTTGAGGGCTTGCGGCTTGTGCTGGCAGAATTGCACGCTGTGACCTTGCGCGATTCAGTCAGCTTCGCGATGCCCTTTCAACGGTTCTCGGATGATGGCGTCTTGAGTGACCCTGCCCATGCAGAGAGTGCAATGGCTCTGCTGCTCAATCGGCTGAACTGGTGGGCCAATGCGTTGAACGGGGCGCGAACAGCGCAACCCTATGCATCAAGCATTGCGTGAAACATGGTGCCTTTTCAGAATTCCAGATTGACCATAGCAACACTGCTTTTGGCCAGCACCATGACGATCATGGCCGGAGCCACGATTGCGCCTTCGCTGCCGGGCATGGCGGAGGTATTCAAGGCAGTGCCCGGCGCTGATTTGCACGTGCGTCTCGTCCTCACAATTACAGCACTTGCCATTGCGGTGGCAGCTCCTCTCACAGGATTGATCGGGGACCGGATCGGGCGTTTGAAGGTACTGACCATCGGAGTGGTTGTGTACATCCTGGCTGGAACGGCTGGATTGTACCTCAGTGATCTGAATGCCATTCTGGTCTCGCGCATTTTGCTGGGCGTTGGTGTTGCCGCTGTGATGACGTCAACAGCCGCCTTGATCGGTGACCTGTTTCAGGGAGAAACGCGTGGCAAGATGCTGGGCTGGCAAGGTGCTGCCTCCGGCTTCGGTGGTGTCGTGTTTCTTGGGGTGGGCGGGCTTCTGGCACAGGAAAGCTGGCGCGGGCCATTTTTCATGTATCTGATTCCGTTGGCGGTATTCCCGCTGATCTGGTTGTCACGGGCGCATCTTTCTGCCGGACCGCAGCAAGCCAAGACGTCAGCATATCCTGTTGAGGGCAGCGCAAAAACCGAGAACAGCAAAACGATCAAGCTGATCTATGCGCTGGCATTCTTCGGGATGATCGCGTTCTACGCCGTTCCTGTGCAGTTTCCATTCCTGCTCTCGTCACGGGGGCTGTCAGATCCACGTCTGGCAGGGGCGTCACTTGCAGGCATGACGCTGGTTTCAGCGCTGATCGGAATAGCCTACGGCCGGTTTGCAGCTGGTCGCAGCCCGGCGATCCTGTCGACAATGGCCTTTGGCTCCATGGCAACAGGTCTGCTGTTGATTGCCAGCATGAACGCATTGCCAAGCAGCATCGTCGGTTTGGCGCTCGTCGGTGTTGGTATGGGCTTGCTGTTTCCAACGCTCTCTGGATGGCTGCTATCGGGAACACAACCCGCTATGCGCGGGCGCGTTATGGGCGGTTTTGCATCGGCAGTCTTTCTGGGCCAGTTTGTCTCGCCATTGTTGCTGCAGCCTGCAATTGCTTACGGCGGACTGACTGCAGCGTTCTTTGGCGCAGCCGCTGTTGTCGGTGTTCTGGCAACGGCATTGTTGGCTTACCGATGACAAGCAAGCGACAGACGATGATCATGGTCTTGCTGATGACCAAGATGATGGGCTTGGTTATGTCGGCTTGGCATACTTGGCTGACTGTTGGCTTTGGACCAACTTTTCTTGTCAGTTGGGGAACGTGGTTTTTGTCAACATCCCTCATTGCAGCACCCACAGTACTTATCGTTTCACCAGTTGCTCAACGATTGGCGCTATGGATCGACCAGAGATTGACCAGTGTCTGAACCCTGAAAAGACTTACCAATCGAGGACCTAACAATGCGCTTTCTTTCGAATATTTCAATCGCAGTTGCTCTTGTTGTAAGCGCACCAGCATTATCGGCAGACGCAGCCTCAGAGGCCGCCGCCAAGGCAGCATTCGCAGCCTTTGAAACTGGAGAAAAATCTGGCAACTACAGTGCTTTTAAGGGGCTGATAAGCGATCAGTTTAACGCTTATTCACATCCTTTGCAGCCTTCGCGTGGCGTTTTCAAGGGGGGAGAGGCCAGAGCCAAAATACTTGAACTTGTCGGTCAGCGCGAGAAAACGCCGAACGCCTTGACCTTCTCGGACGTTGCACAACACTGTGCTGGCAATACCTGCCTTTTTCAGTTCAATTCTGAAGGTCTGGTGGGCGGTGGCTTTCCATATAAGGGCTACAATGTTATCGCGCTCACGGTCCAGAACGGGAAACTTACAGGGTTCAGGGAATATCTGGGTGATATCGAGCCGCTATGGTTCCAGAAAAAATAGTCATTGACGATAGAATCTACTATGTCGCCCTGACACGCGCATTGACCATAAAAGATGCATCAGCTCAAAATGATCGAGACGCCCATAGATGAACTTCTATATGGGTTCGGGTCACAAGCATCTACATCTGACTGTCTTAAATTAGCTCGTCGTTCCCGTCGATATTCACCAAGACTCAATCAAGAGGTTTTACTTCATGGCAGATCGATTTCTAAACGGTGTTTGTATTGCTTTGGTCTTGGCTATTGGAGCCTGCTCGATAAGTGATTTGCTAGCACAGGGTGCGCCACCAGCTCCGCGGGTTACCGTTGCGACGCCAATCCAGCGGAAAGTGACGCAATGGGATGAATACACCGGTCGCTTCGAAGCCCGCGATCAGGTAGATGTGCGTGCGCGGGTCTCTGGATTTATCGAGAACATACATTTCAAGGATGGACAGCTGATCAAAAAGAACGATCTTCTTTTCACCATTGATCCTCGGCCTTTCCAACTCAGCATTGAGGTGGCCCGAGCAGAAATCGCCCGGACGAAAGCGCAAGTCGCGCTTGCAGACAATGAGCTTGACCGTGCCGAAGCGCTGACCCGCAACCAGACAATCACCGTACGCGATCTTGATCAGCGCAAATCCAACCTTGCCGTAGCAAAAGCAGGCCAGCAGGCAGCAGAAGCAAACCTGAAGATTGCGGCACTCAATCTGGAATGGACACAGGTGAAAGCGCCGATCGATGGACGCATTTCCGATAAACGTATCGCAGCTGGCAATCTGGTCTCAGGCGGGCAGACCGGCGCAACCCTGCTGACAACCATCGTCAGCATAGACCCGATTGACTTCATCTTCGAGGCCTCGGAAGCAGACTACTTGCGGTATGCGCGCATGACGCAGGACGGCACGCGTGTATCGGGCAGAGAGCAGGGTCATCCTGTTCAGGTCCGTCTCGCTGATGAAACTGAATGGAAGCGCGAGGGAAGCCTCACCTTTGTCGACAATCAACTCAATGTGCGCTCTGGCACCATCCGTGGCCGCGCATTGATGAACAACAATGATCAGTTCCTCACACCCGGCACATTTGGGCGCATGCGGCTTTGGTCAGGCGAAATCGACGCGCTGATGGTGCCTGACGCCGTGATCGTTTCAGATCAAACGCGCAAAGTTGTCATGGTTGTTGGGCCAGACAACAAGGTCATGCCAAAGCCTGTAACGCTTGGACCTATTGTGGACGGATTGCGTGTTATCCGCACCGGCCTGATGCCGACTGACCGGGTCATCATCAATGGTATCGCCAGCCCGATGGTGCGGCCAGGCGGAACAGTAACGCCGCAACCTGGAGAGATCAAACCGCCGGCAACATGATAAAAGGCCTCAAACAACGTTAGCTTCCGATCTTTTATGAAGGCTTTTCCATGTTCAAGTTTGCTCACTTTTTTATAAACCGACCAATTTTCGCAACTGTTCTGTCTGTTCTCATTACGATAGCAGGCATCATCGTTCAGCAGCGACTGCCTATCTCAGAGTATCCTGAAATTGCACCGCCAACGGTCAGCATCACAGCGGCGTATCCCGGGGCTTCAGCTGAGGTCATCGCGGCAACGGTAGCCACACCAATCGAGCAGGAGGTGAACGGCGTCGACAATATGCTTTACATCGTGTCCCAATCGACGGGCGACGGGCGTGTTTCCATCAACGTTGTCTTCAAGCCCGGCACCAATATTGATCAGGCACAGGTTCTGGTGCAGAACCGCGTTGCGGGTGCAGAGCCGCGTTTGCCTGAAGATGTCCGTCGCTTGGGCGTCACTGTCCGCAAGGCGTCTCCTGATCTTATGATGGTAATCCATATGCTCTCGCCCGATGGCTCGCGCGATCAGCAATACATCTCCAATTACACGACCTTGCTGGTGAAAGACGCACTAACGCGTGTTGATGGTGTTGGTAACATCGTTGTCTTTGGTGCCCGTGACTATTCTATGCGAGTATGGCTTGATCCCGCCAAGGTTGCTGCCCGCAATCTGACAGCGGGTGAAGTTGTTCAAGCATTAAGGGCGGCAAACCTCCAGGTTGCAGCTGGAGCCATTAATCAGCCACCGGCTTCTTCTACAGGAGCATTCCAGCTTTCAGTGCAGACCATGGGTCGCCTGACCGACGTCGAGCAGTTTTCAGATGTCATTGTCAGATCGGATCAAGGCGGTGGCATTGTCCGCGTCAGAGACATTGCGCGGGTTGAGTTGGGCGCTCAGGATTACACGATCAATTCCTATCTCAACAACAAGAACGCTGTGGCTATCGGCGTTTTCCAGCGGCCAGGCTCCAATGCTCTGGCGACATCGGATGCCTTGCAGGCGGAGATGCAAAGGCTTTCTGAAACATTCCCGGTTGGAGTTGGTTATTCGGTTGTCTACAACCCAACCCAGTTCATTCAGGAATCCGTCAACGAAGTGATCAAGACGTTGCTCGAAGCCGTTGTGCTCGTTGTGATCGTCGTGATTGTATTCCTTCAGACTTGGCGGGCGGCGCTCATACCCATTCTTGCGATTCCAGTGTCGTTGGTAGGCACTTTTCTCGTTATGGGAATGGCGGGTATTTCGTTCAATACGCTGTCGCTTTTCGGGTTGGTTCTTGCCATCGGAATCGTAGTGGATGATGCGATCGTCGTTGTAGAAAATGTGGAGCGTTATCTCCGGGAGGGAATGTCGCCCAAGGAGGCTGCTCACAAGACCATGGACGAGGTCGGTGGCGCGCTCATTGCCATTGCTCTTGTGCTTTGCGCTGTCTTTATTCCCACCGCCTTCATCACAGGATTACAAGGCTCGTTCTATCGCCAGTTCGCCGTGACGATTGCCGCATCAACGGCCATTTCTGCCTTTGTCTCGCTCACCCTGTCGCCAGCGCTTGCTGCCATCTTGCTTAAGCCCCACGATCCCCACCACAAACCCAGCGGCATCATGGGTGCGCTGGGCGCGCCGCTTCGGTGGTTCTTCAGAGGCTTTAACGCTGCTTTTGATTGGCTCTCCCGCGTTTACGGCGGCACAACGCGGCGTCTGATCCGCTTTGCCGTGCTTGTATTTGCAGTCTACGGTGGATTGATCGGCATGACCTACTTGCAGATCAATGCTGTGCCGACTGGGCTCATCCCACAGCTTGATCGTGGTTATTTTATTGCAGCCTTCCAGCTGCCTCCCGGCTCATCCCTTGAGCGGACAGATGCTGTCATCAAGCGCGCCTCAGATATTCTGCAGTCACGCCCAGGTGTTAAAAACTCAATCGCGTTTGTGGGACTTGATGGCGCCACCTTTACCAATGCGCCCAACACGGGCGTCATCTTCATCGGACTCAAGGATTTCAAGGAACGCACCAAGGAAGGTCTGACAACACAGGCCATTCTGGGTGACTTGCGCCGGCAGATGTTAGGCATTGGTGAAGCATTCGCACTGGTTATCGAGCCACCTGCCGTGCCTGGTATTGGAACTGGCGGCGGCCTTAAAGGCTATGTGCAGGATCGTGGCGGACGCGGCCTGCAAGCGCTAGAGGGGGCAGCTTGGGTAGTTGCTGGATCAGCAGGCCAGACACCGGGATTTCAGCAGGCCTTCACTCTCTACAATACGCGCACGCCGCAGATATTTGCTGATATCGACCGTACAAAATCCGAATTGTTAGGTGTTCCCATCGGGCGGGTCTTCGAGTCGCTATCGGTCTATATGGGCTCTGCCTTCGTCAATGACTTCAACATTTTGGGCCGGACTTATCGTGTCACAGCGCAGGCTGATAATCCTTACAGAGTCGATTTGCGAGATGTTGCCAATCTGAAAACCCGCAATACATCTGGCGAAATGGTTCCGATTGGCGCAGTGGCCAACTTCAGCGATGTGACCGGGGCTTACCGTGTACCGCGCTACAATCTTTACCCCGCGGCGGAAGTGCAGATGGCTCTCTCACGCGGCTATTCTTCGGGGCAAGGCATTGCTGCGGTTGAGAAGATTGCCAAAGAGCGCCTGCCGGATGGATTCGGCTTCGAGTGGACTGAAATTGCTCTGCAGGAAAAGATTGCAGGCAGCACGGCCATTCTCGCTTTTGGCCTGGCAGTTGTCTTCGTCTATCTCTTGCTGGCCGCACTTTATGAAAGCTGGATCCTGCCCTTCGCAGTCATCCTCATTGTGCCAATGTGTATCCTTGCTGCGATGATCGGCGTGCAGATGCAGGGTCTCGATCGCAACATTCTTGTTGAGATTGGTCTTGTCGTTCTTGTTGGCTTAGCGGCCAAGAATGCCATTCTCATTGTTGAATTTGCCAAACAGGCCGAGGACGAGGGCATGCACCGGGTGCAGGCTGCGATTGCCGCAGCCAAAACGCGTTTGCGCCCGATCCTTATGACTTCTCTGGCCTTCATCCTTGGTGTTGTGCCGTTGGTTCTTGCAACAGGCGCAGGCTCGGAAATGCGCCAGTCCCTTGGCATCGCCGTGTTTTCAGGAATGATCGGCGTCACTTTCTTCGGCCTGCTCTTCACACCTGTATTTTATGTCGCCTGTCGTTGGCTCAGCGAAAAGCTATCGCGGCGTCCAGCCAAAGCCTGACAGTGACGAGCTTTCAGGCCTACGTTGAGTGATTCAGAAGCATGGTAATTTGCCCGAATAACGGACACTGAGGTGACTTCCGCCAACTGTATGTATTGCTGGAAGCTCGCATAGCGCTGTTCAAGGTTAAGCCGACGCGTTGGGCTGACGGGATGTTGCCATAGCCAGACCGGATCCACGGATCAGATACCGATCGAAGTCATCAATCAGTGACGGCGGCAGCTTCAGCTGATCCACAGCCGCTCGCAAGTGGGATAATCACTTCTGGCACTGCTCCTCTCTGATGTTCAGATTTTCATGGGCATGGACCATTCTTGCGAACCCACCTCTTTGGGTCGAATGGACGCGCGGACCACCGAAGATTTCAATCAACCACCAGCCCATCCTTTCGGCATGGTTCTCTGTGAGGTCTCGGAACAGCGGAAGTAGGTCGGGATCGGTGAGAACACGCTGATAAAACGCCTCCGCAAGCAGCTGAATCTTGTCAGTGCCGCCAATGATGTCGTAAGCCGGTGTGGTCATCGAAGTCTCCGGATGTGGTTTACAAGATCTCGCCTCAAAGGTCGTCGGCGGCCAACCGATCTGGAGGAATCAAGTCGAACGAGTCATCAGCTGTCGTAGCATTCAAACAAGTGTGGCAACCGGCCACTGCGCTCATTTGATCAGACATTTGTGTGAGGTGTTGTTGCTGATACCGTTCAATGGAAGTTGCCCCGCGCAAAGGCCCACGAGGCCTTCATAGCCAGCGGTTGCCTCGATGGCCGCAATGTCTGTCCACGTTCAGCGGAAGAGTTCGCAGCAGCAAACGCATGACGATCCGCGCCATGAACGCTGGCATGGCGAGCACATTCCCGCCGTTCGCCTGCCCGCGCTGACGAGGCTTAAGAAGGTGGCAGGTTACACGAGGGATACTCGACCAAACGTTGCTATGACTCTGGCCTTGGTCCTGGCTGCTGTGCTCTGTCTCAATAATATGGTTGCCGCGAAAACACAGACGACAACCCACTCTCTACCACGCATCAAGGATGCTTTTATCGCCGCCTACAACCGCCAACAAACAGCGACACTCCGTGCCATGCTGTCGCCATAGCTACAGCGCAAATATACTGAGGAGAAGCTGGACAATGCCATCCGCTTTGTCGGCTGCTCACTCATGACATCTACAAGGCGCAGGGTCCAGTTTGGGGCAATGGCTGGTTTGCTGTCGAAGCGGATGCAGGCGACCTTCAAATGATACTCGAGATCGATAACGACGAGAAGCAGCATGGGGCGATACCGCGATCGCAGCGCCAATGCGTGCCAGTTCGCCAATTTCTTCAGACTTTGTGACTGTACCAGCGCCGATGATGGCCCGGTGCCCAAAGCGCTTTACCAACCGCGCGATGCTGTCAAAGGGATCAGGAGAGTTTAAGGGAACTTCAATAATCCCAAACCCTGCTTCAACAAGGGTTTTGCCGATTGTCTCTGAATCCTTAGGTTCAATACCACGCAATATTGCAATGAGGGGGCATTTTGCGAATGCCTCATTAAAGCGCGCGTCAAATGGTTTTGCATTCATGTATGCCGACCTTCCAACATCATAAGATTTCTGAAGTCAGCCACGGCCGCATGCTCTGGTCCGAGTTCAGCTGACACATCAACTGCAGCGAACGCGAGGCGATACCGCTCGCATAACATCGCATCCCCAACCAGTCGAAGTGGATCAATAGACCAGCCGAGTGCGGGCCCATTGCGAAGTTCATGCCCGATCACAATGCCAGACAACCGATCCGCTTTGTGCTCGGCGGAAAAATTTTCAAAAAGTACCCCACTGCGGACCGTAAAGACATCATTCAACAACCCTGCTGAATGGGCTGCCATTGATTGTTTTACACCCGCCACAAAGGCGCATTCGTTGAAAGCAGTCGTGCCACTTGGCGCAAGCCGACCTACGATCGAGTGCAATTTCAAGAGGCGTACATTTCTCCCGTCAGAAATGTCCGAAATGCCACGATACGGCGCCGTTCGACCCTGACCCATTTGCTCTGTATTACAGGCAAGACAATCGTGACATTTTCCTCAGCGTGGATGCTTCCAGAAATCTGGATTTCTTCAGCGCGCATGACATCGGGAAGCGGGGTCTGAATTGAGACGCCCGGCAGAAAACGCAACTTGGCACCACAAGACGAAATCGATGTTTGAGCATGTTTCGCAAGCGATAACAGGTCAGCTGGGGCGTCGACATAGGGTGTCTATACCCAGCCATTGCCGCTGGTAATCATGCCCGAGAACGAGATTGCAGAACCTTGCTGGATCCACTCGCCGATCTCCCGGTGGAGTGTTGCCTCAAAAGC
>JANMLW010000145.1:0-18789 GCA_031372765.1 Hyphomicrobiales bacterium
CCCCGTTCCTGTTTCTTGTTCTATAGCAACCTCACCCCGCGCGTGCGCCGGGTGAGGCATGATCACAAATCAGACGTTGATGCCCTGCTTGTAGGCTGTCTTCCAGCCCCATGCACCTGAACCGTAACCACGCTTCATGACACGCTCGCGGTAGATCTGCTCAACCATCTCGCCATCTCCTGCAAGCAGGGATTTCGTCGAGCACATCTCGGCGCAGAGCGGCAACTTGCCTTCCGCCAGACGGTTGGAGCCGTACTTCTCGTATTCAGCAGCAGAATTGTCCGCTTCCGGGCCACCGGCGCAATAGGTGCACTTGTCCATCTTGCCACGCGAACCAAAGTTCGCGGTCTTGGGATACTGTGGTGCGCCAAACGGACAGGCATAGAAGCAGTAGCCACAGCCGATACACAGATCCTTGGAGTGTAACACCACACCATCAAGCGTTGTGTAGAAGCAGTTCACAGGGCACACGGCGGCGCAGGGTGCATCCGTGCAGTGCATGCACGCCATGGAGATCGAGCGCTCGCCAGGCTTGCCATCATTGATGGTGACAACACGGCGGCGGTTGATGCCCCACGGCACTTCATGCTCGTTCTTGCAGGCGGTGACGCAGGCGTTGCACTCGATGCAGCGATCAGCGTCGCAGAGGAATTTCATTCTTGCCATTGTTCTGTCCTCCCTTAAGCCGCTGCAATCTGGACAAGGGTGACCTTGCCTTCATGCATGCCTGTCACCGGATCGTATCCATAGGTTGTGACGGTGTTGACGCTTTCGCCCAGGACAATCGGATCGGTGCCCTGCGGATAGTTCTTGCGATGGTCCTCACCCTGAAATTGACCGCCAAAGTGGAATGGCATGAAAGCCACACCCTTGCCGACGCGTTCAGTCACCAGTGCCTTCATGAAGGCCTTGGAGTTGCTTTCCGGACCGCTGACCATGACTTTCTGGCCATCCACAATGCCGCGTGCCTGTGCATCGGCGGGGTGAATTTCAACGAACATGTCCTGCTGCAATTCTGCCAGCCATTTGTTGGAACGGGTTTCTTCGCCACCACCCTCATATTCGACCAGACGGCCTGATGTGAGAATGATCGGGAAGGATTTCGCTGTTCCCTTGTCCACAGCGGCTTTCTGGACAGAAAAACCTATGTTGGGCATGCGGAAATGCTTGAAGTCTGGCCGTGTGGGGTATTTCGCCACAAGATCGGGCCTGGCCGAGTAGATCGGCTCGCGGTGCGTCGGCACTGAGTCAGGCAGGTTCCACGCCACGGCGCGTGCCTTGCCGTTTCCGAACGGGATGCAGTTATGTGACAGTGCCACACGCTGGATGCCGCCCGACAGGTCAATCGCCCAGGAAACAGTTCCTGGATTATTGCCACCAATACGCAGGATGGTTTCCCGCTCTTTTTCCGTCAGGTCCTTGTCCCAGCCAAGACGCTGCAACATGGCATAGGTGAACTCAGGGTGGCCGTCCTTGATCTCGGAATCAAGCGGATAGCTGTTTTGCGCCAGCATGCTGGTGCCTTCCACTTCGCCGGGAAGCAGATTGTCCTTGCCGCGGGTCAGGCCAAAGCGGGGGCGGAAAGCGCCGCCACCATCATTGACGTTGAGGTTGGTGTTGTAGAGCAGGTGGGTACCGGGATGTTTGATTTCCGGAGTTCCCCAGCATGGCCATGGCAAACCGTAGTAATCACCCGAGACTTCAGAACCATCCTTGGGGGCCCGCAGCGTCACCAGGTCAAATTTGCCCTGATTCTTCATATGCGCTTTCAGGCGCTCTGGGCTTTGGCCGGAATATCCGGTTGACCAGCCACCACGGTTGATTTCCCGCAAGATAGACTCAGGCTCAGGCTCATCGCCGTATTTGCCCCTCACCATCTTGATGTTCTTGAACATCTCGGCACCAAAGCCGAGCTTGTTCGCGAGTTTCATCATCACCCAGTAATCATTGGCTGAATCGAAGATTGGCTCAACGATCTTCTCGCCCCACTGCAACGAGCGGTTAGAACAAGTGCGTGATCCCGCGCATTCGAACTGAGTCGAGATCGGCAAGATGTATGTGCCGTTCTTGCGGTTGACCATGGAAATGAAATTGGTCGGATGCGGATCAGCCACCACCAGCAGTTCCAACTCAGCAAGGCCCTTGGCAAGCTCAGGCTGGCGTGGAACGGTGTTGCCGCCGTGCCCGAAGACAATCGCAGCTTTCACCTTGTCAGGCTGGTCCACATCCTTTTTGTCGTAGGTGACAGCATCGAACCACCGGGTGGAGGGAATACCCGCCATTTCCATGTGCTTCTTGTCGACAAAGCGCGCCTGCATGGAGTCGTAGGATACTTCCCACACACGCGACCAATGACGCCAGGCTCCTTCGACCAGGCCGTAATAGAGCGGCAATGTCGTGATATCGAGACCAAGATCTGTTGCACCCTGCACGTTGCAATGACCGCGGAAGATGTTGGCACCCGTGCCCTGCGAGCCGACGTTGCCGGTGGCAAGCAGCAGGATGCAGCTGGCGCGCACGTTGGCGGTGCCGACCGTGTGCTGTGTCTGGCCCATGCACCAGATGAGGGTGGCGGGCTTTTCCTTGGCAAATTTCTCCGCCACTTTCTTCAATTGCTCCGGCGGAACACCCGAGATGTCTTCCACAGTCTTGGGATCGTATTTCTTCACCTCGGCGCGGATCTGGTCCATGCCATAAACACGGTTGGCAATGAAATCCTTGTCTTCCCAGCCATTCTCAAGGATGTGCCAGAGAATACCCCACAGCACCGGAATATCTGTGCCGGGGCGGATACGCACATACTCGTTGGCGTGGGCTGCCGTACGGGTCATGCGTGGATCAATGACGATCATGTTGGCGCGATTTGTTTCCTTGCCAGCAAGCACGTGCTGCAAAGAAACGGGATGCGCTTCTGCCGGGTTGCCACCCATGATGATCATGGTCTTGGAATTGCGGATATCATTATAGGAGTTGGTCTGCGCGCCGTAACCCCATGTGTTGGCGACACCAGCCACCGTCGTTGAGTGGCAGATGCGTGCCTGATGGTCGACGTTGTTGGTTCCCCAGAAGGCCGCGAACTTGCGAAACAGGTAGGCTCCTTCATTCGAGAACTTGGCTGAACCGAGATACCAGACTGATTCAGGGCCGTTCTTCTTGCGAATATCGAGCATCTTGTCGCCGATTTCGTTGAAAGCCGTATCCCAGGAAATCTTCTTCCACTCGCCGTTTTCCAGTTTCATGGGATATTTGACGCGGCGATCACCATGGACAAGTTCGCGCACAGCAGCACCTTTGGCGCAATGCGTTCCCCGGTTGATCGGGCTTTCCCAGGCAGGTTCCTGGCCAACCCAGACACCGTTCTGGACCTCCGCTATGACCGTGCACCCAACCGAGCAGTGGGTACACATGTTCTTGCGCAGTTCAATGGGTACACCTGCCTTGGCAACACCCATGGCACCTGCGGCTTCTGCACGCTGGACAGCGCCTATTGACAGCGATCCCAATGCGACGGCGCCACCAGCGACAAGGCCGGAGCGGCGCAGGAATGAACGGCGGTCAACCACACCACCGGCCGATGCACCAAGTGCCGCAGCGAGGGAGGAGCGGCGCGTTGCGTTATCTCTTCTTTTAACGAGCATCTGACCTCTCCTCAGTACCGGTTCGTGCGATAATAGGTTTTGACATGCTCGGTCTCGCGGTACCGGCTTTTCTTGCGGTCATCCACCGATTCAGCCGCCGCTGCTGGCGTCATGGCGGCATCGCCAGCCACGCCCGCTGCGGCAACGCCTGCCCCGAGGCCTAGCGCCTTCAGGAAACCACGGCGCGGCATCTGCTTTCCGGGCAGGTCCGTTAATGTCTGTTTCTTGTCAAAGGCCATCATGTCCTCCAGCTCAATGCTTGCCTCCGGTCAAACCGGCAGGGCAAATCCCTCAGTTTCGATATTGACAAAGGCTTCGCCCACACGGGCCGCAGCTTTGAAGAATGGTGTTCTGGCGCAGCTTTCCATGTCCGCAAACAGGCGCGTGACCCATGGGCTGATATGCTGCGTGAAGAATACTTTCTGATCATCCTCGCCCATGCCGAATTGGCCGGTGATCAACCCGGCCATGACATCAAACAGGATACCGGCATGATCCTCTGGTTCGGCCAAACCGTCAACACGCTCGATACCCAGGCGCGCCATATCCTCGCGGACTTTCGCAAGGGGACGCTCATGCAGAAACCCTGTCAGATAATAGGAACCGTAGGGCAGCAATTCACCGCGACCAACGCCAACAAAAAGGCGGAAGAACTCTCTCGATTCGGTTTCGGCACTTGTTTCATCCGCAGCCTCCGCCAGTGACATGTGCAACAGGCCCAGTGGCGACGCATCGCCCTGCAACCGGCTGATGTCGGCAATCAATTTGGCTGATGGTGCCTGCCGCATCAGGTTGCCCAGCAGCATATATTCCCGCGCACGGGCCTGATCGACCTCGTCCAGCACGGGCGCTTCACAGCGATACAGATCAGGCCGCAGTAAATCACGAGAAACACCCGTAAGATTTTCAATGCTGATGACACGCTCGGCAGGTATGCGGGTCCAGTTCGACACGGACGGCTGGGCAATACCAAGAAGGCGCGCCAATGCGGCAACGCCGCCTGCGTTTTCAATGGCCAGTTGAAGCCCTTGATCCTTCATTTCACTCCCAAACCGTTTCACTGAAGGTGAAATCTGTCGGTCTTCTAAAAGACCTATAGCTTCGACCTATATCAGTTCTAAACAAGGCTTCAAGAGGGAAGTGCGCTACCGTGACGTTTGCGCGCAGTTTCGTAAACAACTGATTCATCAGGTTTATTTTGCACTGCACCATTTCCGGTCTGATCAACGGGATCAGCTTGCCCTAAAGGCATATCCGCATCTTTGACTAAAGTTGAATGCCCATTTACGGGCTGCGGAGCTTCATTTTGCGGCTCAGTTGCGATCCGGGGTGAATCAATCGCTATTTCAGGCAAATCAGCGTCTATTTTGGGCGCATTATTGAAAATCTTCTCAACCATGCCTTTGAGGTCAATACCCTCAATGCTGCTGCTCCAGCCTGGAATCGAGTCTGGATTGGCGTAATCCAACTGGTAGTCAGCCATTTCGATAAAGTCCCGTATGTCCGGGTCGGTCATCCAGACCTTTCGCAATGCAGCAGCGCGCAAGGCCTCCGGCACATGCTTCTGGAAGAACGCAGAAACGTCTCTACCGGGCAAAATGTCATCCAGCGAAGGCAAAGGTATCGATTCGTCATTCTCGGACGGAAGATTGGATGGCGGCGTTTCAACGAGGGGTTGGGCAATCGCCTGTTCGTGCTGCACGGCCTGTTTGCGCTTGGCCCAGCGATCGAGAAAGTTGCCTACAACGGGCTTTGTGTCATCAGGACGGCTCATGACCATCCTCCCTTGTTTTCTGCTCACGCAGGATCCGGTCCCGCTCTGGACCCAGCCGCCCCTTGGCCAGTGCTTCGGGATCAGCCTTGTTGCGTTTGCGTTTGTAAAAACCCCGTTCGACATGATGCTCGTCGATGAACGCCATTAAAGCAACCTGGATCGGTTCTGGCATGGGTATGGCATTCACAATGTTCCAACCGGTTTCGGTATAACCTTCTCCCTCCGTGGGATCACAGGTCACCTGCACAAGCTCCGGCATGGCATCATTGTCCTGCGGTTTCAGGATAACCCAGATTTTAGGGGCGCCACTTGAGATGTTGTCGCGGTATTGCGGCGTTTCATAGGTATGCGCCTCAAGGGTCGCTTCACCGGCATAGAACATTTCGCTCTCACCATGCTTGCCCAGCGAAGTGCCAGCCTCAGCCTCGGCCGGCTCTGACAGGATGCTTGAGGCTTCCCAGACAAAGTCGATCCACTGGGAATTGGATTTTCGCTTTTCGAGCACAAGGCCAACTTGCATGGTCAGCGTCGGCATCAGTTTGTTTCCACAAGTGGCAGGCCTGCAATCAGATTTTGTGGTTTCAGTCGGATGATCCGGTCTGTGCCCATCGCCAGGATAAGATAAACTGGTTTGGCAGCCAATGAGGGCAGAATGCGCGCCGTGTCGGCAAATGTCATTTCGTAAAGCGCCACCACACGGGCCTTGTCAGCTTCCGGCACATCCTTGCCATTCCATATCTGGTTGCCGATGCGTGTGGCTTCCTGATCCAAGCCGATGAACCATTGCCAGTTCTGGTCATGGATTTCCGGCATGGCCCGCACACGCACCTCAAGACCAAGTAGATGCATCAGCCATTGCTCGATCACACGCCCAAGGGCAGGGCGTGCTTCCTTGTCAAAGCTGAAGTCCATAACGACATCAAAAGCATCGGACCGGGCCTTGTAGCCCTCAGCGTTGTCTCCCAACAGCACATCGAGGCTTTTGGCCGCTTGCTCGCCGAACATGGCCACGAGCGGCGAGGCATGATGATCAACCTTTGCCCCATCAACCGTTTCCTCGTCTGCCAGCAAAAGCGCGCCATCGTTGACGGTCAGGCGCTGGGCACGAAAGAACATCTCGGCAGCGCGCAAGACAAAAGCATCATGCTCTTCGTCCAGTGCGTTGCGCAAAACCGCATGCACCAACTGGTTGATGAACATCGGTGGCGTTGAGCCCATGCCGTTCTTGACGAGCGCCAGATAGGCTTTCTCGATCGTGCCTGATTTCAGCAGGGTATCGCGAAAGGCAACCAGCAGTTTCCAGTTTTCGCGCGCATCGGGATCGGCCAGTTGCTGGATATCCTCAGCTGATACCGGGTCAGACGGCGCGACCATCAGACGGCCATGCAAGGCACGCTCAGCTTCACAGGCCTCCGGTGGCGGCAGCACTTCCGGCCGCACATAGAATGCTTTCAAAAACTCGTCCGTGATGCCGAGCTGGCCATCATTGTTGCGTTGTAACAACAAATGGCCGGATGAAACCCAGAACTCCTGTATGTGAACGTGTGGATACGCAGGAGTATTCATCTCTGGTTTCTTCCCTCGGCAAGGGTTGCAAGATCAACCCTTTCCTGGATGTTTTCGTCTTCCTCACCTTCAACCTCGTGAAACGTGAAGACACGGCTCATGGTGTCCTTGTTGAAGGGCAGACCGGCTTTGACGGTGCGGAATTGCTCGCGGATATCGCCGCTATCGGATAGGCTGCGGTGAATGATCACCAGTGTCTGCTCAGGATGATCGGCACAACTCTCGGCAAAGCGGATTTCTTCATCCGCTGCCGCCAGTGCAGTTCCCATGTCAGGCGCCCCGTGGTCATTCACCAGATATTCGGCAAGGTGTCTTGCGGCTTCGTCACGTTCCTCTTGTGAGGCATTGACCACGACCGCAAGCGTTGACCAGCCACCGGTATCGATGCCAAGCCAGCCGGATCGGAAGGCAATGCGGCGTTTTCCTTTCACTTGCGTCAGGTCCTCATCCCAGAACATGAATGAGCCAGACACGGCCCATTCACCTGGCTCTGCAGCCTTGTCGAAAACGAAGCTGTCAGAGGCATCAAGCCGTATCGTGCGCAGCAGTTTGGTTGTCACGCTCACAACTTGGGTTCCTGCGTGTCAAAGTCGTACCAGTCCACTTTGACCAATGCGGCAACCAGATCATGACGATCCGCAGATTCACCTGTAGCATCAGTCTTTTGAACAAGCAGATCTCCGTTGGCGTCTATGCCGCGTTTAACAGCTTTGTCTTCCGGTAACCGTGCCAGCCACTCGCGGCCCATCCTGGGGAAGCCGCGCTCCAGCCAGATGTTGACATGGCGCATCAGATGTCGGGAAAAACTCTCGACCAGAGCTGCGGCGTTGATTTCCTCAAAACCTTCCACCTCCAGTGAGGTGCCCACAGACCATGTGCCCGGCTCCAGCGACACGCCGCTCGCGCTGCTGCGCACAACGGCGGTCCGCATCATGCCGCCAAACACCAGCCACTCCGGTGCCTGATCTTCTGCCGCACCTTGAGGCCAGGCAATGCGACCGCCGCCAATGAGGCCATGGTCAAACAGCATGGCATCCGGCCAGTTGAAGTGAATGGGTTTTTCCGGCGGGCAATAGACGGCCAGCGAGTCTGCCATGGCGCACATCCCGGCATAAAGGGCGCGTCTTGCAGTGGCTAAAGGCTCTTCAGGTTCCAGCACGACGGCAAACTCGACCAGATCAAACCGCTGTACCCAGACCAGTGTGCCAGCGCCCCGCTGCGCCGCAATCCCTTGCGCATAGGCAAAGGCATCGCCCCCTTCCCGCAACACAATGGCCTCGAACCCCGGTGGCAAGTCCAGCTTAACCGCGCCGTCACCCGCACCAAAGATTTCAGGCGCGGCATTGTCGACGGTTTGTAGCGGTCCAGACACAGGCTCGTCCCTTGAGTATTCTTGCCAATGCGCTTTATAGACATTCCAAAGAAGGCGCAAACCGGCGTCTCGGGAAACTCCATGGATATGTCCGATACCACCGTTGTGCTGTGTTCCTGCGAGGACACCATGAGTCCTGATGGCAGGACTGTAGGAAAAGCCTGCGCTGGTGCGAAGATAAAGACAGCCAATCATTTCTGCCGCAGCGAGATTGGTTACTTTGTCGAACTGGCGTCAAAACCCGGTAAACTGATGATCGGCTGCACGCAGGAAGCGCCGCTTTTCCAGAATATCGCCGAGGATGAGAAACTTGCAGCGACCTTGTCCTTCGTCAACATCCGCGAGATGGCTGGCTGGTCAAGCGAAGGCAAGAAGGCTGGACCCAAGACTGCCGCACTGGTCGCTGCCGCTGCCGTACCCATGCCATCTATCGTGCCTGTCACTCTGGAAAGCCAGGGTGTTACCCTCATTCTTGGGCATGATCAGACCGCCATCGATGTGGCGACCAGATTGTCCGCTCGGCTGGATGTGACCGTTATCCTGACCTCTCTTGATGGCATCATTCCGCCGCCCAAGGCAGATTTTCCCATTCGCAAGGGCAAGGTCCGCAACGCTTCGGGATGGCTTGGCGCTTTCGAGGTTATGATTGATGGCTTTGCCGAACCGGCAGCCTCATCGCGCGCTGCCATGAAAATGGGCGCCGCCCGCAATGGCCTCACCTCCAGTTGTGATGTGCTGATCGACCTGACCGGCGGGCAGCCGCTGTTTCCGGCCCCTGATCTCAGGGCTGGCTACCTTAGGGCTGATCCCGCTTCACCCGCGGAGGTCGCCCGCATCTTGTTCGAGGCCGCTGATCTCACGGGCACATACGACAAACCCAAATACATCGATTTCAAACCTGATCTGTGTGCCCACTCCCGCTCGAAGATCACCGGCTGCACCCGCTGTCTGGATTTGTGTCCCACAGGTGCGATAACACCTGCTGGTGATCATGTGGCGATTTCGGCAGAGATCTGCGCGGGTTGTGGTGCCTGTTCTGCCGCTTGTCCGACGGGTGCGGCCAACTACGCCCTGCCCAAGCCCGAGGCGCTGCTGACCAGGTTGCAGGTGCTGCTTTCCACCTATCGTGACGCTGGCGGCAAGGATGCGGTCATCCTGTTTCACGAGACAAATCATGGCTTTGGCTTGATTGATGCGCTCGCACGGTTTGGCAGTGGCTTGCCAGCCCATATTATTCCCGTCGAGGTCAACGCGATAACCCAGGTTGGCATTGAAGCGATTGCCGCAGTGTTTGCCTATGGCGGTGCTGGCGTGCGTTTCATCAGCTGTGCCAGGCCAAAACACGATATCGATGGCCTGCTCCAGACCATCCGTTTTGGCAACAAGCTGATGGAAACCCAGGGCTTTGGCGCTGCGCCTGTTGGCATCATCGAGACGGATGATCCCGATCAACTGGCTGCTGCGCTGGCATCCCTCTCACCGGGCAAAACCGCAAAAGCGCCGTCGACTTTCCTGCCCTTGGGCGGCAAGCGTGATATCCTCACTGTGGCTTTGCGCGAGATGCACAAGGTCGCGCCCGAGCCGGTGGCCGTCATCGCTCTCGACAAAGGTTCGCCCTTTGGCCGCGTCAATCTCAACGCCGAGGGCTGCACGCTTTGCCTCTCGTGTGTATCGGCCTGTCCCGTTTCGGCTTTGGGGGACAACCCCGACAAGCCGATGCTGACCTTCGATGAAAGTCTTTGCGTGCAGTGCGGATTATGCGCTGCAACTTGCCCGGAAAATGTTATCTCACTGGAGCCACGCATCAACTTCGCTGCTTATGGCGCCGCGCCTGTGGTGCTGAAGACCGAGGAGCCCGCCTGTTGCACCGAATGTGGCAAGGCCTTCGGCGTCAAATCCACCATAGACCGGATCGCCGCCAAGCTGGAAGGCAAGCACTGGATGTTCGCCGGAGAGCATGTCGACCGCACAAAAATTCTGCGTATGTGCGAGGACTGCCGCGTGGGGGCCATGACCGCGCAGAGCTTTGATCCCTACGGCGCACCCGAACGTGCCCCGCCTAAAACCACGGATGATTACCTGCGCGAGCGCGAGGAAATCGAAAAGGCCAGAATGGAAAATAGAGCTGCGGATCACCGGGCAGGGGACAACACGAAGCATTGAGGGTGACAGGGTAAAGCAGCGGCAACGCGATGCACCTTACCAAAATGCCATCGGTTCAGGCTTGTCCCGCATCAAGCAAATCCAACCGCTTCTGCTCAGCCTTGCTGAGGTTTTGCGCTGCCAACCGGTGGCTTTCGCGCAGGTAATCCCGCAAGGTTTCATCATCCATGGATGCATTGCTGGTGCGCTGTATCCATTTCAGGCCGCGTGACGCCAGATAGGGCGCGGGACGCAATCCCGGTTGCTCTTGCAGCATGTCAAAGCTCATGGGCGAGCATTTGAAGGTGACAAACGGGACGGCCCCTTCGCTCCAGCCAGAGACTGCAAAAACCTTGGAGGCTTTTCCTTCTCCTACCTTCCAGACATCAGCACCGCCCCACTGCACAACATGGTGGGCATGGGGCAGGGAGGCACAGAAGGTATTGTAGTCATCACGGCTCATGGTTGTGGCTCTCGCTGTTATTCCCGTCGCCAGAGAGCGGGCGTTCCTTGTCATTCCCGACGCCCGATGGGCGAGCGGGAATCCAGTTCTATTATTCAGATAGATCAAAAGAAAGTCTGGATTCCCGCTCCGCTCCGCGGTCGGGAATGACAAGAGTTATTCTTCTTCCACTCCAAACAACCCGAGCTGGCCCGGTTCCCGCTGGGGCTCTGGCAGGCCGAGGTGGCGGAAGGCATGGCCGGTCAACATGCGGCCGCGCGGGGTGCGCTGCACGAAGCCCTGCTGCATCAGGTAGGGCTCGATGATTTCCTCGATGGCGTCGCGTCCTTCCGACAGGGAAGCCGCGATGGTCTCGACGCCCACCGGACCACCGCTGAATTTCTCGGCAATAGTCGTAAGGTATTTCATGTCCATCTGATCAAGGCCCAGCGGATCGACATCCATCATGCGCAGCGCCTTGTCGGCAACCTTGCGTGTCACACTGTCAGCCCCGTCGATCAGCGCCACATCGCGCACACGCCGCAGCAGGCGGCCAGCAATGCGCGGCGTGCCCCGTGAGCGCTTGGCGATCTCGTTGGCGCCCTCATCGGACATCGGCAGACCCATAACGCGCGCGCCGCGTTTCACGATGAATTCCAGTTCCTCGATGGTATAGAACTGCAAGCGGATGGGAATGCCGAAGCGGTCCCGCAGCGGCGTGGTCAGCAAACCGGCGCGGGTGGTTGCCCCCACCAGCGTGAAGCGCGGCAGATCGATCTTGACGGAGCGGGCGGCTGGTCCTTCGCCGATAATCAGATCAAGCTGGAAGTCCTCCATGGCGGGGTAGAGTATTTCCTCGACAGCCGGATTAAGCCGGTGGATTTCGTCGATGAACAGCACGTCGCGCTCTTCCAGATTGGTGAGCTGTGCGGCGAGATCACCCGCTTTGGCAATGACCGGCCCGGAGGTGGAGCGGAAATTGACGCCTAGTTCCCGCGCGACGATCTGCGCCAATGTGGTCTTGCCAAGTCCCGGCGGACCGACGAACAGCACATGGTCCAGCGCATCCGCCCGGCGGCGTGACGCCTCGATGTAAACTGACAGGTTCTCGCGGGCCTGCTGCTGGCCGACAAAATCCGCGAGGATTTGCGGCCTGATGGAGGCTTCCATCAGGTCTTCCAAGCGGCGTTCACCGGAAATCAGTCTGTCGTCAGTCACTGTGCATCTGCTTTGGAAGGGCGCTTCTGGCGAATGATTCTGTCCTCGCACTCTATCCCTACAGCGCAGCGGGTATGGACGCTAGGATGCACCGGAACCATTGCCCATGCATGCGAACGGGTGTTGCCATCCTGGCAAGGAACGGATTCGTTCAAGCCAATCAGACACGTGCGGATAATGACGCATATCAATGCCAACATCATCGCCATACAGAAGATATCCGGCACAGGATATGTCCACAACAGAGAAAACACCAAGTAGGAAGGGCTTGTCTGCAAGTTCGTCATTCAGACGTCGAAGATCGCTTTTCGCAGTGCTTTCAAACCATGCAATCAATCCGGGGTCACCTGCGTTTTCAAATTTTCTGTACCACCGAAGGTTTGGATAGGAGCGACCGATACGGTTGGCCTCCCAAAATAGCCAGCTGGTAATTTCATCCCATTGTTTTTTTGCCCCGACGTCTGACCTTGATCGAAAGCGTACAAGATGAAGCAGGATCGCGTTTGATTGCACAAGCGCCTGATCATCGTGCAGCAGTACGGGCACTTCACCAAAGAGCGAAACGCGCCTGAAATCATCGGGTCGTTGATCTCTTGGCAAAGAGATATCAACGGCTGAATAGCGATGCTCTATTCCTTCGAGCAGCATATACAATCTGGCCTTGTAGGAATGTCCAGATTGTAAAGCCCCATAAAGATGCATCATGGGCTTATGTCGCTGCCTTGCCCATGACCTCGTCGCGCAGCACGCGGCGCAACACCTTGCCTACATTGGTCTTGGGCAATTCCGTGCGGAAAACGATTGTCTTCGGGCACTTGTATGCCGTCAGGCTCTCGCGGCAATGCGCCTTGATGGACTCTTCTGTGACAGAAGGATCCTTCTTGATGACATAGGCCGCTACTGCCTCGCCGGAATGATCATCCGGCAAGCCGATCACCGCCACTTCCAGCACACCAGGGTGGGCGGAAATGACCTCTTCAACCTCGTTGGGATAGACATTGAAGCCTGATACCAGCACCATGTCCTTCATGCGGTCGACAATCTTGAACTGGCCATCGGGCAGCATCACGCCGATGTCGCCGGATTTGAACCAGCCATCGGGGGTCATCGCCTTGGCTGTTTCATCTGGCCGCTGCCAGTAACCTGCCATGACCTGGGGGCCGCGAATCCAGATTTCGCCGGGACCGTTGAGACCCACGTCATTGCCGTCGAGATCGACGATTTTGACCTCAGTGGATGGTACAGGCATCCCGATGGTGCCGGAAAACTCCTGCAGGGTCAGCGGGTTCACGGTGGCGATAGGGGAGGTTTCCGAGAGGCCGTAGCCCTCGATGATCGGCTTGCCGGTGCGCTCTTTCCAGCGTTTGGCAACAGGTCCTTGCATTGCCGTGCCGCCAGCGACGGCAAATTGCAGTTTCGAGAAATCGACCTTCTCGATGCCGGGCGCATTGAGCAGGGCGTTATAAAGCGTGTTGACGCCTGAAATCATGGTAAAGGGTGAGGATTGTAATGTCTTTATGAAACCCGGAATATCGCGCGGATTGGCGATCAGCAGGCAGCAGGCCCCCAGTCGCTGCATATAGATGCAGCAGCAGGTGAGCGCGAAGATGTGATAAAGCGGCAGGGCTGTGACCATCACCGGATCAGCTTTCGTGCTGTCGAGAAACGGTGTGATCCAGGCATCGGCCTGCAAGACATTGGCGGTGATGTTGCGATGTAACAGCGTGGCGCCCTTGGAAATGCCTGTCGTGCCGCCGGTGTATTGCAGGAAGGCAACATCATCCGGGGTTATCGTCACGGCTTTTGGCGTTTGACCTGCACCTGCCGCCAATACGGTTTTGAGGTTCTCGGCACCGGGTAATGAAAAGGCCTTGACCACCTTCCTCACCTTGCGGGCGACAAAATTGATGATTGTGCCCTTGAAGCCCAGGAGATCGCCGGCAGTCGTGACAACGATTTTTTGCAGTGATTTGAGTTTGGGTTTGGCTTCCTCGACAACATTGGCGAAATTTTCGAGCACGAAGAGCATCTTGGCACCGGAGTCATTCAACTGATGCTCAAGTTCGCGCGGCGTGTAGAGTGGGTTGACATTTACAACCGTGAATCCGCCGCGGATGACACCGAACATGACGACCGGATAAGCCATGACATTGGGCATCATAACGGCAACACGATCACCTTTCTGCAAGCCCTGATTTTGCAACCACACGGTCACAGCCTGGCTGGCTTTTTCGATTTCGGCATAGGTCAGTTTTTTGCCGAAACTCTCAAACGCCGGGCGGTTGGCATACTTTCGTGCACTGGTGGCCAGGATATCGGCAATGGTACCTGCCGAGGTCGGATCAACTGTAGCGGGAACCCCGCTGGGGTAATTTGCAAGCCAGAGATGCGTGGTTGATTCAGCAGCCATAAGGTCCTCCCTTGCGGACGATCTCCCGTCGTCCTGCGAAAGTTTATATATAAACAAAAGCAATAGACTTCAGAGTGCCATAGGCAAGCGGATATTCAATGGAATAATGGGCATCGGGCTGCAAATGCGCTGTAAACCATCCATCCGAGGCCAATGGGTGCAATGGCAACACTCTATGCTGAAGGGGTTTGGTAGCAGGAGGCGGATTTGAACCGCCGACCTCCGGGTTATGAATCCGGCGCTCTCACCAACTGAGCTACCCTGCCAAAGGTGCAAAAACGCACATCACATGGGCCGGATATGATGGATACATAACAGAGTGTCAAGGCATGGCCTGGATTACGGACTTTCCAGAAGGTTGCAATTTACGCAGTTTGCACAAGCATGGGTGGAGGGCAGCAAAAGCGCTTCGCAATTAAGCATGCCGAAACTTTTTTTCGATAAATATGTTGGTGCGACAAGGGGAAAGGGCATGCGGTCCATGCCTCTCATGAGGAGTACAGTAATATGCGTGGTTTCAAGAATTTTCTGAAAGACGAGTCCGGCGCGACAGCCATTGAATACGGTCTGATTGCCGCCATTGTTGGTGTCGGCATCATTGCCGCCCTTGGCGGCTTGAAGAATAACCTTAGCACAACGTTCTCGAACGTTGGCAGCAGCCTGAAAAAAGCCGCTACGTGACATTCTGCAATCAGAAGACTGTCTGATGACAATCTGATTGCCGTTTAGGGCGGCTCGTGTTTCGTTTTCATGCAAACCACTACCCTTGACGATTTTTGATCAATCCCGGATGGGCCTTACCCTGTCCGGGAATTTTCGTGTCTTCACTCATTCGCTTTTGACGACAGGCAATCCGTGCCTTATCCAGCCCTCGTCGGCGCTGTTGCCAATCATGCCACCCTCCACGTTGATGACAGCGGCATAACCACCTTGCAGCAGGGCCTGTTGCACGGTGCGGGTGCGATTGGCTGTCCGGCAGATCAGCGCGATGGGCCTGGCGCGATCACCGCCCGTCAGTTTAGCCAGTTTGGCCACAAACAGTGGATCCGTCATATCGATCCTGTGGGCATTTTCGGCCACGCCAGTTTCCTGCCATTCCTCTGGTGTGCGGATGTCGATGAGGATCATCTTCTTATCGGCGACCAGTTTAGCCACCTCAAGAGGCGTCATGTTGACGGGATAAGTGGGGGTAGTGGTCTGTGCCATGGCGGAGCCTGTCACGAAGGTTGCGATAAAGAGCAAGGCAGTGCGTCGCGATAAGGAGTTACTCATTGCGCGGCCATGGCAAGTTTTGCGAAATCCTGATTAAGCCGGGCGATCGCAGCATCAATCCTTGCTCGCCTGTCCTGCACCCATGTCTGCTGTGCGGTCAAATTCCTGTAAGCCAGTCCAATCATGCGGATCATCTCCGATGGCTGTGGTCCACCTGAAGTAGCCCGGTTCCTGATGATGGCAACGGGATCGAGCGTAGCGCGAAATTCGGTTTCATTCATGGGCAAGACGTCACTGCCACCGTACTCAGCCACAGCCTTCTTGTAGATGATCTGTGCCTGATCATAGGGGAAATCCAAAGGCTTGATGTTGTTCAGCTTGGCATGATCGACAATATCCGAGGCAAAGTGATGGCCGACACGGAAGGGCAGTTTGTATTTGCGCATCAGCACATCGGCCAATTCCTGCGAGGCGGTCCAGTCGCTGTTGAGTTCTTCAAGGGCGCGTTCGGGGCTGATCACGAGTGAATTGATGATTTTGTCGGTTGCCAACAGGACCGCAATGGCGCTTTTCACCATATCGGAATTGTGCCGCACTTCCTTGGCATCGCCCATACCGATGGGAATGTTATGCGCCCGCAGCACGGGCCCCATTGCCAGCGCAATGGCGGTGGATGCATCACGCCGCGTGTTGTTGAGGATGCCAGGGTTGCGTTTTTGCGGCATGGCGCTGGATACATAGGTGTTGCCATCCCCTTCCGTGATCAGGATCCACGGGCGCGACTGGGCATACTGTGTCATCGTATCTTCGATGAAATGCCCGACATGCAGTGCAATGCTGGTGACAATCGCGCCGACTTCGACAGGATGCTCTGTAGAGGATATCTGCGCCGCATCGTAGGCGTTATCGACAAGTGCAGCAAAACCCAGATAGTCCGCCATGCGCTGACGGTTCAGTGGCCAGCTGGTGCCGTTGAGCACCGTTGTGCCCATGGGTGAGCGGTCAATGCGGACGTAGGCTTCGCGGATACGCTGCGCATCGCGCTCAAAACCAGCGACAATGCCAAGCAGATAATGACCATAGGTGTTGGGCTGCGCCGCGACACCATTGGTGTAGTTAGGGACGACGGTCGCGGCATGCCTTTCCGCTTGGCGGACCAGACTTTGCGTGGTTTTGATGATTTGCTCGGACAAAGCCAGCAAATCCTCGCGCAGGATCGCTGCACGGTAGGTGGCGTGCATGTCCTGGCTGGACCGGCCTGCGTGAAGCAGCGTAATATCCTGACCGGCGGCTTCGATGAGGCGCGGCTCGAAAGTGATAACGGTGGAAGGCCTGCGCCCGCCGGTTGCATCGCCATCCTTCATGACCTTGACGATCCCTGCCGCGATCTTGCCGATCTTGGCGCGATCCAGCAGCCCCTCATCGGTGTTGATGACGGCGGTGGCCTTGTTCATCTGGCCAAGCCAGAAGAACTCATCACGTACCGGCGCTTTCTGGGCATTTACGGCAGGAATCAGGATTGAAGTCGTCAGCATCAAGCCAACAAACAGGGGGAGCGTACGTTGCCACCAAGACGATTGATTACCAGCAGTTGCGTTCATGTTTGCACCTCTTGAGTTGATGGTGTTGCCGCTTGACGATAGAGTCAACTCGGCATTCCCTCACTTCAAGGTGATTGCCAAGGGCACCCCTCGAGAAACGAAGGTGCCCTTGATTCTGATCATTGTCTTGCCTCGACACCAAGGCGAGATCAGCCCAAAGCCGTTGAATGCAAGCGCGCGCCCCGTGCCGTGAGCTTGTTCAGCGCCGAGAGATACGCCTTTGCAGATGCTACCAGTGTATCGGGATCAGATGATTTGCCCGTAACCGAGCGGCCTTCGGCTGCCAGGCGCACGGACACTTCCGCTTGCGCATCGGTGCCCTCTGTTACGGCATGGACCTGATAAAGCTCCAGCACCGCCTTGTGGGGCACGATCTTCTGGATGGCATTGAAGGTGGCATCCACAGGCCCATTGCCACTGGATTGAACGGTCTGGTGCGTGCCATCAAGATCAAGCGTCAATGTGGCTGACTGCGGCCCCATGGTGCCCGCAATGACAATGAGCGCCACCACCTTCATGCGGTCGGCTGCCGACGCTATGCCGTCATCCAGCAATGCCTCGATATCTTCGTCGTACACGTGCTTCTTCCGGTCAGCCAAAGCCTTGAACCGGTTGAATGCATCCTCGATGGCGTTGTCACCCAGCGCATAGCCCAGTTCTGTCACCTTGGTCTTGAAAGCTGCACGGCCGGAATGCTTGCCCATCACCAGCGAAGTCTTGGAGACACCGACGGAGGCGGGCGTCATGATCTCGTAGGTGTTGGCGTTCTTCAGCATGCCATCCTGATGAATGCCGCTTTCGTGGGCAAAGGCGTTCCTGCCCACTATCGCTTTATTGTACTGAACCGGGAAAGATGCCGCCGCTGACACGAGCTTGGAGGCGCGGTTCAGCATCGTCGCCTCGATGCCGGTGGTGTAAGGCAAAATATCAGAACGGGTTTTCAGCGCCATAACCACTTCTTCGAGCGCGGCATTGCCCGCCCGCTCGCCAATGCCGTTGATGGTGCATTCGATCTGTCTTGCGCCGCCCGCCAGGGCCGCCAGCGAGTTGGCGACCGCCACGCCAAGATCATTGTGGCAATGGGCTGAAAAGATCGCCTTGTCGGCGTTCGGAACCCGGTTGAGCACAGCGGCGAACATTGCCTGATATTCCTCAGGCATGGCATAGCCTACGGTATCGGGCAGGTTGATGGTGGTTGCACCGGCGGCAATCGCGGTTTCGATGGTCCGGCAGAGATAGTCGATGGGGGTGCGTGTCGCATCCATCGCTGACCATTCCACGTCTTCCACCAGGTTGCGGGCGCGCGCCACGGTGGATTTGATGATCTCGATTACCTCATCTTCAGTTTTACGCATCTGGAACTGCAAATGGATGGGGGAAGTGGACACAAAGGTATGGATGCGGCCGCGTTGCG
>JANMLW010000175.1:0-13103 GCA_031372765.1 Hyphomicrobiales bacterium
GCCAGCACCGTTGGGTGGCCGTTGACAGCGCTGCTGGAAGCTCACTTTGGCTGGCGTGAAGCCTGCATTGGCTGGGCGCTCATCCATCTGTTGCTGGCAGCACCATTGAACTTCATTCTTCCGGGTAAACCCATAGAGCCAGAAATGGGTGTTAGGGCCAATGCATCACAGGACTCACCGGTTGGCGAAAGCCCAAGCCCACCTCCCCCTCGCTACCTTGTTCCGCTGCTTGGCTATATCTTTGCCGTTGGCTGGTTCACCAGCACGGCCATGGCCGCACATCTGCCGCGCTTGCTGGAGGCTGCGGGCGCGACAACAGCCGTTGCGGTCGCTGCAGGAGCCTTGATCGGACCAGCCCAGGTTGCGGCCCGCCTTCTGGACTATCGTTTCATGCGGGGTTTTCACCCGCTGGTGTCCGCCCGCCTGGCAACCCTGACGCATCCGATAGGCGCCTGCCTGTTGATGCTGATTGGTGGCCCCGCTGCCTACATCTTCACGGTGTTCCACGGTGCAGGCAATGGTATCATGACAATCGCCAAGGGCACTCTGCCGCTGGCACTGATTGGCCCCAACAACTATGGCTACCTGCAAGGGCTTATCAGCGCGCCGGGGCGGGTTTTGCAGGCCTTTGCACCCATCCTGTTCGGCTTTGCCATTGAAGCGTTGGGTGCCCGTGCTGTCTGGCTGACATCTGGGCTCATGCTCTCGGCCTTCGCGGTGCTGATGGTCCTGAACATACGCGGCAATGACGACGCGAAGCGCGACGACAGTTAAACAGCGATACCTGCTAAACAGCGATACCTGCAAACAAGGCCCTGTTCGCTTCCGGAATAGACACTGGCTTGCCCGAAACCCTATCCACATAGACATGGGTATAGGTGCACAGTGCGACGGTCGTAGCGCCCCCTGATCTGAACAACCCGAGCCGGTACTTTACGCTTGAAAGGCCGAGCTTCTCGACCGCCATGCCGACCTCAAGCCTTTCAGGATAAGCCACACTTTCAAAATAGACGCAGCCGGTTTCCACAACGAGGCCGACAGTTGCGGAGGTTTTGGGATCAAGCAGTCCGGCATCGGTCAGGTGGCGGTTCACTGCGGTGTCGAAATAAGCATAATAAACCACATTGTTGACGTGGCCGAAAACGTCATTGTCATGCCAGCGGGTATCCATGGCGATGAAATGTCGGAAAGCCTGACGCGACAAGGCAACCTTGCGTTCCGCTGCCATCACCATGCCGCCCGGTAGATCGCCAGAGCATCCGCCTCGGTCAGCGGGCGCGGGTTGTTGACAAGCAACCGTGTCTGTTTCATCGCATCCGTTGCCAGCAGAGCGAGCGCATTTTCGCCGATGCCCATGTCTCGCAGGCGTGTGGGTATTTTCAGGTCCTGCGCCAATTGCGCCAGCCGTTCAATGAACAGATCAGCCCGCCGGAAGCCGCTTTCCTTTTCAAGATCAGGAAACACGTCAGCTGCAATTTCAGCGTAGGTCAGCGCCGCAACTGGCAAATTGAACCGAAGGACATGCGGCAGCACAAGCGCGTTCGAGAGCCCATGCGGAATATGATAATGTCCGCCAAGGGGATAAGCCAGCGCATGCACCGCTGCCACCGGCGCATTGGCGAAAGCCTGCCCTGCCAGCATCGAACCCAGCAGCATAGCGGCACGCGCATCACGGTTCTGTCCGTTGAACACGGCTTCTGCGATATTGGCCCCTAGCAAACGCAGGGCTTCCCGCGCCAATGTCCGCGAAACGGCATTATTGTTGGGGTTGGCGGAAGCATAGGCCTCAATGGCATGCACCATGGCATCAATACCGGTTGCTGCAGTCGCCATTGGAGGCAAGCCCAAGGTCAGGTCCGGATCAAGCAGCGCAAGATCAGGCAGAAGCAGCGGCGAGAGAACACCCTTCTTTTCGGCCCCTCCTGTTGTGACGATAGCTCCAAGTGTGACCTCCGACCCTGTGCCAGCTGTCGTAGGCACGAGCATCAGCGGCAGTCGCGGTCCTTTCGCTTGGCCTACACCATAGATCGCCGAAAGCGTTTCCCCGGAACAGGCCAGCAACGCGGCGAGCTTCGCCACGTCCATGGGCGATCCACCGCCAAAGCCCAGAACGCCTGTCGAACTGTGGCGGATGGCAGCGGCAGCAGCGGCAAGTATATTGGCCTCTGGCGGATCAGCCGCCACATCGTCAAACACCATCACATCAGCGCCTGCGGCTTTCAGACTATCAAGCGCAGGTTGCACAAGCCTGGTTTTCACCAGACCAGCATCCGTCACGAACAGTATGCGCTGGCCGAGCAGTGGAATGGCAATCTCGCCAATGCGGGCAGCCTGTCCCGCGCCCTGAATGATCGACCGGGTTGTGTTGAAAACGAATGGATTCATGCCTTCTGTCTTCTCTCACCCTGCAACGGATTGCAATGGCGCGCTGTCATCGGCAGTTGATGCTTTGACCAGCGCAGCCTAGAGAAGGCGCATCGCACTCCCCAAACGGCAGTTTCCTATGTTCTCAGCGCCCTCGCCTGTCTCTGTCACGCTGACACCTCCTTCAAAGCCGTTGCGCGGACGCGTTTCACCGCCCGGCTCGAAGTCGATAACCAACCGTGCCCTTCTTCTGGCAGCATTGGCGAAAGGTGAAAGCCGCCTGACCTGTGCCCTGAAAAGCGATGATACGGCCCGAATGGTTGAAGCGCTGATCGCCATGGGCGTATCGGTTGAAGAGCCCGACGCCACAAGTTTTAAGGTGCGCGGCACGGGCCGCTTGCAAGCACCTGCTGCGCCATTGTTTTTGGGTAATGCCGGCACCGCCACACGCTTCCTGACTGCTGCCGTGGCTTTGGCAGATGGCACCGTAATTGTCGACGGCGATGAGCACATGCGCAAGCGTCCCATCATGCCGCTGGTCACCGCATTGCAGTCCATGGGCATTGCGGCAGAAAGCGCCACAGGGTGTCCGCCTGTCACGATACATGGCAAAGGTGCTGTCCCGGGCGGGCGCATCGAAATCGATGGCGGTCTGTCAAGCCAGTATGTCTCCGCTCTTCTGATGCTGGCGGCCTGTGCTGATGCCCCCGTCGAGATCACGCTGACCGGCGATGCGATTGGCGCACGCGGCTACATTGATCTGACAACGGCAGCCATGCGGCATTTCGGGGCCAATGTGGACCAGATCAGCAACACAACCTGGCAGGTGCAGCCAACCGGATATGCTGCCGCCAATCTGCTGATCGAGCCGGATGCCTCAGCCGCCACCTATCTGTGGGCGGCCGAAGTGCTGACCGAGGGGCGGATCAATCTGGGTGTTTTACCCGATGCGTTCACGCAGCCTGATGCACAGGCATATGCCTTGATTGCCAGCTATCCCGAAATGCCGGCCATCATCGACGGCTCGCAGATGCAGGATGCCATTCCCACCTTGGCTGTCATGGCTGCTTTCAACGAAACGGCGGTGCGGTTTGTCGGCATTGCCAACCTCAGGGTGAAGGAATGCGACCGCATCCGGGCGCTCTCGACCGGATTGAACCGTATCAAACCGGGATTGGCGCGTGAGGAAGGCGATGATCTTCTGATCATGGGCCGACAGCAGCATATTGGCCAGACAGTGAATGCCAGCATCGACACCTATGCCGATCACCGCATTGCCATGAGTTTTGCACTGGCTGGCCTGCTGATGAAGGGCATCACGATCAATGATCCCGATTGCGTGGCCAAGACCTATCCGGCTTACTGGCGGGACCTGGCGTCACTCGGCGTGACAATGGATTTTGCGGGCTAAACCGGCTTCTCCACCACCCCCAGCGCATCAGCCAAACGCTGCTTGGCGCTGCCGGGCTTGAGCGGCTTCTGCTGGCTCTCATGCGGGGCCCAACCAGACAGCCAGATGATCTCGAAGGTGGCACGGATGCGGCCATCAGCATCGGCAAAGCGCTCGGCATAAATCGTCCCTGCACGCACCATGACATTTCTTGGTGTGAAAAGACGGCTGCGCTGATGCAGGATGTTGGTGCCGCCCATGGCGCGTAGATCAGCCATCAGTCTGAAGATATCGGTGTAGCGCACAGTTATCTTCTCGCTGTCGGCGACGGGCAAGGCAAACCCGGCCCGTTGCAACAAGCCGCCCATGTCGCGCACATCAGCGAAGGGGAAGACCCGCGGGCTGACGCCGCCGGTGATCTCGCTTTCCGCCTGTGTCAGCGCCTGCCGCAGCTCGGTCAAGGTTGCCCCGCCCAGCAGGCAACCGATGAACAGGCCATCGGGTCTCAGCGTACGGCGCAATTGAACCAATACGCCCGGCAGGTCATTGGCATGCTGCAAAACCAGACCGGATGAAATGAGATCATGGGATTCAAACTGAAGATCAAGCGCTTCCGGGAGCGTGGATATCAATGGCATCCGATTGATCAAAGAATTCGGACGTAGTGCTTGCAGTGCATCGCTGAAATGTCTTGTCGGTGTACCCAGATCAAGCATCTGCCCGAAGGGCCGCAGGATTGGCCCCATACGGTCTGCCAAATCATCCGCCACCCGCGCAATAAGGAAATCTGCCCCATCCTGTAATACAGCACGGTTGTTCATACGCTGGCGCAGCAAGACATGATCAAAAAGAACCGGAGCAGGTGTCATAATAGGCACCTATGCCCCTCGCCAACAGCGGCGTAAAGCTCCATCATGCAGCATGGATGGTACTCCTGACAGCTCCACCGATGCAAGCCGGCCAACCGTTATGCGGGGCATTGCGGACCTCTGGCGATCAGCGCGTGATGCGGCCCTTGATCTGGCTTATCCGCCGCAGTGTGTGGCCTGTGGTGCTATCACCGGTCAACCCGCAACGCTTTGTGCCCTGTGCTGGCGCAACATGCCCTTCATCACACGGCCCTATTGCGAACGGCTTGGCACACCCTTTACGGTTGATATCGGCGGTACGCTGCTATCGCCCGCCGCGATCGCCGATCCTCCGGTGTTTGACCGGGCACGGGCTGTGGCACATCACGACGGTGCCGCTCGCGACCTTGTGCATAAATTGAAATATGGTGACCGGCAGGAGCTGGCCATTGCCATGGGGCGCTTGATGGCAACAAGCGCCTCGGAAGTGTTTGTCAACGCGGATGTTCTGGTGCCTGTTCCCCTGCATTGGACCCGCCTCTGGCAGCGCCGCTTCAACCAGGCAACCGCGCTGGCAAGGGTGATAGCGCGTGAAACCGGTTTACCGGTGGAACCAGCCTTGCTGCGGCGACGCAAGCGCACCCTTCGTCAGGTTGGCCTGACACGACAGCAGCGTCAGCAGAACCTGCAAGGGGCATTCGTCGTGTCCGAAAGTGCCAGAGCCGCCCTGATGGGCAAACGCATTGTGCTTATTGATGACGTTATGACCACGGGCTCCACCGCCAACGCTTCCGCCCGCGCTCTGCTGAAAGGGGGCGCGTCCGCTGTCGATTTTGTGACCTTCAGCAGGGTTGTGACCGGCTTCTGAATGGCTATGTTTGGCAAAGGAGACTCAAACATGCCGTCTGTCACGATCTATACGAAAAACTGGTGCCCCTATTGCGATGCAGCAAAAAGCCTGCTGAAGCAAAAAAAGGTCGTATTCACTGAAATTCCCGTCAACAGTTCAGCCGATCAGGCAACAATGGCCAAAAGGGCCGCAGGCCAAAGCACTGTTCCCCAAATCTGGATTGGCGAGTTGCATGTCGGTGGCTGTGACGATCTCTATGCACTTGAAGACAAGGGTGAACTGGACAGATTGCTGGCGGCGTGATGTTACCCTTTCTTTTTGCAACAAGATCACCCATTTCAAAGGCATGATCAAATACGCGTTGCAATGCGAGAAAGGCCACGGCTTCGAAAGCTGGTTCGACTCAGGTTCTGCTTACGACAAACTGGCCAAGCGTGGCTTTGTGGAGTGCCCCCATTGCGGCTCGGTGCGTATAGAAAAGCAGATCATGTCTCCTTCCGTGCGCCTGTCAGCGGCGCAAACTCCGGTCGATGAAACACAGACTGCAAATTCTGTTGCCGCATCGTCAGGGGGTGCGGATTCCGCTCCCCTAGCGAAGCCAGCTGAAACACCGGCACAACAGGTGCCCGCTACGGCAACGGAATTGCCTTTGGCCCTGCTGACTGAAAAAGCGCAAGAACTGCGCGAGATGATCCGCAGTTTTCATGCCCACGTGGAAGCCAATACCGAGGATGTAGGCTCGAAATTTGCCGATGAGGCTCGCAAGATTCACTATGGCGAAACAGAGGAGCGAGCCATTCGAGGCAAGGCTACACCAGATGAAGCCGATGACTTGCACGCCGAAGGGATTGGCTTTCTGCCGATGCCATCCTTGCCGGACAAGAGGAACTGAAAATTACATCCCCAGACTGACCCTCGAGCGTCGGTCGAGCTCTTTCATGCGGCTGTCGTAGCCGGACCAGCCGACCTTGCTGCGTAACTTGCGCCCCTGCGCCAATCGCCTTGCCGCCTGCTGGGTGCCGATGGCAACGCCCATGCGCGTTGTATCAGCGCGAAAGCCGAATGTCGCTTCAGGCACCGATCCGTTAACAGGGTAGCCGACCGAGGCCAGATGCGCCCGCACGCGTTGGCAATACTGAACCGACAGGACCGAAAAACGCTGTTCGCCGTGCCCGGCACGGTATTTCATGGCGGCGGTGCAGATATCGCCTTTGCCCAGACGCCATGCCTCGGCAAGGTATTTTACACCCAGCCGAATGTTGGTTTCAGGCTCCGCAAGTGTCTCGATGGGGCCTTTCAAGCCTAACATGCGGGCTGTCGGCGGCATCACCTGCATCAGGCCATACTCTCCGTCCTTGCCTCGTGCCGCGCTGTTGTAGTTACTTTCCACACGCATCACCGCATCAGCCATGGCTGGTGGCAGGCCCTGTTTCTCAGCCTCCGTGCTGGCAATGGCACGGTACTGCCGGATGCGCTCAGCCCTCGGCTCGCTTGCAGGCAAAGCCTCACCGTTGCGCGGGTCAGCGGCGGCAGCTGTCACCCAAAACAAAAAAGCGGCAGACCAGAGGCCAGCCGCCATTGCTTCACGCAGACGAGACATGCTTACTGCGCCTTGACGAAGCCTGTTGCAAGGCTGGACGGCGCAAGGCGCTGGGTATCGGAAATGATATCAGGAACGCGTGATACGGGAGCGGCAGCCTGTGGACCGGGTGCAGGCGCTGCACCAACGGACGCCTGCCGCCGCGGCGGCAAAGGCACAGTGACGCGCTGCGGCGTAATTTCCTGCACCTTGCCATCATCCACTTTTGCATCCTCACCGGAAGTCAGACCAACGGATCCCATCATGCGCTGGAAAACGGAGCGTCCGGGCGCTTCGATAACAGGCGGAGCAAGGGCTACAGCCGTAGGGAATGTCGGCACCGTTGTTGCAGTGGTGCCCGGTTTGGCAGCATCCGCTTTTGCAGGCCCCGTCTTGCCTGGCTCAACCTTGGCGACCTGTACCTTTGCAGCATCAACTTTAGCAGGCTCAACTTTGGCAGGCTCAACCTTCGGCGGATTGGCCTCGGCGTTAATCCCTTCCTGATGCACAAGCTCGGCTATCTGCAACGATGTGCGACCTTTGGCCTTGTGCGCATTGTACTGTTCGACAGGAATTTCAACGGGCGTGTATGCGAGCGAATCCAACCGGCTGACACCGTTGCGCGTTATGCCGACCGATTGACCGGATAGTCCGGCAGCGGTGGCAATGGCCGTGTTACCCTTGAAGGCAGGATGCATGTCCCCGTCACGGTAAACACGCTTCACCGGGCGTATTCCCTGGCTGACAAGGGCTGAAACCTTGATCTCGTCAGCGCGCTGCCTGGCTGCAACAGCAGTGCGAACCTCTTCCTCGGCAGCGTCTCCACAGCTTTCGCCACCAAAATTATAGCGGCCGTTGCAGGCAGCGACCTTCAACTCGTTTCTGGTCACCTCGAAATGGTCATGGCCCTGCTTGAGGTTCTTCCAGAATGGCATGTGCGGATCATTGCGGTATTTTGCCAGATTCTCCGGTGACATGCGGAACGGATAGGACTGAAACTGTATCTGCTTCTGGCCACCGGCAAACGCCTCGCGGGTGAGGCCATAGATATCGGCGATCTGGTTGTCGGTCATGGCAAAGCAACCCATGGACGAGCAGTCACCATGCACCATGATCAGGCTTCCCGTCCGGCCAAGCTGACGGTCGAAGGTGTTGGGATAACCCACATTGAATGACAGGTAGAAATTGGAGTTCGGGTTCATGGCACCCGGCGTGATGTTGTAGAAGCCTTCGGGAACCTGACGGTCCCCTTCACGCGTTTTGGGGCCAAGCTGGCCCGACCAACGGCATGTCGGAAATGTCTTCAGCAGTTCGAGTTTGCCGCCTGCTGTCTGCTTCCAGACCTCGACCTCGCTCTCCTGCTTGTAGGCACGGATGAGAATGGGCGAATGCGTCCGCATGCCTTTTTCCTGCATGGCTGTCTGCGTTGCCATGGAAATGGGCACATAATGACGACCACTGCGTGGCAGTGCGCTTTCATCATTGCAGGCGGACAAGCCAAGAACCGACACAACAACGGCTGCAAGAAGGGAAGAACGGGCTGAAATCATAATCTTTTTTGACCGGTCACAATCCAACGATGGCCATGCGACATGCTGCACAAGGCCTTAGCTTTTATCCTTACACGTTTCTTATCGCAAGAGCAGCAAGACACAGTGCTAAAGTCAACAATTCGTTAGCGATGCTGACAGGAAGCGCAGCGCGATCTGCACAAAGCGTCTGATTGTGGCTTATTTGCAGCCGATGATGAAGGCTTGCGGATCGCGCGGTGGCGGTGTGCGCTCGGAAGTGATGGAACCCGTCACGTCATCCGCTTCTGCCTTGCGGTAAAACTGCGCTGCCTTGAAGCCTTTTGATTCGCAAAAGCTGTCAGCGATGATCTTGCCGCAACCGCTTTGCTTCTCAAGGCACTCACCCGTGCCATAGCCTTCCTGATCGGTGATCACAAAGAGCGTCTGGCGGGGACTGGCATTGTTCTGGGCTGATGTGCCCTCGGCGATAGTCGGGCCAGCCAGCAAGAGGCCCATGTAGCCTGCACCAGCGACCAACGCGGCATGCACGGCACGGCGTGGTGTGTGATGTGACATGGAAAACCCCCGTCGTGCGCAATGAACAGCAGGAGCTTGAGGTCAATATGGTTAAAAAAGCCTGAAAACGGGTTGGCGACCGGTCTTTGTAAACAGGCAACCGCTCTATTTCACGATTGAAATGCTCTGCTGTGCCTGCGACACGCTGACGTTTTGCGCCACAACCACATACTTTTCATGCACACTTTTGCCGATGACATTGAGTTCCTTGTGGTAGCGCACGAGCGCCACTTCCATATCCTTGGGAAACATCGGGGCCACATCGGGCGCACCCAGCGCGTAACTGCATGTCATCAAGGCGGCAATCCCGTGTTGCATACCCAAAGCCATAGAAAACCCCATCCCCAGAGAATGTGACGCATTTTGCGCAATTGCATTCGTTTTTATCAGCAAAAACCTGCTAACGGACTGACAGGATCATTAAAATTTGATGGAATTATTGTGAATTACCGCCACGCATACCACGCCGGAAACTTCGCTGATGTGTTCAAGCACACACTTCTGGCGCGCATACTGGTTCATCTAGCCGCAAAGGACACTCCCTTTCGCTACATAGACACCCATGCCGGTATCGGCCTCTATGATCTTTCGAGGGATGAAGCCAAGCGCACCAACGAGGCGGATGCCGGCATACGACGCTTTCTGAAAGCCCCTCGCCCGCAAATCATGGAGGCGCTGTTCCAGCCCTATATTGCAGCGCTGAAGGCGGTGAACGGTATGGAGGGCCTGCACTATCCGGGCTCCCCCATGATCGCCTCCTGTCTCACCCGCCCGCAGGACAAGATCGCGCTGGCCGAACTCCACAGCGATGATGTCCGCGCACTGGAAAAGCGCTTTGACCACGACAGGCGGATCATGGTGCGCGCCATGGATGGCTGGGCTGCACTGAAAGCCTGGACTCCGCCACCCGAGCGGCGCGGCATGGTGCTGGTTGATCCACCGTTCGAGAGTGCCAACGAGTTCGGCCAGATGCTCAACGGTCTCGCCAATGCCTATAAAAAGTGGCCGACCGGCACATTCGCACTGTGGTATCCGCTGAAAGCCACTGGCGAAGTGAGACGCTTCGTGGGTGATCTGGTCAATCTGGGCCTGCCCAAAACCCTGCGCATGGAGCTGGTGGTGGAGACACAGGGCGACAGCCACCGCCTGCTGGGATCTGGCATGATCGTCGTCAACCCGCCGTGGAAACTGAAACAGGAGGCCGACATCATCCTGCCGTTTCTGGCCCGTGCGCTCAGCGATGCCAGGACCGGCCACTGGAAAACCGAGTGGCTGGTGGGTGAGGGCAAGGTGAAGAAGGGCGGGGATGAGGAGTGAGCAAAGCGGTGGGAATGTGCGCGTAGACGGTCGATGGAGCAAAGCGGGGACTGCTTCCGTTTTCTGGAGCACAGCGAAAGAAACCGGTAGCTGTCCTCGCTTTCCAGGTGAAGTTTAGGCTTCAGATCAACTTTCTATTGATGCAATTGATATGCTGTCCCCGTAATTCCCGCACAGGATCGTTGATCTGAGTGGGTTGGATACTGCAGATAATATCTTGAAATGGCTTGGTCCTGGCTCCTTATGCATCAGAACTCCAAGTGGAGCGCTACAGTTTATGTCCGCTGATAGAAGCAAAATTATCAGATTTGATATCTCACCGGGTACTAGTCATGGACTGGGGCCGCATATCAATATCGAGCCGGGTCGTAGGCACATTTTCTTAAAGTGAGAATTTAATGGTATCCAAGGAAAAATTGAGCGCCGTTTTTACTGCCTTGGCAAGTGCAGGGGATCGACTAGCATCCCTTGGTGATTTTCAACATTCAAATGAGTGTTTCCAAGCTTTGTCAGTTGGAGATGAAACATATGAGAATGGCGACTTCGCTTTCGCAATTGCAAAAAACTATTTTGCAATTGGAGATTTTGAGAATGCCCAAAAATATCGTGCAATAGCAGAGCGATTTAACCCGGCGGTCTATCTTGGAAAGGAATTAAAATAGGGTAGTAATGAAATAACCGGCATCCGTTACCGGGACGCCATCTTGGACTGAACCCCTGTCTTGAGACACGCTTAATTCAGGTTTACGGTGATGCCTTCACGTGCTCCCGATTTATAGCCGTGTTGGGTGAATTACGGGGACGCCATATCAATTGCATAATTAGCCATTCCCTTGCTTGCCTTTCGGTCCGCGCTTTTGTGGCGAAACGCTGTAGCGTAATTACCGGGACATGATTTCATTAGCATAATTTGGTCTTTATATATGTGCGCTGGCAGATCTGGAACGGTGATGTAAGAGAAGCATGAATGAACAAGAGATACAAATGGGATCATTTCCCTGTCATCCCGTCCCAGACAACGCTCTGCTGGCAGCACCGCCTGTCTTGGTGAGGCAATCCCCCCACCGTTAACAACCCGTAATCCTTCTCCGGCAAATTTGCGGTGATCTGTAACGAAATATAGAAACAGACCGGGCAAGGTGACGGTGAGGACGCGCAAGGGGTGTTGCGCGGAAAACCGGGACAATTAAGATGGGTTTGAAGACATATCTCCGCCGTTTCCAGCAGAACACTTCCGGCAATGTGGTGATGATTTTTGGGCTTTCGCTCACGTCACTCATGGGTGCGTCAGGTGCAGCGATAGACTACAGCCGCTATTCCAACGCCCGTCAGGCCATCAGTTCGGCCTCCGATGCGGCAGCGCTCGCAGGTGCCTTGTCGCGCGGAGATGCGACCGCCCGCAAGGCTGCGGCTCAGACCGTGTTCGAGGCCAACCTGCGCAACGCCAATTTTGTCGGCGTCGTCAATGCTGATTACCAGAACATCCAGACCAATGGCGCCAACACCGGATACCGGGTGGAGGCCAAAGGCAAGGTAAAATCGATGTTTGGTGCCCTGACGGGAACAACTGAACTGGAAGTGGGCGGTATGGCCCAGGCCCAGTCAGCCTCCGATGATCCGACCGAGATCGCCTTTGTTCTCGATACCACAGACTCAATGGAAGGCGACCGGATCGATACGCTGAAATCGGCCGCGAATGGTGTGCTTGATGAAATCAACAAGCGGGCCGTCACACCCGGCAAGATCAAGATCGGCATCGTTCCTTTCGCTCAATATGTGAATGTGGGCATGGCCAACCGCAACAAATCCTGGATTGACGTCCCCGCGGACTATCAGACGCCCGTCACCACAGTGTGTAACGATGTCTTTGAGCAGACCGGCGAGAAAAACTGTCGCATCGTCAACTATCCATTCCAGCCAGCTGTTCCACCGGGCAAGTGCATGAAGGACGGTCGCGAACGGCCCTGTGGCGGAAGCCCGGCGAACCCGGCCAGTTCAGGCAAGGTCTGCGATCCGATCTATTCGTCAACTCCCAAGAAGGTCTGTGCTCCCGTTGGCGGAGACTGGGTGCGTTGGAATGGCTGTGTCGGCTCGCGTAATTTCCCGCTCAACACACAGGATGGCAGCTATGGCACGCGCATCCCCGGCATGATGGGTATTACCTGCGCAACGCCTCTGATGGAACCAACCACCGATCTCACGCTCGTGCGCTCCACCATCAATGCGTTGACGACAACCGGCGAGACCTATGTACCGTCAGGTCTTATCTGGGGCTGGCGCATGCTGTCGAAAGGCGATCCGCTGAATGCCGTTGCAGGCGGGCCAGGCGGTGCGCGCAAGGTCATGGTGCTCGTGACTGACGGTCGCAACACCAAGTCGCCGAACTATCCCGCTCATGATCTGAATGATGGCGTGCTGGCTGACAGTCTGACGAAGACCACCTGCCAGAACATTGCTGCCGACAAGGCGACGGGCGTGCGCATCTATACCGTGGCCTTCGAGATGAATGGTCTTGATGGCAAGAAAATACTGCAGGATTGCGCCACCAGCACTGGCGGTCAATTCTTTGATGCAACCGATGCCGCAAAATTGCGGGAGGCATTCAGCCAGATCGTCGATGCCATGATGTCTGTCAAACTGACACATTGAGAGCGAGGTTTGATCTCCC
>JANMLW010000186.1:0-11177 GCA_031372765.1 Hyphomicrobiales bacterium
GTTTTCCCGATCAAACGTCAGGACATCCCATGAATGGCCTTGCCCGGCTGCTCACGCATTTCAACGCGCGCCTCAGTCTCCTTGCGCTCCTTGCCGCCGGTCTTGGTCTGGTCGCGATGACAGTCATCGTCGCCTGGACCGTGTTCGGGCGCTATGTCCTGAATGCGACGCCGACCTGGGGCGAGCCTGTATCGCTTTTCCTGATGCTCTGGTTCATCCTGCTTGGTGGCGCTGTCGGCGTGCGCGAGCTTGATCACATGGGCTTTGATATTGCCCTCCACTACGCCCGGGGCAAATGGAAGGCAGCACTTGTCATCATCAATGAGGTGCTGGTCACGTTTTTTGCCCTTGCCATGGTCTGGTACGGTACGGAACTGGCCGCCAAGGTGTGGAGTGATCGCCTTCCGATGATAGGCATTTCCAAGGGCTGGGACTATGTACCCATCATTGGCGGCGGCTTTCTGATTGCGCTGTTTTCCATCGAGAAGGTGCTGCTGTTCCTGACCGGACAAAAACCTGAGCCGATGCCACTGGGCATGGGCGGACTTGCAGCGCACGAAGTCGCTGGCGGAGCCTGATCCCATGGCCATCACGATCCTCTTTGCTTCGTTTTCCCTTCTGCTGCTCATGGGCGTGCCGGTTGCCTTCTGCCTGGGCCTATCCTCACTTGTAACGGTTCTGTATCTTGATATTCCCCCCGTTGTCGTCTTCCAGCAATTGTCGACGGGCATGAATGCCTTCGCCATGCTGGCTATCCCTTTCTTTATCTACTCGGGCGATCTGATGATCCGCGGTGGCATTGCTGACCGGCTCATCCAGTTCGCAGCCTCGCTTGTTGGCCATCTGCGTGGTGGATTGGGGCAGGTCAATGTCATAACCTGCACGCTTTTTGGTGGCATTTCCGGCTCGGCAGTAGCCGATGCCTCAGCGGTTGGCGGCATCATGATCCCGCAAATGGTCAAGCGGGGCTATGCGCCGGATTATGCGGTTAACGTCACCGCCAATGCTGCAATCATTGCGCTGTTGATCCCGCCTTCACACAACATGATCATCTATTCGCTTGCAGCCGGCGGGACAATCTCGATTGCTGATCTGTTTACGGCAGGCGTAGTGCCGGGGCTCATGCTGTGTGTTGCGCTGATGATTGCAGCATGGGCTGTTGCGGTTAAGCGCGGCTATCCGGCTGATCCTTTTCCCGGGTTTATGGCAGTAGCGCGTTTCTTGGTTGTGGCGCTTCCGGGTCTCCTGCTCATCGGAATTATCTTTGGAGGTGTGCGCTCCGGTGTCTTCACGGCAACGGAATCATCCTGTGTTGCCGTCATCTACGCCTTGCTCGTGACGATCTTTGTTTACCGGGAACTGAACTTTGAAGGCTTTGTTCAGGCGACGCTGGGTGCTGTGCGGACAACGGCCATGGTCTTGCTTGTCATTGGCGCGGCGAGCTCTTTCGGCTGGCTGATGGCCTTCCTCGAAGTGCCCAAAGCCACTATCGAAATGATGCAGTCTGTCTCTGAAAACCCATTGATGATCCTGTTGTTGATCAACGTCATCCTGCTCGTGCTTGGTACATTCATGGATATGGCACCGATGATCATCATCTGCACGCCGATCTTCCTGCCGGTGGTCAAGGCCATCGGCGTTGATCCGGTGCATTTCGGCGTTATCCTTATTCTCAATGCCGGCATCGGTCTCAATACGCCGCCCGTGGGCTCGGTGCAGTTCGTCGCCTGTGCGATTGGCAAGGTTTCGATATCTGAAAGCATGCGAACGATTTGGCCTTTCTATGGCGCAAGCGTTGCTGTGTTGATTTTGGTGACCTACGTACCGGCATTCTCTCTCTGGTTGCCGGGTATTTTTAAATGACAAAGCGTCTTTCGCTGAAAACCTTGCCTACTCTTGCTGCTGCTGTTCAGCAGCCAGATTACGATCCTGCGGCGACACGCATTGGCATTGTGCATCTGGGCATCGGGGCTTTTCACCGGGCGCATCAGGCGGTTTACATTGATGATATGCTGCGCCAGAATCCGGATTGGGCGATTGTGGCCGCCAGTCTCAGAAGCCCGGCAACAGCCGATGCCCTGAACCCGCAGGACGGGCTATACACGCTTAATGTCAGCGATCCCTTTGGCACGTCGCGCAGGATTATCGGTTCGGTGCGCAAGGTGCTTGTTTGTCCGCAGGACACGGAAGAATTGCTGGTGACGATGACTGATGCGTCAGTCCGCATCCTGATGATGACCGTGACGGAAAAGGGCTATTGTCTGGATGCTGCCAAGGGTGTGCTGGATGAAACACATCCCGATATCATCGCCGATCTTGCCAATCCTGAAGCGCCGCGCACTACGCCCGGCATTCTGGTCGAAGCTCTGCGTCGGCGCAGGTTAGCGGGCATTGATCCGTTCACTGTGCTTTGCTGCGACAACCTTGTGAGCAATGGGCGTACTGTGAAGCGGATCGTTAGCCGGATGGCGGAACTGCAGGATATCGCACTTGGTAAATTCGTCGCGACGCAGGTGGCATTTCCCTGCACCATGGTTGACCGGATTGTACCACCGACAACCGATAATGATCGTGTGGCCACAGCAGAAGCATTGGGATGCGCGGATCAGTGGCCGGTTGTCGCCGAACCGTTTTCACAATGGGTGATCGAGGACCATTTTCCCGCTGGTCGCCCGCCGCTGGAAACAGTTGGCGCCCAGATGGTGGCAGATGTTGCCCCATTCGAGCGGATGAAACTGCGCATGCTCAATGGCAGTCATTCCACTTTGGCCTATCTTGGTTATCTGGCGGGGTACGAGACCGTGGCTCAAGCCATCGCAGATCCTGCCATCAACAGGCTGATACACGGTTTGATGACGCAAGAAATCATCCCGACGCTGGATGTGCCGGCAGGTACCGATCTGTTTGCCTACCGTGACGCTTTGCTGGAGCGCTTTGCAAACCCCGGCCTTGTTTACCGCACTTGGCAGATTGCCATGGATGGATCACAGAAATTGCCGCAACGGTTGCTGGGCACCATGCGTGATCGCCTCTCCAAAGGACAATCCATTGATCGTCTTGCTTTGGGTGTAGCAGCGTGGATGCGCTATGTCATGGGTGTAGACGAAAGAGCGCAGCCCATTGATGTGCGTGATCCGATGTCGTCTGCCTTGTCTGAAGTTTCAGCATGTTACAAGCATGATGAGACGCAATACGTGACCGCGATGTTTGGAATTGAAGCGATCTTTGGCAAAGACCTGCCTGCTGATCCGCGCTTTTCAATGCCCGTTCTGGCATATCTCAAGCAGCTTGTAGAGACTGGTTCTGCTGCGACCGTGGCGCGGCTTGTAGCCAACACCAAATAGCGTCGCGTAAAAACTATTTCACATTTATCTCTGGAAATAACGCATCGACAACCACATCTGTGGTTCAGGAGATGCAAAAACCATGCTTTCACTATCAAAACCATTGGGTCGACTGGGCTTTCTCGCACTCGTGACGCCTGTCAATATCCTCATTTTTATGGCGGCTTCAGCGGCTATTGCCTTTCGCCCTACCGGTGGTGGGCACCTGGCCGTCATTATCGTAGTGGGAGCTTTGCAGGCTGTGTGGTTCACGTTGCATGCCCGACGGTTCGCAGATGCCGGCAGGGGGGTATTCTGGCCCCTTATGGCATTTCTGAGTTGTTTCGGTAGCTTTGTACTGGGCTACATGATCATGGCCGCGCTCTGGTCCTCTCCAGAGATCCAGCGTGAGGCTTTCAAGACCGCCGGAGCGCTTGCCGGTGGCGGCCTTGCAGACCATGTGGAAACCAATGCGATACTGATTGAGGGCGGGCGCGCTATCGCATCAATGTTTGGTGCAGCGGGCGCTGTTATACTCAGCGGATTGGTTGTAACGGGACTGGCGATAGTTAGCTTTTTGAGCTTTGTTTTCAGCTGCGTTGCCCTTGTGCTATCGGGTCAAAGGCCCGTTTCAACACTTTCCAAAGCAAATCGGTTGACTGTGTGATGTCCGGCACAATTGTTGTTACAATCAATCCACGCACTTCTACGTTGCTACACTGTTTCTGATTTACAGTGCATCTCCGAGGTTGGCACGGGTCTTTTCAAAAAACCGGCAACCGACATGAAACATTACTACAGCAAGAATGCCGAGAACCAGCCAAGCCTGCGGATGCTTGATGCTCTGGAAGAAGAAAATATCCTGCAGACACCAGATCGCGTATGAGAATGGATTGGCATAAAGCACATAGTCAAACCACGGGGGCAGGGAACCTGGCACGTAGATGACGGGGGCCAGAAACATGCCGAGCGATGTGAAAAACAGAATGATATCGCGCGTATCCCGCAAGAATACCGTCAGGACGGAGGCCAGCAGGGCAAATCCGACAAGCATGAGTGTTTGGGCAACAAATACGTAGATAACCAGTGGCAACAACGGACTGATAATCTGGAAACGGATGAGGGAATAGGCGATGACGATAAAAATCCCGATCAGCATGGGTAATTGAGCGGCAAGTGCCGCGCGTGCCGGAAGCAATTCAACCGGAAAAACCACCTGCTTGACCAGATTGCTTGAAGCCACCAATGAACTGGCGGACTTGGTGAGAGCAGCCTGGACCGTCATCCATGAACTCAAGCCGCAGAGCAGCATGACAGCAAAATCAGGCACTGTTGGCAGCGCACTGCCCAAGCGCGAGACAAATACAAAACCAAACACGAAAAGATAAAGGCCGCACAGCAAAACAGGATGTAAAAACGCCCAGAAGCTCGCCAGCATCGAGCCTTTATAGCCTTCATTGATATCGCGGCGTACGAGCTCCGCCAACAATTCGCGGTGCTTCCAGTAGCGCTTCAGATAAATGAGCGCACCGGCCTTGTCAGCGTCGCGGCTACGGCTGTTGCGTATTTCTGAACTGGCATCCATTTTGAAATCCAAGCGTAATTTCGACATGCCTTAGCATGGCATGGCTTATTGTACATGACGCGATGGAAATTTTCGGTTTTCCTTACAGTATGTTCAATCCGACTGTAAAATCTGACAGCACGGTGCTGTTCAACTGAACGACCGTCACGGCAATTGCGCTTCCCGCACTGCCATCCAAATCCATTTGTAGCAGCACATTGGCGCCTGATTGCACCAGGCCCAGTTTTCCAGATGCAAATGCCGCAGCCAGACTCCCGTCAAGGGCATAATCAGCCACGAGCGTACTGATGAAAAGTCTGTCTCCTGCGGCTGATGCAAAGTCCGCTATGGTTGCAATACCTTGGGTGCGATCAAACAGCCAAATATCGTCGGCGCCGCCACCCGCCACAATCAGGTCTCCGGCCCCATCAGAATAAATGCTGTCTGCACCTTCGCCGCCATCAAGGTAATCATTTGCCCCGCCGCCAATCATAAGGTCGTCGCCTGCGCCGCCAAACAGGAAATCGTTGTCTGCGTTGCCGAGCAACACGTCATTACCCTGACCACCGAACAATGTGTCTATGCCACTGCCCCCATCAAGCCAGTCATTCATCGCGGCATGCAGTCCGCCGTCAACTGTCTGATTGTCACCGTAAATCTCGTCATTTCCAAAAGAGCCAAGCAGCGTATCGTTGCCAGCTCCTCCCACCACTGTATCGTCTGGCAATGCATTACCGGGATTGATGTAAAGATCGCCGACAATCACATCATTGCCAGCGCCACCATTGCCTGTATCCTTGCCTTCGCCGAGCCAGAGATAGTCATCGCCATTGTCACCATCCACACTATCATTGCCATTCCAGCCAAGCAGTGTGTCCTGACCTTCGCCGCCCAGGATAGCGTCATCCCCGTCCCATCCAACAACCTGATCATTGCCACCACCGCTGGTAATCTGGTTGGAACCGTTCGTTCCGTAGATGACATCATTTCCGCTTCCAGCGATGACATCCTCTATGCTGATAAGCGTGTCGAATGCACCAAATTCGTCGAATGCGCCGCCAATGACACTATTGCCATAAAGATCAATGCTTGTGCCTGTCACGCCAAAAGCCAGCAATGATGTAAAAATCGCAGTATCATTGCCCGCTCCGCCATCGAGCGTATCTGACCCTGCACCGCCAAAAAGCGTATCAACACCTGCCAATGCGCTGATGTAGTCATTGCCAGCGTTGCCAGTCAGCCAATTGCCGGTCTGATTTCCATTTATCATGTCATTTCCACTGCCAGCTGCAACATTCTCGATCAGTGACCGTGGATCCGCGTTGTATTGAAGTGCATTGAAAACATTGGCACGGGCAAAGTTGCCTTCACCAAGATTGGCTCTTTGCCCCATGGAGAACAGCGACCATCCGGCGGGTGCCAGATCAATCAGTTGATTGGCTGTATAGTTGGAGAAGTCATAGGTATCTATGCCACCGCCATCCCAGATCGTGCGAAAAATGCGGCTGCCCTCGAGGACCCCTTCCACTGCTCCGTTGACCGACATCTGTCCGGTATTGGCATTGAAGGCGTAAACCGTATTCCCGGCATTCGTGGTGAAATCAGCACCGTAAAGCTGTTGCAGAGCAGCGATGTCGTACATCATGAGTGTTTGGGGATAGCTGTCGTTATTATTGGTGTAGGTGTCAAAAACCACAAGGTCCTGACCGATGAATGACCTGTAGGACATGACAGTGAATTCAAGCGAATCCCGGTTTGCTGCCACGGGCGTGCTGATAATGCCGGAATCGTCCTCATACTGATCAACACCACCAATAAAGGTATGGGCATGTTTGAGGCCAAGCGCGTGGCCAATCTCATGCAAGGCAGTCAAATAGGCATAATTGCCGACCGCAGGAGAATTAAAATCCTCTGACAGGCTGAACCAGATATCTCCTCCCTTGAAGTATCCATCTGGATAATAGGCTGCGGCTGTCTGTGTTTGCCCGGTACGGCCTATCAGCATATTGGCTGTCGTTGAGTTGCTGGTCTCGGTAATCACCAGTCCGGTATAGGCGCTAACATGCGCCATTGCTGTCCTTACACCCACAGCCAAAGCTCCGGTGACCGCTGCAAAAGTTCCCGTTTCATCAAATTCGGCATCGTAAGAAGGAAAAGCCAGCGCCGTGCCTGGCATTGCAAAGTTCAGCGCAGTACCAGCCCATTTGTAGCCGGCGATCAGGGCATCAACATTGGCGTTGCCTGAGGCTGTTGCACCCGTAACCGGCCCTGCGCCATATTGGGGTGAACCATTACCCTGTGCCATCTGCCCTGACGTTTCCATTTGAAGACCCCTCATCAAGGTGCACTGTAGCCTTCAGCAGAAATTTTCAGGTTAAACAGCCGTGAAACCAGTCTTGTTACGATGACAATCGCGATAACTGGTTAGGAAGGCTTTAATGGTCCCGCATCTTGCTGGTGCGTGACGGGCACTGGACCAGAGAGTTATTTGATTGACATCGGGGTTTCCGGGTTACACGGATGACCAGTCGCCCGTTGCCGGAATTTGTGCATGCTCCATCAAGAACAGCCTGTACCAACCCAAGACTGGCCGGAGCATTTTCAGCGTCGATTTGGACGCAAGTTGCGTGTTCTTCACATTGGAAACATTGCCAACTATGCCTGGACTAATGCCAGCCTGATGCGCGAAGCAGGAGCTGATTGCATCATCATTGATCCTGATTCCTATCACCTTCTGTCATCTCCAGAATGGACGGAAGCAAGGATATCAGGCGATGTGGGTGATCCCTTCTATCCGCAATGGCACAAGGCAGACGTAAAAGGATTTTGCCGTCCGGACTGGTACATGAATGGACCAACACCATTCGTGATGCGTGAACTTGCTGCGGCCGAAAGCAGAAATCCGATCAAGCAGTGGTTTTTTGCGGTCCTGTCCCGCTTTTACAGACGTTGCCTGGCTTCGCCCGCCAACCGGCCATCGTTTGCACGCGGAATTCTGGAATCACGTATTGGACCCGCAGTTCTGGCAAAGAAGGTGGCCCGCCTGTTGACATTAGGCACGAACCGCAGGTCGTCAGCGTCGCAAAACGAAGCTCTATCAGAATCAAGGCAATCCACGGCAACGGAAACAACAATCTTTGCGCCTGTTTCTGACATGGATACTCTGAAGGTTGCCTTTCAGCGATTTGATATTGTCATAGGCTATGGGCTTGGCTCCCGGTTTGCTGCCGCAATTGATTTTGAACGGTATGTCTCGCTTGAGATAGGCACGCTTCGAGGACTGGTGTTTGAACAGACCGAGACCGGGAAACTTGCGGCTGCACTCTATCGTGCTTCCCCGTTTGTTTTCATAACAAACGTTGATTGCGTCGACGCGGCCATTCAGTTGCAGATCCCGAAGGAGCGTATCGTAGCACTGCCGCATCCGTTCAATTTGCCAAGGGCAGAAAAAGCCCGAAGGGAAATGTCGGATACAATGGGGCGTGGCGGGCCGGCACCTGCTGCGCCTGATGGAATAGCAGGTCCGTACTTCTTGTGCCCGGCGCGTCATCACTGGCGCAATGGCAACGCGAGCTGGCTTAAAGGCAATGACATTCTTATCAGAGGCGCTGCCATGGTGGCGCGCCAGCGGAATGATTTCCGGATGGTCTTTTTCGACTGGGGCGAGGAAACAGGGCTCAGCCGCGCTTTGGTTGATGAACTTGGTCTAACCAACCGCGTCATCTGGTTGCCTCCGCTCACACGCATTGCGCTCTGGCCATGGATCATGGGAGCCTCGGCTGTCGTGGATCAATTTGCGGCCTCAGCTTTCGGAGGTGTGGCACTGGAAAGCATGGCGCTTGGCAAGCCGGTAATATCGCGACTCGATCAGACAAGTCTTGAGCCATTCTTTCGGTCGCCACCTCCAATCATGGCAGCATCGACACCTGATGAAGTGGCACAAAGACTCCTTGAAGTGCTAAATGACTCTGACGATCATGCTGGTTGGGGAAAACGCGGTGCTGACTGGATGGCACGCGAGCATGGTGTTGATCAGCAACTCTCGCGTCAGTTTGCCGCCTTTTCTGCCCTTATCGACAAGTATGGTACGGCTCTCACATGACATTGCCTGCGCGTCGCCTGCGCATTCTCCACTTGCCTGTTGATCTGGGTGGTCATGCTGCTGCCTTGGCGCGGGCCCAGCGTGCAATGGGGCATGATGCTATTGCCATCAATCTTGCCTGGTCACCCTATGGCTTCCATGGAGACATCAATCATGGTTGGCCAAATGGGCATCCGTGGCGATTGGTCAGGCGCGAGGCCGGACGGTTCTCGGCCTTGATGCGGTCCGTGTTCTGGGCTGATGTGATTCATTGTCATTTCGGACAATCACTTTTGTCCTTGCGCGCATTTCCGATCAGGGCGTCCGGGCGCACGGGCATTGTCGAATCTTTGACTGTGGCAGTGGCACGAATGTTGTGGCTGCAGGATGTCCGGTTGTGGAAGAGCCTTGGCAAAAAAGTCGCCATGACTTTCTACGGTGACGACTTGCGCATGATAGAAGCGGCACTGATGCGCAACCCATGGACACACCTTGCCTTGCCGGAAATAGCGGAGCCACTTGCTGACCGTGATGGCTGTAAGAAGCAAATGGTTGCTGAATTGGTAAAGCATGGGGTCGCACTTTTTGCGACAAACCCTGATTTGCTCGTTTCCCTTCCGGCTGATGCACAGTTTTTGGCTTATGGGCATGTGGATGTACTGGGTGCTCATGTCAGAAGACCGGCACCGGATGGAACACTGCGTTTTCTGCATCTGCCCACCCAGCGGGCAGTCAAGGGAACGCCCTACTTTGTAGAAGCTGTTGCGCGACTGGAAGCATCGGGACAAAAATGCACACTGACCATTGCGGAAAATGTAACTAACGCCAGTGTTCCTGAACTGCTGGCGCAGCATGATGTGCTTCTCGATCACTGGAGGGTAGGCTGGTATGGGGGTGTCGCTATCGAGGCCATGGCAACAGGCATGCCCGTTGTCGCTCATCTTTTGCCAGAAGATATTGTGCGGATTCCTGCAGGTATGGCTGCTGAAATTCCGATTATTACGGCAAATCCTTCCACGGTTACGGGGAAATTACAGGATTTGATCAATATGCCAGCCGGTGGCATGGATCGACTTTCCATGAAAAGCCGCAAGTTTGTCGAGCGGTGGCATAACCCGCAGATCATAGCGAAACAGGTCATTGACCGTTATCTGCTGTGAAGGCTGATTTGGTGCGCTGTCAGCGATCATTCACAATCGTCAATATAACGGAAGGAAGGGGGGTATCTGATGTAGGATAATCCATTTTGAAGGTTGATATCTGATTGGATTTTCGGCAGGCTTGGTATGCGATCTGATATCAAAATGGAATGTTATGAGCAATCAAACCACCCCTATAGCTCCTCAGGCCGACAAGGCATCGGTTGATGCCGAACTAGGTGTATCAGCTGACAAGGGCCTTACGTCAATTGACGATGCGCTCAGAAATTTACTGGATGTGCTGTACCATCAGTCGTATGAAAGATCGAACAGTGATCTAAAAAAACTGAATACTTCAATTATCCAGATAATGACAAATAACATAAATAATGTAATTCAAATTCTTGGAGACAAATTTAATATACAAGAAGAGAAAAATTCAATAATGGAATTAAATATAAAGTGTGTAAATGAGTTAATTGATAATTACAAAATTGAAAATCGCAATGATACTTCTTTGTTGCGTATTTCACTGACAAAAATTTTTAATGATAATATACAGAATGCGCTCGATTTTGTTGGGGAAAGGTTTAATCAAACCAATGAGCAATTCAAGGACTGTGATGAGCGTTTGACAGAACAAGAGACGCATATACTCGAAAATGATAAAAAACTTGCTTTGTATCAGAATAACCTATCTGAATTCACGTGTGATCTGCAAAATATCAATGTTAAAATTGCGGACTTGGACAACCGGCATATGAAAATCGAGGAAAATTTAAGAGCGCAAGCCAATAATACCGGTTCATTTGATATGATCATCGATAAAATGCGCGGTTTGCTGTTCAAGGATCGCAAATTGAATGACCAGTTGGAAGCGAAAATAAAATCTCAGCTTGAAGCGACGATCACAGAGCAGGTGGAGAATAAACTGCGCGGTGAACTGGAAATGACATTCAAAACGAATTTGAAGAATCTTGAGAGTATATTCGCTAACAATATCACCAATGTGATTGAAATCATTGGGAGCAACATAACCACTCAGTTGCAGAAAAACGCGGAGATTGAGA
>JANMLW010000250.1:0-5909 GCA_031372765.1 Hyphomicrobiales bacterium
ATCTCCTTGCCACCGTTGCGTGTGACTTCAGTGGCGGTTTCGACTGTGCCGCCCAGTTCAGTTGCCAGAATCTCCAATGTTTCGCCGGCTTCTGCCCGCTTGAGCAATTCATTGCCGCGCGTCGCAGTCTGGCGGTTGGCCTCATCGGTGCGCCACAACGCTGACACCTGATCGCGCACTTCCTCGAAAGCGCGCTCTCTTCCGGGCTCAATGGAAACAATCTCGAACCAGACATAACCGTTTTCGCGGGTGCGGACGGCTTCGTTGTCAACCCCGCGGTCTGAAAGGAAAGCAGCCTTGAGCACCTCTGCCTGATCGGGAACCGACGGGTTGGGAGTGCCGGTCCTGTCGCGTCCCGCAGTGTCCGTTGATTCAAACACTGTCAGTGAGCGTTTGGTCTCCGCAGCAACCTGTTCAAGATTCTTGCCCGAAGCACGCAAATCCTCGATTTTATCATGCAATTCATCAACCTTGGCCCGCAAGGACCGGTCGCTGACCAGTTTTTGCGCCAGAACATCTGCCCGCAAGGTGTCTTTCAACCCATCCAGAGGTTGGGCTGATCCGGGCGTGATGCCCGATACACGCACGATAACCGTGCCGAACTGCCCTTGAAACGGCGCACTGACAGCGTTGTCAGCCAGTGCGAAAGCTGCATCGGCGACAGCCTTGTCGAGCAGTTCAGCTCTGGATTTGGAACCCAGATCAACGTCCTCAGGCTTGATCTTCATGTCCGCCAACAGCGCATCGAAGGTCATGCCGCCCGCAAGTTTGATGCTGGCAGCGGCGGCTTCAGCGGCAGACTGAAACAGGATCTGCTGCACACGACGCTTTTCTGGCGTGCCATAACGACCAGCAGCAAGGCCACGGTCATAGGCAGTTCGCAATTCATCATCAGAAACCTGAATCGTATCGACAAACTCGGTCGGACGCAGGACCATCATGTTGATCTTGCGAAATTCCGGTGCCCGAAACGAAGTTTTACGTTGCTCGTGCAGCGCCTTCAGAACTGCTTCATCAGGCAGAACAAGGGATGAGGCGATCATGCCGGGAATGACCACATAGGTCAGGCTGCGCTCCTCGTTGCGGTAGCGATGCACCATTTCAAGGAGAGCCTTTGGTGGCGCAAAGCCGGCACTGAGCGATTCACCCAATTGCACACGCAGGGTGGATTGTTTCTGCTGGCGAATGAAGCCTGCCTCGTTAAGGCCGACACTACGCAGGTAATTGTCAAAAGCATCCCGGTTGAAGCGGCCATCAGCGGCGCGAAACGCCGGGTTGATGGCCAGCGAACGGGCAATATCCTCGTCTGACATGGCCATGCCCAGATTGCGCGTGGCTTCATTGAGCGCCGCCTCGCCAATCATCTGGTTCAACACCTGGCGATCAACGCCCAATGTGCGCGCCTGCTCCGCAGTAAAACCGCGGTTGCGCTGCTGAATATCGGTGATGCGCTGCTGAAACTGCTGGCGAACAGCCTCGGCGCCAATTTCGGTTTTGCCGACCTTGGCCACGATGGTTGTCACGCCACCACGGAAGATATCGCCGATGCCCCATATGGCAAAGCTGATGATGAGGAAGCCAAACATGATGGAGAGGACAATCTTGCCCAACCAGCTACTTGACGCAGTGCGCATTCCCGCAAGCATGGTGTTCAACTCTCTTCGTATGGCATGCACGGCTCCTTATCGAAGCCGCTGTCATGCGTTGTTCCTTTATCGGCGTCGTGATAGGCGGGTTTCACGTTCAAAACAACGGAAGAAAACCATGACCGCACCAATCCGTCCGCTTATTGCCGGCAACTGGAAGATGAACGGCCTGAAAAGTGCTGCCGTTGAACTCAAAGCCATGATTGACGGGGCATCATCCAATGGTTCCGACAAGGTTGATTTCCTTATCTGTCCGCCAGCGACCCTGCTGATGGGTTTTGCCCGTGTGGCTGAAGGCTCGGCCATCAACATGGGGGCGCAAGATTGCCATGCCAACGTAACAGGCGCGCATACCGGTGATATTTCAGCTGAAATGATTGCCGATGCCGGTGGCAAGGCTGTCATCGTCGGCCACTCTGAACGCAGGGCTGACCATAGTGAAACCGATGGTATGGTCCGGGCGAAAGCCGCTGCGGTCATTCGCGCTGGATTGACCGCCATTGTCTGTGTTGGAGAAACCGAGGCGCAAAAAGACGCGGGCATGACGATCGATGTGGTTTCAACCCAACTCGGCGGTTCGATACCCGACAATGCGCCACCCGGACAACTGGTCATCGCCTATGAGCCGGTTTGGGCAATCGGTACGGGCCGTACACCAACCATTTCCGATGTGGCCAACGTCCATGCTGCCATTCGCAACGCGCTGATAGCGCGGTTTTCTGATGCAGGCGAGGCAATAACGATTCTGTATGGTGGATCCGTCAAGCCATCCAACGCCGCTGAACTGATGGCGGTCGCCAATGTCAACGGTGCCCTGGTTGGCGGGGCCAGCCTGAAGGCCGCCGATCTGCTGGCGATTGCGCGGGCTTGTCCTTGAAATGGAAAAAGCGTCGAAAAATCCGACGCTTTTTAAATTGTCTTCAAGCTCTGATGCAAATCAGCTGATCAAAATTATTTGATCTTGCCTTCCTTATAATCCACATGCTTGCGCGCAACGGGATCATACTTCTTCATCACCATCTTCTCGGTCTTGGTGCGGGCGTTCTTCTTCGTCACGTAGAAGTGGCCGGTGTCAGCTGAAGAATTGAGACGAATCTTGATTGTGTTGGCTTTGGCCATGGCGGGTCTCCTGATGCTGGCCCTGATCAAAGAAGATTGGCCGAAATTGATTTGCCCGTGAAATTTGTCCAAGGGCAGAGTGGGCGTGCTACTGCAATCTGCCTGAAAGTCAAGACTCCAGCGTGAAGAAGGACTGATTTAGCGTAACGGCGGCAGCGCTGCTTCAATATCAGCCCGCCGCACTTCCAGCCATTCCGGAAGCATCAACGTCTGGCCAAGATTTTCCACCGATTCATCCACTGTAAAACCGGGAGCATCCGTGGCGATCTCAAAAAGTGTACCGCCCGGTTCGCGAAAATAGATCGAGCGGAAATAATTGCGATCAACCTGATCCGTCACATTCAGGCCATAAGCAATGAGCGCCTTGCGCATCGCATCCTGTGAGGCATCATCAGCTGCGCGGAAGGCTACATGATGCACAGTGCCGGCCCCAGACCGTCCCCGCGGCAATGCGCTGGCATCCTCTACATCAATAAAGTTAGCCAGGGTCGCGGTGCTGTCACCAGAGTGCCAGCGGGTGACGGTGCCTTCGGTTACGCCCTTGCGGTATCCCATGATTGTCAGAACAGCAGCGGACTTCTCAGGGCGGATCGAGCGGAGTGTTATGCCGCCAAAGCCGCGAATGGCATTATCAGCACTCTCTGATGATACACCCGCTCGGGCTACAAGTTGATGGGCCATGCCGTCGGGATCATTGAAAGCGAGCGTAATTTCGCCAAAGCGATGCAAGGGAAGGCTGTGCGGCACGTTCAGTTCAGTGAACCGCTGTATCCACCAGGCAAGGCTGATTTCAGGGATAACAAAGGACGTGCCCGTGGATTCGCCTGCACCCGTTATGCCCTGTTTCGCATTGGCCCAAGGAAAGAAGGTCAGGATCGTGCCGGGGGAGCCAATTTTATCGCCGTAATAGAGATGGTAAGTGCCCGGATCATCGAAGTTCACAGTCTTCTTGATCAGGCGAAGTCCCAGCACATCCTGATAGAAAGCAAGGTTCCGCATTGGATCACCGGAAATGGCAGTGATGTGGTGAATGCCTGATGTGATGGCCATGGCCAAAGTCCTGAGCCGGGTGTTGTTGGTCCGGCCCTCATAACGTGCGCTTGTGGATCGAAAGATTCAACAGGAGCAATGTGGGTTTGCGATGGCGCAATCGGGGTTATTCAGCAGCTTCCTGCGCAGACAGCCATTCTTCCTCGGCCGTTTCCAGGCGTGTAGCGAGCATGGTCCGGTCCTTTGCCAATTGCGCTGCCAACCCCGGATTTGTGCGGAATGTCTTGGGATCAGCCAGAGCAGCATCCACTTTGCTGATCAGGTCAGCCAGTTTCTGAAACTGTGCTTCAAGCGAGGCGATGCGCTTGCGGTCCGCATTGTTGACGATAACCTGAGGGGCAGGCGCTGCCGGTTCTTCCTCTTCAGGCTCGGGCGTCAGCATAGCGCTCTTGTCTTTGCCCTGCTTGCGGGCGGCAAGGACATATTTGGTATAATCGTCCATATCGCCTTCAAAAGGCTTCACGCCGCCATCCGCCACTAACCAGAGCTGATCACAGGTGGCATCCAGCAAAAAGCGGTCATGCGAGACGATGACGACAGCACCTTCGTAGTCGGCAATGGCTTGAATCAGAGCTTCACGCATCTGGATATCAAGGTGATTGGTGGGCTCGTCCAGAATCAGCAGATGCGGACCATCGAATGCGGCGAGGCCCAGCAAAAGCCGGGCTTTCTCGCCGCCTGACAGTTTGTTCACGGGCGTATCGGCTTTTTGCCACGAAAAGCCGAGCTGCGCCGTGCGTGCGCGGATTTTTGATTCCGGTATGCCTGGCATGCGCCGCGTCACGAGTTGCAACGGCGTTTCATCAAGTGGCAGTTCATCGAGTTGATGCTGCGCGAAATAGGCGACCTGCAACTTCGATGAGCGGACGGATTTACCCTCCATCGGTTTCAGGCGGTCTGCCAGCAGTTTGACGAAAGTCGATTTACCGTTGCCATTGGCACCCAGCAGGCCAATGCGATCATCATTGGAAAGGAACAGCGACAGTTTTTTCAGCACTTTGCGGTTGCCATATCCCACGGCAACATCATCCAGCTTGATGATGGGGGGTGCTAAGGGCTTTTCAGGCGAAGGAAACCGCACAGAGGCGCTCTCATCCCCAGCCTGCAGGGTAATGACCTGCATCTTTTCCAGCCGCTTCATGCGGGACTGCGCCTGACGGGCCTTGGAAGCCTTGGCCTTGAAGCGATCAACGAAGGCCTGCAAATGCTTGCGCTCGGTAGATTGCTTGTCCGCTGCCTTCTCCAGCAGGATGCGCTGCTCCTCGCGTTGGCGGGCAAAGCTGGTGTAGCCGCCTCGATAGAGCGTCAGTTTACCCTGATCGAGATGCAGGGTGTGATCGGTCACGGCATCCAGAAAATCGCGGTCATGGCTTACGGTAAGCACTGTGTGCGGATAACGGGCGAGATAATCCTGCAACCACAAGGCCCCTTCCAGATCGAGATAGTTGGTCGGTTCGTCGAGCAGCAGGAGATCAGGCGACAGAAAAAGTACGCTGGCAAGTGCTACGCGCATGCGCCATCCGCCGGAAAAATCCGCGCAAGGGCGCAGTTGTGCGTCTGAATCAAAGCCAAGACCGTGCAGGATGGTCGCTGCCCGCGATGGGGCTGAATGGGCGTCGATGTCCATCAGACGGATATGAATATCAGAAATTCTGGTGGGGTCCGTGGCGGTTTCGGCTTCTGCCAGCAGTTCCGTGCGCTCTGTATCGGCTTCCAGTACGGTATCGAGCAAGCTGGTGGGGCCGCCCGGGGCCTCCTGCGATACCTGCCCGATGCGGGCATTGCGCGGCAGGTTGACGCTGCCGCTCTCTGTACCCAGATCACCCGTGATGATGCTGAAAAGTGTAGTCTTGCCCGTGCCATTGCGGCCAACCAGTCCCACCCGCGCACCCGTGGGCAGAGCTGCGGAGGTATGGTCAAGCAAGAGTCGGCCTGCAATGCGGCAGGAAATGTCGTTGAGCTGAAGCATAGGATGGCTTTACCAACATTTTGCTGCACTGCAATGCGAGAGAGGAGGGCGCCTGCAATTTTCCTTTCCGGCAAGACAAACAAGCCGAGCCAGCTCTGATGGTTCAACTCGTGGCCAGAATGGTG
>JANMLW010000272.1:0-12428 GCA_031372765.1 Hyphomicrobiales bacterium
GCCGCCATCCACAAAGCGGGGCATAATGATTTTGACTGCCTCGGCCCAAGGTTTGCGGTCCGGCTCCTTGTTCAGCATCAGACCATAATAATAGGTGTTGGCGATGCCGATGTCGCATTGACCGGACGCAATGTCCTTGGCCACATCACGGTCTCCACCTGAGGGCTTCTTGGCCAAATTGGCCTTCAGGCCTTTCAGCCATGCTTCAGCTTTTGCCTCGCCCATACGGGCAACGACAGCTGAAAAGAGCGATGTGTTATAGACATTCTGTCCGTCACGAATGCAGATTTTACCCTTCCATTTAGGGTCAGCCAGATCCTCGTAACTCAGATTGGTTTCCTTGACACGATCCTTGGAGGCAAAAACCACGCGCGCCCGCAATGTCGTCGCAAACCAGTGTCCTTCGCTGTCCCGGTAGGCCTGAGGAATGGCTGCCGCAAGCACAGGAGAGGTGATGCCCTGGGTTATACCCATTTCCTTGGCCTGAATGATTTTCGAGACATCGACCTGGATGATCACATCAGCCGGGCTGTTGACTCCTTCGGCTTTGATGCGCTCTTCCAAACCATCCTTGATGAAGATGACGTTGGTCTTGATCCCTGTATCCTGCGTGAAAGCATCCAGAACGGGTTGAATCAACTGCGGCTCTCTTGCCGTATAAATGTTGATTTCTTTTGCTTGGGCCTGTGCTGCTGGAACAAAACCAAAAACGGAAAGACCTGCTGCAGTTGCCGCAAGAGCTACGCGGATTTTAAAAAGTTTCGACTGATGCATTTCAGACTCCATAGAGAAAATTCAAAGTCCCGTTGTGACACGACTATTTCCTTCGCATGGAGGATGCTCGGCCTTGGCGTCAAGTAAAAATACAATTAAAACAGATATTTAGAGAATTTCTAAACTACCGGAAGTTAAATGCAGCGTAAGATATTTTTCTTAAAGCCATGAAATAGCATGACAAACAAACAATCGATTCCGGAGTTTAGATGTCTTCAAAACACGGCGCTACTAATCACTGCCAAGGCCAAGGCGAGCTGCCAGAAGCAACCACGATGATTGGCTGTTTTGCAACTCCATCCCTTGCCCGGAAAAGACGTTACTTCAGTCTCAGCCTCTTTATGCTCTGAAAGCGGGGAGGGGTCAGCGAAGGGTCGAGCGATCAGGACCTACATAGCGCACGGTCTGGCTGGTCGCCTCAACAGATTTCTGGGCTGTACGCAGGTCTTTCAGTTCATCACCTGTTCTGTTGCGGGCAACAGCACGTGCCATGACACCGGATTTACCCGGCAATGAAGCCTGCTCGACAGCGCGCAAATCATCCCGTGCCTTGGCTGTCAGTTGCGTGCTGCGGCCCAGGCTGGTGAAGTTTGCATCACGATAAGGCAAGCTGCCACCTTCAAAGACCTTCATGCCGGTTTTGGTCATGACAATATCCCCGCGACGCAGCGAACCATCGCGATAAACAGGCACGTTGCTGGCAATACCAAACCCATCCTTGTTGCAGGAACAGCCAGCATCTATGCTTTTGCGATAGCTGAAGGCGTTGGTCAAAGATGTGTATTTCCGGCCGTTGTCACGGGCACGCGCCTCGTCGATATCAGCACCTATTCCACCGACAAAAAGCCTTGTTTCGGCAGCGGGGCATAATCTGTTGCAGGCTGTCTCATCACCCTTGTCAGACCCGGTCGATGTGCTGATCGGGAAGAAGAAACCGTCACAGGTGCGCACGCAATAGGCGATCCGCCCGCCAGTGCCGATTTGTGATCGGGTTGGCGCTGGCAATGCCAATTTGACCGATGATGCCGTGTTGCGGCTGCCAGCCGCTGAACGGCGTGGCTGACGTGCTTCATTCAAATCGCCAGTTGGGAAAAACGACCCGAAGGGCGCATAGGCAGCGACAAGAACCTGCTGGCGCTTTGGCGCTACCGCCGCACCGCGGCGTGGTTGATCGGCACGCTGAAAGAACGCCTTTGGGGCGTAATAAGCGACAGGATAGGCCTGAGGGGGTGCGCGGTTGTAGACCGGTGCGGCCTGGGCCCGCACGTTCTGCCGCATGAAATTCAACACGCCGGCATCATCGTTTGCGCGTACAACCATTGTACCGAAAGCTGCAAGGCCCAGAACGCCAGCCACAGTTATGCTGACGAGGCGCATGACCGCTCCGGTTGATTTGGTTGTCTTCGTCTCTGTGGCTTGAGTGCCAAGAAGCACCCTGGGATTTACCCTTTGATCCAAACTTTGGGTCATTTACGCCACTCCAGTTACATTTGCCGCCGCATCTGAAGTGCTAACACAATATGAACAAAATCAGTGAGATGCAATCCATATTAACGTGAATCTGTATGGTTTACGGCTAAAGAGACATAAACGGGATATGAAATAGGGGGCATCAACCTGAGAATCGAACACCTGAATGATTGAGCTTGCGTGTGGTGCATCGCTCGTTTATTGCCGCAACACCACACAGTTCGCTGTGATGGGGGATCGTCTAACGGTAGGACCCCAGACTCTGACTCTGGTTGTCTAGGTTCGAATCCTAGTCCCCCAGCCAAAAAGCTGGATCAGAAATTTTTTCCTACCCCCACACATCTGCATCAGGCGGATGGATGATACTGCCTTCATACTCCAGACCCGGCTCCCGGTCCCTTGCCAACAACAATGGGCCATCAAGATCCACATATCTTGCGCTACGGGCAATCAGCATCGCGGGCGCCATGGCAAGGGATGTCCCAACCATGCAGCCGACCATAATATCAAGATTGAGGTCCTGCGCCGCCTTCACCATGGCGATGGCCTCGGTCAATCCGCCGGTCTTGTCGAGCTTGATATTGATGGCGCTATAGCGTTCGGCAACCGCTGCCAAGGTATCGCGTGTATGCACGCTTTCATCAGCGCATAGGGGCACAGGCGATTTGAAGTCCTGCAAAAAATGGTCATCTAACGCGGGCAGGGGTTGCTCAATCAATTCTACCCCTGCTGCGGCGCAGGCAGCAGCATTCTCCGCAAGGCTCGCAACTGTCCAGGCTTCATTCGCGTCCACTACCATTCGAGCGTGAGGCGCACCAGCCCTGACAGCGGCGATGCGATCAGGATCGCCTATGCCGGCCAGTTTGACCTTGAGAAGCGGTCTTGCGCTTGCACTGACGGCGGCTTCATACATGTTTTCAGGGGTTCCGACGCTCAAGGTATAGCAGGTCGTGACAGCGACCGGCGCATCAAGTCCAATCAGGTTCCAGACGCGTTGGCCGGATTTTTTGGCGCGATAATCCCAGATTGCGCAATCCAAGGCATTGCGTGCGGCCCCTGCCTTCAAGGATTGCATGAAGTCCGCATGTGTTCCGCCATGCGACAGAAGTGGTGATGCTGACTCCAGTTGCGCCATCACACTGTCCACGCTTTCGCCGTAACGAGCGTAAGGCACACATTCCCCGATGCCTTTGCATGAGCCATCACTGACAGTAGCGGTTACCACAATCGCTTCTGTCCTGCTGCCACGTGCGATGGTGAAAGCACCTGCAATGGGGAAGCGTTCAATGGCAAGGGAGAGTCGCAGGGATGGTAGCCGTTGTGTCATGCCGCACTCTTTCAACACGTCCGAGCCGTTTGATCAATGTCACTGCTTTCAATAGCCATCGGTCAATTACCAATGGACCGGGCAGTTAAATTTGACTTGACCAAATGAACTGTCTGGACCATTTTGCTGCAGGGTCCCGAAAGAGGGTCTGCACTACCAAAAAGATCAGGGTGAACTGACGTTGAGGCGCTTGTTACCCGCGCGTAACAGGCATCAGCTTGGTCTGGTCCGAATCAATTCGGCCAGACCAGCTCCTTCTTCTTTCGCAATTTTCCGATGTTTCCGAGGAAAACCAAATGCCCGGCACGATTTTCATCCTGAATGGTCCCAATCTCAATCTGCTTGGCCAGCGGCAGCCCCATATCTACGGGCATGATACGCTTGTCGATATCGAGATGGCTTGTCGCAAGGCTGCAAAAGCCCATGACCTCGAAGTGCGGTTCCATCAATCCAACCGGGAATACGAATTGATCGACTGGATTCACGAGGCAAGGCAAGCGGCTGCCGGGATCATCATCAATCCAGCGGGGTTCACGACCACGTCCATCGCTCTTCTGGATGCGCTGATGACCTTCGATTCACCTGTGATCGAGGTGCATATTTCCAACATTCACAAGCGGGAAAGTTTCCGCCATCATTCCTACGTATCGCTGCGCGCTGAGGGCGTGATCGCGGGTTGCGGCCCGCAGGGTTACGTTCTGGCTGTTGAGCGTCTCGCCCATCTGATCGCCTCTGCTAAAACCTGACTGAGAGGGCATGGTGGGGGTGATACATAGTGCTGGCCTAGGTGCTGGCCTATTTGGGCAATGCCATGTGGATGGACGGGCAACGCCATGTGTCTTGAAATGTGGAGCAAGATATTCCCGTTTATCTCCGGCTATGAAGGCTTGATGACAGTGAAAGTGATTGACGCAGTCCAGCGTTCGGTCAGCAGCGGTTCAAGCATCAGGATCGCATGACCATGCTTGATGGAAACACCCGATTGATCGCCCACATCGGTTATCCCACAGCGAGCTTCAAGGCGCCGATGATTTACAACCCGTATTTTGAAAGCATCGGCCTGAACGCGGCCGTTGTGCCGATGGGTGTCAGGGCAGAAGATTTCACCGGGTCTTTCAAGGCCATTTTTCGTCTGTCAAATGTTGATGGCGCCTTGATCACCATGCCACACAAGGTCTCGGTTGTAGAATTGCTGGACGACGTGTCGATTGCAGTCAAAATCGCTGGCTCCTGCAATGCGGTCGTCAAACGAGCCGACGGCACGCTGATGGGTGATATGTTTGACGGCGAGGGATTTGTGCGCGGCATTCTGCGCAAGAACCGCGTAGTTGCCGGCGCACGCGTGCTTGTCGTTGGAGCGGGCGGCGTTGGTTGCGCCATAGCGGCAGCTTTTGCAAGTGCCGGGGTCACTCATATCGGCCTCTTTGATGTCAACACAACCAGCATGAACGGCCTCGCAAGGCGCATTGCAGATCATTTTCCCGCAATCGCGGTCCAGACGGGCGTGAATGATCCTGATGGCTATGACATCGTTGTCAACGCAACGCCCTTGGGTATGAACCTCGGCGATCCAATGCCTATGGACATCACGCGTCTTGCACCTTCAACATTTGTGGGAGAAGTGGTGATGAAGCAGGAAACAACCGCCTTTCTGGCCGCTGCCAAGGCGCGGGGATGCAAGACCCAGATTGGGCTTGATATGCTTTTCGAGCAGATACCCGCTTATCTCGCGTTCTTTGGCTTTCCCATAACCACGCCCGAAAACCTCAGGTCGCTGGAACGCATATCTTACTGACGATTCCCATTGAAAGCAGGAAATCCGATGAAAACATCGATTGCAACAGTCTGCGTATCGGGCAACTTGCAGGAAAAATTGCAAGCCATCGCGGCAGCCGGGTTCAAGGCGATCGAGATTTTCGAGCACGATCTCATCGCCTTTCCCGGCTCACCGTCGGATATCAGACAGATATGCGCCGATCTCGGTTTGACAATTGTGACCTGTCAGCCGTTTCGAGATTTTGAAGGCATGCCGGATGCGCGTCGTCAGCGCACTTTTGACCGGGCCGAGCGCAAGTTTGATCTGTTGCAGGAGCTTGGCTGCGATCTGCTGTTTGTCTGTTCCAGCACATCGCCGGAAGCCCTTGGTGGTATTGAGCGTCTTGCGGCTGATTTTGCCGAATTGGGTGACAGGGCAGCAAGGCGCGGCATGCACGTTGGCTACGAGGCACTCGCGTGGGGAAAGCATATCTATGACTACCGCGATGCGTGGGAAATTGTCCGCCGTGCCAATCATTCCCATGTCGGAACGGTGCTGGATACATTCCACATTCAGTCGCGTGATCTTCATCTTTCGGTCATCAGCACAATTCCCAAGGACAAGATCAGTCTGGTGCAGATCGCGGATGCGCCCCGATTGCAGATGGATTACCTGTCATGGAGCAGGCACTGGCGATGCTTGCCTGGGCAGGGGGATTTCGATCTGGCCGGATTCATGGCTGCGCTCGATTCAACAGGCTATGATGGCTATCTCAGCCTTGAAATTTTCAATGATCGCTTTCGGGCAGGTTCCGCACGTTCAGTAGCGCTTGACAGCCATCGATCGTTGATCTGGTTGCTTGATGACACTGTGCGGCGGCTCAACAAGCCTGTTTCGGGGGCTGTTCCAATGCCACCACCCGCAGCCATCGCAGCCGTCGAGTTCATTGAATTTGCCGTTGATGAAACAGACCTGCCCCTATTTGAGCAGTTATTGTCGGCACTCGGGTTTTCACGCACAGGCAAGCACCGCTCCAAGGATGTGACATTGTGGTCACAAGGCCAAATCCGCATTGTGGTCAACAGTGAGAAAGAGGGTTTCGCCTATAGTTATCATGTCACCCACGGCACCTCGGTCTGTGCTCTTGCCTTTAGAACCAGCGATGCCAAGGCGACGATCACGCGGGCGCGCGCTCTGCTGGATACACCGCATACAGGCGCATTGGGCCCCGGCGAACTGGACATACCCGCCGTACGGGGTGTTGGCGGCAGCCTCGTCTATTTTGTCGATGGCGCTTCTGCTCTGGGCCGCTGGGCAGATGTTGATTTTGTGCCAACCGGTGAGCATAATCCCGATGCCGGACTGCTCACTGTGGATCATATCTCGCAGTCCATGCAGTACGAGGAAATGCTGACCTGGCTGCTTTTTTATGCCTCACTGATCGAGGCGCACAAATCGCCTACCCAGGCGGTTATGGACCCCGGCGGCGTTGTACAAAGCCAGGTGATCGAGAGTGGTCTTGACGAGGACGGAGGCGGGTTGCGTCTGGTGCTGAACGGCTCGCAAAGCCATCGCACCTTGTCAGCACGGTTTTTGAACGACTTCTTCGGGTCGGGTGTCCAGCACATCGCCTTGTTGACGCTCGATATCAGGAAGACTGTCGAGCGCTTGCAGCAGGCAGGCGTGGCCATGCTGCCAATTCCAGACAATTACTATGATGATCTTGAGGCGCGGATTGACCTGACCTCAGAGGACATTGATGCCCTGAAAGCCCTCAACATTCTTTACGATCGAGATGCACACGGTGTATTTCATCAGGCCTATACACAAGCCATGGAGGGTGGTTTATTCTTTGAGATCGTGCAGCGGGACGGCTATCGTGGCTATGGTGCCGCCAATGCCGGTATCAGACTGGCGGCACAGGCGCGTTTTGCTACACCAATTTCGATGCCAAAGAATTGAGAAGTGGGGCTTGTGACCGCACTTCTCATTATGTGATTACTGCGGGCGCGAACGGCCCGCGCCGCGCCATTTGCCGTTCGCACGGCCCTGACCACCAGCCTGTGCCTGACGGGGTGCGCCATCACCCGAAGCTGGCTTTCCGCGCCAGTTGCGGTCACCACTTGAAGCGCGTGGCGCTTCAACCTTGCGACTGTCGGAGCGGACATTGGCATTATCGGCACGGGGTGCTGCGGCTGCCGGTGAAGGGTTCACGCCGCCTTGACCAAACTCGCGGGGAATCTGGAAATGCTTGCGGGGTGCTTCCTGTGCACCGCGTGACGCAGAGCCACCACGTGGACCGCCACGGGACTGCTCGCCGCGTGATGACTCGCCTCTGGACGATTCACCCCTTGGCTGACCACCGCGGGATTGCTGGCGGCCACGCTGCGGGCGGCGCTCTTCCTTCTGGTGCATCTCGGAGGCAGGCACCACGATGTCGCCCCGGCTTTCGGATGGAATGGATTGCTTGATCAGTCGCTCAATATCCCGCAGCAGGCTGCGTTCTTCGGAATCACAAAATGAAATAGCCTGTCCCTCGGCACCGGCCCGGGCTGTGCGCCCGATACGGTGAACATAGGCTTCAGCCACTTCAGGCAGTTCGAAGTTGATGACATGGCTGACATTCGACACATCGATGCCACGGGCCGCGATATCAGTTGCGACAAGCACGCGGATTTTAGAGTTCTTGAACCAGTCCAGTGCCCGTTCGCGCTGGCTCTGGCTCTTGTTGCCGTGAATGGCAGCAGCACTGATGTTGTTCTTTTCCAGATGCTCCGCCACCTTGTCCGCGCCGCGCTTGGTGCGGGTGAAGACAAGCGTGCGGGCCATCTCCGGATCGGACAGCAATTCGGTCAGCAGATGCTTCTTGGCCTGTGTTGCGACATGGATGATCTTCTGCTCGACCCGGTCAGCCGTTTTGGCCACAGGTGTAACCGAGACGCGTACCGGCTCTTTCAGCAGTTCACCCGCCAGTTTGCCGATTTCATCAGGCATTGTGGCTGAAAAGAACAGGTTCTGACGCTTGGTGACAAGCTGTGAGACGATCTTGCGGATCGGCTTCAGGAAGCCCAGATCAAGCATCTGGTCAGCCTCGTCGAGCACAAAGATTTCCGTGCCAGATATATCTGCCGTCTTCTGTTCCATATGGTCAATCAGGCGGCCGGGTGTTGCCACCAGGATATCAAGACCGCGCGCCAAAGCCTGGATTTGCGGGCGATAACCAACGCCGCCGAAAATCACCGCTACTGAAACGCCCATATGACGACCGTAGGATTTGAAGCTCTCACCGATCTGGGTGGCCAATTCGCGGGTAGGGCTGAGCACGAGCACGCGGCAGCCTTTACGTGGTGCAGGGCGCTTGTTGGCGGCCAGTCGGTGCAGGATGGGCAAGGCGAAAGCAGCTGTCTTTCCTGTGCCCGTCTGGGCAATGCCAAGAAGGTCACGGGCATCAAGCACGGACGGGATCGCCTGAGCTTGAATAGGTGTTGGTATTTCATAACCCTCGGCTGCAAGCGCCTTGAGAAGGGGCGCAGCAAGACCGAGGTCGGCGAAGGTAAGATTCTGAGTAGACAAGATGATATCTTTCATGGGCCCGCACATGACGGTGCCTCGATGTGCAAAGTTCGTGAAAAGCGGCACAGGACTTTTGTCCTTGGCTGCAAGCCTCGCAAACACTGCGGTTTATGGCTTGATGCCCCAGCGTGCGCGGGAAATCAGGTGGTTTTGGAAAAACCAACTACTCTACAGCCTGGGCCTGAGGTGGCTCATCACGCGACTGGAGTATATGTTGTCGCCACTTGACGACGACAGGCATATCTCATGTTGCAGCGCACAAGTCAATCATGACACGAAATGATCATCGCGGATATCCTTGCCGAAGTGCAGCAAGTGACCCACATTGCACTAATGAATAGTCTAAAATCAGCACGATTCTCCGGCTTGGTTCTTCTGGCTTTGAGCCTTGTTTTGTCATCGCGGCTGGTCGCACAGGAAAGACTGGTTTCAGACCGCGTTTTCCTTGTGCCTGATCCCAAGAGCAACGCAATCCAGTTCCAGATGGTGGTGCTGGCCGGCAGTGCAGATGAAACCAATATGGCGCAGTTTGGCCTGGCACATTATTTGGAGCATCTGGTGCTGGTTGGCCGCAACAGCGGCAACACAGACGCAGCCGTGCGTTTTTTCGCCGATGGCAGTTCCAACGGCTGGACCAATGCGCGGGCGACAACCTACATCCACCGCTTTCCCGCAAATGCGAAGGATGTACCCGAGCGTCTGGACAGGTTGTTCAGGTTTTACACCGAGCGTCTGTCGGATTTTTCCATAACGCCGGAGGATGCCGCTCGCGAGCGCAATGTGGTGCGGCAGGAGCATGATCAGCGCTATGCAGGTGATCCCTACTCGGCCACAGGCATAGAAGTGACTCGCTATCTCTACCCGGATTCACCGATGGGGCGGTGGACGATCGGCACCACTGAAACAATAGCGGCCTTTAGCGTTGAGGAAGCCAAGACGTTCCACAAGCGCTGGTATCGCAAGGGTAACGTCTATTTCATGGTCACTGGCCCTTTGCAGGATGCTTTAGTGAAGGACACCGCAGAAAAATATCTGAAACCGCTGGATGCTTCAGTGCCGCCATCTCGCGAATGGGTGAGCAAACCGCTTGCGGTAAAGCCGGAAAGCAAGACCTTCCGCAAGGCTGACAAGCGCATTGCCAATGCCAGCGCCTACGTCACGCAGCTTTTTGAGGTGCCGGAGACGGATGCACTCAAGACAATCGCGACCCGATTGATCCTCAGCAATTTTCTTTCCAGCAAGTTGAGCGGCAGCCCTCACAGCGCACTGGTTGAAGGGGATAATCCGGTTGCCTCTGCCATTGTTGCTGCAAGTGTGGAGCGCCAGCTTACAGGTATCCTGTCTGTTTCACTGGGCGCAACGCCCGAGCTTGGCCGCACGGCTGATGAGCAGGTGCCCGTTCTGAAAGCCTATCTGAAACAGTTGGCAATCAAGGGCATTGATGAGGCTACGCTGGAGCGCCTGAAAAGGCGTTTTGCCAGAGACTACAAACGCCAGCTGGATGAGCCGCAGTCCACCTCGGGTCGATTGATTGGCTGGCTGACAGCGCCGTTGCCTTACGAACGTTTGGCGGACCTGCCAGAAATTGTAGCAAATGTTACGACCACTGATCTTTCCGCCATGCTCAAGGTGATTTCAGGCAATGGCCGTGAAGCCATCACGATTTATGAACCCAAAGCAGATTGAAAGCTGATTTCGTGAGAACACGCACCGCAAGAATTGCAGTCTTCCTGAGTGTGCTGACCATAATCCCTGTTGGCATTGGTGCTTTGCATGCTCAAACAACAGCGCCAGACAGCGCTTTTGTCAAAAAATCCTATGCGATCAGCATGGGCCGGACGACAGGTGGCATTCGCCTTGTCCATATGCGCTTGCCCGATGAGAAAGAGCAGGCGCTGACATTCTATTGGCGGGATCGCCACGCCCTGCATCAGGTTGATAAAACCGGCTTGGTAGGATTGGGTGCAGGTCTTGTCATCAACGGTGGTGCAGGGGGACTTGATGCTGGTGCCTTTGAGGAAGAACTGAAAGACCTTGGCAGTTCCATCAGTCTCAGCCAAGGGCGCACCAACACGCAAGGCAGCCTTGTCGCACCCATGGCAGGTCTTGAGGCCACCGGTAAATTGCTGGCATCCGTACTCACCGAACCGCGCTTGCCAAAGATCACCCTTGAGCGTCGCAAGCGTTTTTTCATCAACAGTCTCAAGGTTGCTGACGAGAAGGCTGAAAACCTCGCCAACAAGGCCCTGTCCAACCTGATCACGGGCGATCATCAAGTCACTCGGCTCAACAACCTCCAGCCGCTCACGCTCATCAGCGATGTGACGGTCGAGGATGTCGACCAGTGGCGCAAGGCGGTTCTTGCACGTGACAATCTGACCGTCGTGGCGGCAGGGCCACTATCCCGAGAGGAGGCGGCGACCTTCGTTGACCGTGTTTTCAGCGGATTGCCTGAAAGTGCCACGATCAAACCGGCGATACCATTCAAACCCGTCAGCCTGGCCAAAACCATTGTCATCGAGCGCAAGGTTGATCAGACCATCATCCTTATGGGTGGCCCCACGGAATGGACCACAGGCAGGGAAGGGGCTGAACGCAACATCGCGCTGAATGTGCTGGGTGGTGATTTCAAGGCCCGCTTGTTTGTCGCCATCCGCGAGAAACTCGGTGCTTCCTACGGCGCTTCAGCCTCGATCAGTGGCGTCCTCTATGATCACGGCATTTTCGCCATGCAATCCTCGGTCGCTCATGACAAGGCGGTGGCAGCGCTTGCTTCGATGCGGGAGGAATACCGCAAGTTTCTCGCCGATGGTGTCACAACGGATGAAGTTGAGCCCCTCAAGCGCCGGATGATTGCTGGCTTGCCTGATACCATGCGCCGCTCGGGTTCGGCTGCCGGTTCCATTCGTGCCAGCATGCTCAATGGTCTGGGTTATGAAGCGGCGGATGAGCAGCCCAAGCGTATGCAAAGCATTACGTCGGACGGCGTCAATGTGCTGATACGCAAGCACCTGCCTGCTGCCCTGACCACGATCATCGTGGCTCCTTCCGCCCAGGGTCTGAATGCAGATTGCGTCATCGCCTCGCTTGAAGATCTGCCAAAATGCAGCAAGCCCTGAAAGCGGCGCGCCGTTGATCCTTGACTTTTGAGGGCGAGGCTGGCTCTGACAGGGTTCTGTTTCAAAAGACCATAACCACGAGTCTGTCATGACCACGCACGTTACTCCTGCCGCCGCCAACCTCATCTCGCGCTACCGTTCGCATACCTGCGGCGGGTTGCGTGCCAATGATATCGGCAATGAGGCCAAGCTGTCGGGCTGGGCGCACCGCATCCGCGACCACGGCGGCGTGCTGTTCATCGATCTGCGCGACCACTACGGAATCACGCAGGTTGTCGCCGACCCGGACAGCCCGGCTTTCAAAATGGCTGAGACCGTGCGCTCCGAGTGGGTCATCCGCGTCGATGGCAAGGTGAAGCCGCGTTTGGAAGGCACCACCAACGCCGATCTTGCGACCGGGGAAATTGAA
>JANMLW010000288.1:0-2709 GCA_031372765.1 Hyphomicrobiales bacterium
GCGTGGTCATGGTTGATGACTGTGCCACCACGGATGAGGATGGGTTTAGCCATGGAGTTCTCCATCAATTTTCTTCCTTCCCCCAAAGGGGAAAGGAAGAATACGCCATTGCTTTATTTCATTGCGGCATCGATCACCGCATGGGTCCAGGCGCCCACAGGCTTTTTCGAGATCACGGGCGCTTCACCACCGGCACCCATCAATGTGGTCACGGTGCGCTCGAAATCCGCCGGGTCCAGTTTGCCGGTGGAACCAGCCGTCAGTTTATTGATCTCGCCCATCATACGCCTCTGGTGCGCTTCTTTCTGGGCACCTGAAGCATCATTATCGAGCACGATCTTGGCGGCTTCATCCGCATTGGCGCGGGCATAGTCCCAGCCCTTCATCGAGGCCTTGACGAACTTTGCCATGCGGGCAGCAAAAGCAGGATCGGCCAGTTTGCTTTCGAGTGCGTAGAGGCCGTCTTCCATGGTGGAGACACCCTGATCGGTATAGTTGAACACCACCAGATCGTCCGGCTTCAGGCCAGCATCAATCACTTGCCAATACTCGTTGTAAGTCATGGTGGAAACGCAGGCTGCCTGCTTCTGGATGATCGGATCGACGTTGAAGCCCTGCTTGATGACCTTGACGCCGCCAGCGGAACCGTCTGTCTTCAGGCCGAGCTTCGCCATCCAGGCCATGAAGGGATATTCGTTGCCGAAGAACCAGACGCCCAAAGTCTTGTCCTTGAAGTCGGCCGGCGTTGCCACGCCTGCATCCTTGCGGCAGGTCAGCATCATGCCTGACCGCTTGAACGGCTGAGCGATATTGACCAGCGCCACACCCTTTTCACGGGCGGCAAGAGCGGCTGGCATCCATTCGATGATGACATCGGCTCCGCCACCGGCGATCACCTGGGGAGGCGCGATATCAGGCCCGCCGGGCTTGATGGTGATGTCGATACCTTCGGCCTTATAGAAGCCCTTGTCCTTGGCCACGTAGTTTCCGGCAAATTGCGCCTGCGTCACCCACTTCAGCTGCAGTGTCACTTTTTCCTGCGCAGACGCTGGCACAAGAGCGCCCAGCATCATCGCCGCGCCAAGAAGCAAACTCTTTTTCATCTCCACTCTCCCAAGTTGCCTTCGATCCATAGGGAAAGAAGGTATGCCAAAACCCTACCGTGCCCGGCAAGAAGGATGCCAGAACGTGATAGCCCTCTCAGCCTGAACCAGAAGCCCATAGAAGGACGAACCGGCGACGGCTGCAACCGCTATTGTAGCCCACACCATATCAAGCGCCATGCGGCCAACCTCTGTCGAGATGCGAAAGCCCATGCCTACGGTGGGTGTGCCGAAAAATTCAGCAACAATCGCCCCTATCATCGCAAGCGTTGCATTGATCTTGAGCGCATTGAAGACGAATGGCATGGCGGCAGGAAGACGCAGTGCAACAAGCGTCTGGAACCAATTGGCTCCGTAGCTTCGCATCAGGTCCCGCTCAAGAAGGCCCGCTGAGGCAAGGCCCGCGATGGTGTTCACCAGCATGGGGAAAAATGTCATCACCACCATACCGCCGCTTTTGAGTGCCAATCGAAGCCGAACCACATGACCAGAATGGGCGCGATGCCGATGATCGGCAGGGCCGAGATGAAATTGCCGATGGGCAGCAGACCGCGGCGCAAGAAGTCAAACCGGTCACACAACAGGGCTACGCCAAAGCCTGCCAGGCAGCCCATGAGCCAGCCGGGGATCGCTGCACGGATGACTGTCTGCACGAAATCAGCGCCAAGCGTGGGAAGGGAACTAACGATTCTGGCAAAGATGTGAGAGGGGGCGGGCATCAGCACCATCGGCACATTGAAGCCACGGCAGATGACTTCCCAGAGCCAGAGCAGTGTCAGGCCAAAGATCAGTGGAACGAAGATATCCCTGAACCTACGGGCCGCAGCCGAGCGATAGGGTAGGCTGGCAACCTTCTGGTTGAAAACCCACAGGGCGATCCAGATGGCGACAATCAGGGACCCCAATAACCAGGGCATGCGGGACAGCACCGATACATTGGCCGCGAGCGCCAAGGCAATCACCGCCACAGCAGAACTGACTGTTACGTCCATCACCACATTGCTGACACGTGTCATGCTGCGGAAGGTGCTGCTCATATGCGGCCACCCATGGCCCTTACGGTTGCCTTTTCCAGCAGCGTGACAGCCATGATGAGAGAAGCTGCCATGACAGCCGCAGCGACCAGCGCCGACCATATCTGCACGGTCTGGCCATAATAGCTGCCCGACAGCAATCTTGCACCGATACCGGCCTGCGCACCTGTTGGCAGTTCACCGACGATGGCACCGACAAGGCTGATGCTGATGGCGACCTTTAACCCTGCAAAGAGAAAGGGCACTGCCGCAGGCCAGCGCAGTTTCCAGAATGTCTCGGACTGATTGGCATTGTAGGTGCGCAGCAAATCCATCTGCATGCTGTCGGGCGAGGTGAAGCCCTTCACCATGCCGATGGCGATGGGAAAAAAGCACAAATACATCGAGATGATCGATTTCGGGAGCAATCCCGTGATGCCCACCGAGCCCAGCACGACAATGATGATGGGGGCGATGGCAAGAACAGGAATCGTCTGCGAGGCGATTATCCATGGCAAAAGACTTTTCTGCAGCACCTTGCTGTGAACGATGGCCACTGCAAGGGCGACACCCAGCACGACCCCCATGGCGAA
>JANMLW010000290.1:0-10213 GCA_031372765.1 Hyphomicrobiales bacterium
TGACGTTGCGATTGTCGATCTGACATTGAGAGACGGTGATACGGGCACACAGCTTGCCGTTGCGCTGTCGCGCAGTGGCGTAAAGGTTTACGTCTATTCAGGTTGTGCAACGCTGAAGCATGCGCTCATGAGTGTGAATCATGTGTTCGTATCCAAGCCTGCGCCCGCCGACATGATCGCGGATTTGGTGATAGACGGCGCAAGCCACTGGGCTAGCCGAAGTAAAGTGTTGAACTGCTGTTGAATTGCGCGTCTTTCCACTTCCCCTTTTGCGTTCGGTGGAGCTCAATGCGAAGTTGTTTCGCAGGCTATGGACCAAACCGGCAATGTGCAACCGCTCGATCAGGCGGAATGGAATCCCAAAGGCTATCTCTACAACGCTATGCACCGTGTAAGCGGGATCTGCGTAGGCGTTGGCTAATGCATTAAGCCCGTTTGAGGGATCACGTGGAGCCAACAGTCTGTGCGTTAGGTTGGTGATCTCATTTGTGTCATGGCCCTTCACAATTTTGCATCGAAGTATTGGTTGCCTCTATGGAACGAAACCGCTGGTCGAGCGTTAAAGATTTTATCCACAGCACGTGACCAGCAGCTTTGATTTCAGCAGCTCGTCGTGCATTTGAAAGGGTGTGCTCAATGACAAGTTTCAACGCGTTTCATGCCGCTGATCCTCCTGGCATTCCGCCCGCCCCTCCCTATCCTCCGCAGCCAGATTTTCCGCCCATTCCGCAGCCTTGGCCAACGCCACCTGACATAACTCCGCCAGGTCCGATAACGGAGCCGGAACCTGTGCCGCCTGGAACGCCAGGCGATCCACCGTTGCCTCCGGCACAGATGTGTTCGCTGCAATGATAAACAGCAGGTGAGATAACCTTGCGTTCAAGAATGGAAAAGTCAGAACCGTACCTTGTCCTGCTCACCAAGGTTGGGAGCCTTACCAGTAAGGCGGGCCTTGAGATAGCCATAGGCGATCATCATGCTCGCCGATGGGCTGTCCCAGTACTCCGCTGCATCAGCCTGAAAGCGGATAAGAACAAGATCGGGGTCGGAAGGCCCACCCGGAAACCAAACGCGAGCCACCTCGCTCCACAGCTTTGCAGTTTTTTCCTTGTCCCGCACAATCTCAGCTCGACCGTTCATTGAAACGTAATCCTGTGTTTCAGGATTGGAGAAACTGAGGAGAATCTCCGGCGTCCCCTCGATTTCATCCACCTTGCCTGACTTCACATTGGTGAAAAACCATATCTCCCCAGCTTCGCCATAGTGCTGCGGTGCCATGGGTCGTGAGCGGAGAAGTCCATCCTCGTCCATCGTCACAAACGAAGCAATGCGGATGCCCCTGATCATTTCGACGATCTTGCTGCGCTTGTCGGCTTCGTTCTGAGCGTTGTCGGAGGCGTTCATTTTCGTTCTCCAGAGTGGGGAATAGATGTCCGTGCGACGCGTTGACCTGGCTGATGTTCCGGAAGCCCGGGTAGTGGGACTTTGATTTCAAAGCGCTCCACAGAAGGGTTGCGGTCGAGAAACAGCTTCAGTCTCGTCAGGCCGGCGATGAGGTACACGCTTCCCGCAGCCGTGATCATGAGCGCTCCGCCCAGGTGCTGGTCGTTCAGCAGACTGCCGAGCCACTTGGGGACGTCTGCATCACTTCCATAGCAGACATACAGTGGTCTTGATGAGAGACCGATCAACGCTCCCAGCAACGTCATGTGCATGCTTGTGAGCAAAAGGGCGAGAACGCCTGCCCCGACGCGTGTTCCAGCGCCCGATCCGCCTGAGGCAACCGGTAGCAGAGCCGTTGTCCACAACAAGAGGCCCGCGAACAGGAAGCTGCCTTGCTCAAGAACAAGTCCGGCTGTGGTCTGCCGGGCAAACGCATGCAGACTTGGTGAATGCCAGGCCCAGATAAGCAGCATCTCAATGACAGATGCAGGGATTGCAAGGGCTGCGAGACCATCGCCAATCGAAAATATGCCCATTCCAGCCAAAACCAAAACATGGGGTGCAGAGTTCAAGACCGCAGCGCGCCAGAACTACAACTCAACACTGTCTGTCTCCTTGCATGGCTCGTCTATGGCTACCCGCGGCAACTATCTCGATCTCGATCCAACTTATACTGATGATCTGGGTCGTCCTCTCCTGCGCATGACATTTGACTTTCCGGACAATGACAAATCAATGTCAAAGCACTGCACGGCTCAGGCGCGGCGCATCGCTGAGGCAATGGGCGGAGATCTGGTTGAATCATCGGAGCGCGCGGCGAACCATTATTCCGTGGTTCCCTACCAGACCACGCACAATACCGGCGGAGCCATTATGGGCATTGATCCTGCGACAAGTGCAGTCAACCGCTATTGCCAGGCGTGGGGGCAGCACAATGTTTTTGTATTTGGAGCGTGCCTCTTCCCGCAAAACATTGGCTACAATCCAACCGGTTCGGTCATGGGGCTGGCCTACTGGACGATCAATGCGATCAAGACCGACTATCTTGCCAATCCAAGACCGTTGATGGGGAATGCACGATGAAAAGAGCTTTTGCCGCGACAGCTGTCTTTTCATGCCTGGCAGCCTTTGCTTTTGCGCAGTCTCCTTCAACGTCCCAGACCAAACAGTCGCAAATTCCATCTTCACCAGAAACACTGCTCGCACGACAGGAGACAGCCTTTCGTGCCCGCGTGGAACGACCGGTGACGCGCGACATGTATGCGCAAGGACGACTTGTGGCGATGGGCGGAACGCCGGATGGTGCGGCCATAGCATGCATCAGCTGCCATCGACTGACCGGAGAAGGCGATAGCGCCGGAGTATTTCCCCGTATCTCGGAATTTCCCGCATGGTATCTCTACAAGCAACTCGGTGACTACGCATCTGGCAGTCGACCGAATGCAATCATGACCCCTATTGCCCAGCGCCTCTCCGCTCAGCAACGCGAGGCGGTCTCGGCCTATTACGCCTTGACACCTTCGGAAATTGACAGCGGCAGAAACCGAGAAATCGATGAAGCGCTGGTGCAATGGGGGGCGAAACTGTCTGCAATCGGATCGGCCGAACGAGGCATTCCGGCATGTGTCAACTGCCATGGCCCTGAGGGTGAAGGTCTGCCCCCGTCTGTTCCGAATCTGGCTGGCCAACACGGTGCTTACATTGTCTCACAGCTACAGGCCTGGAAGGTCGACAAACGCCGCAATGACCCGATGGGGGTGATGAAGGCGATTGCCGACAAGATGCAAGGCCGCGACATGGAGGCTGTAGGCGAATATTTTTCGCGGTTGCAGGCCAATCCAAAAATTTCTCCCAATCGCGATCGAGCATGGCTCCGTTGAACCGGCTCATGACAGGCGTCATGGTGCTGTCAGCCGGGTTACTTGGCGATTGCCTGGCACAGGAAGCGCATCCCGTACTTGTGCTACCGGAGCGTGCTGTTCCGGCTGGAGATGCTGCATCGGGTCGCGCGGCCATCATGCAATACGGCTGCAAAGCGTGTCACACCATTCGTGGAGTGCCAGGGCCCTATGGCCGTGTTGGTCCGAACCTCACCGGTTTGAGATCACGGTCCTACATCGCGGGTTCAATTCCCCATACGCCTGATGGTCTGGTGCAATGGCTCATCAATCCTCCGCGCTTTTCACCCCGTACCGCAATGCCCGACATGGGCCTTTCTCGGCAGGAAGCGACAGATATTGCGCGCTACCTTTATGATCGATCCTGACAATGCCTCGCGAGCGCAGCACGATTCTTTTTACGATCTCAGTGCTGATACTCCTTGTTCTGCTGTGGCAGCTTGTTGACGTCCTGTTGCTGATCGTGGCGGCGTGTATCGTCTCGGTCGGGCTAAGCAGTTTAGCCAAAGCACTCTCCAGCCGCCTCAATCTTGCGCAACACAAGGCGCTGATCATAGTCGTCGTCGTGATACTTTTGCTCCTCGTGGCGGCGCTAACCATTTTTGGCCGACAACTGGCGTCTCAATTTACAGTGGTCATTGAGCGCCTTCCAAATGCCTGGGCAGATTTGCGCGCACTGACAGCCGATACGATTGCCCGCCCGTTTATCGAGCAGGCAGAACAGTCAGCCGGAGGTGGCCGGATTGCAGGCGGTCTGATGAAGGCAGGAGGAGCGTTTCTGGGCGGGCTTGCCAATATCATGTTGGTACTGATCGCCGGGGTTTTCATCGCATGGGATCCGGCGCTTTATCGGCGTGGCCTTCACGCGCTCGTTCCAGTCAAATGGCGCAGCGATATGAATACCGTGCTCGATACAGTAGCGCATGCATGGGCGCTTTGGCTCGGCGCATCGCTCGTTTCGATGCTTATTGTAGCGACCTTGATTTTCATTGGCACGTCTCTGATCGGTCTGCCAGGACCTCTGGCCCTTGGCATGATCGCGGGGATTCTCGAGTTTGTGCCAATCATAGGCTCATTCGCTGGTGCCGTTCCCGCAACCCTGTTCGCGCTGACTGCAAATGGCAATGCTGTATGGTGGACGATTTTGCTGTTCGTTTGTGTACAGCAACTGGAATCAAGCATCGTCTCGCCACTCCTGATGCAGCGCATTGTGAATCTTCCTCCCGCAATGGTGCTGTTCGCGATCGTCGCTGGTGGTGCGCTTTTTGGGCTTGCCGGTGTGTTTCTGGCAGTCCCCTTGGCGATCCTCACCTATGTCCTGATCGTAACATTCTATGTCCGCCGAACGTTGGGCGAGGACGCGGCACTGCCCGGCCAGCACTGAGCGCAATTTGAGACTAAGCTTCTCTGGGCGCTTGTTGCAGGGTTCACCGTGTCAGCGCTTCGGGAACATTTGCAGGTACAAAGCGTTCATTTTGCAGTCACCTTTGCAAGCATGGGCACGATCTCCAAGTCCCCTGCTTTTGCCAATCGACAACCGTCTTTCGCAAACCTCAGGAGCCAATTATGAGATATCCTCAATCCTCGCAAAACCGCCTCACTGCCAAGGTGTTTTCAGCAGCGGCACTGGCCGTTTTCTTCTCGACAGCCGCACACGCCCAGACACAGCGCCCTGTTGTCCAGACCACCAATGCAGGAACACTCATGTGCGATATCTCTGCAGGACTCGGCCTTATTGTAGGCTCGTCGCGCACGATGACGTGCCGGTTTTCTCCATCGCGTGGACGTCAGGAAGTTTATGATGGAACAATCCGTCGGTTCGGCCTTGACCTAGGCATCACTGCGGGAACCCAACTGGTATGGGTAGTCCTGTCTACGGGCAGCAATCGCAGACCGGGCGATCTGGCTGGTGAATATGTCGGTGCAGCAGCTGATGCATCGCTGGGCATCGGCGGGGGAGGAAGCCTCCTTGTGGGCGGATCCAACCGAGCGATATCCCTTCAACCGCTCTCCGTTCAGGCACAGGCCGGCGTGAATGTGGCGGCTGGCGTGTCGCAATTGGTGCTGAACTATCGTCGTTAAGCACCAAATCTGAGGGGATTGCAGGTCATCATCAACACTTATTGCGGAAGAGGAGATAGCAATGAATCATGGACCCACACATAAAGACAAAAACGCAATGCAGACACAGGGCATTGAAAAAGTCACGACCGCGTCCTCCACCTTCACAGAAGCGGCCAACCTGCCAAAGGCCGCCGGGCCGCACCCACAGGCTGGGATTGCACGGGATGGTGCAAGGGAACTGAAGATAGAGGGAAGCGAGAGTGATTCATTTGATGACGAGGAGCCGATTGACCAGATCTACGCCGCTGGCAATATCGTTTCTGACCGCGACCCCGATCTTGAGGCAAGTGATGATGATGTTGCGCAGGACTCCGAAACAGGAACAATTCCGCGAGAGTGATGGATTGACAGGATTTCAAGAAGAATGCCCCGGCCTCTGGACCGGGGTTATTTTTTGAAGAGAATGGGCTGTGGGATATGGTTTGTTTGCCATCGCGATAGATCAGGGCCTTGGAAGACGCCGATGTCTGGAGCGGCCAGCTGATGACATCACAAGGTAACCCAGACCCAGGAGTCCCAAGGTCATTACAGGATGCATGGTTGCGCGGGTGTATAGACTTGGGCGCATGACGCGATGCTCGGCATCATTTCTGACAATTCCGCCATCTATCCCGGCCCGATGAAGATTGTTTGTTCGCATTTTTGCCGGAACATTGCGCTTTGATGCTTCAAACTGGGTCGCCTTGGCAATGAGATCTGAAAGGCCTGGCGCAAAGAAGCCGAGCAGGCTGAAAATCCTGGAAACCGATCCCACGTGAATGTCCCGCCGTGGATTAACCGCGGCAAACAGGATCGCGTCAGCCACCTCCTGAGGTGAATACAAGGGCGATGGCAGGCGGGGTTCCCGATCAAAGTAATTTTTGGCATGACTGGGAAGCGGCGTGCCTATTGCGGCTGGCTTGATCAGCGTGACTGACACGGGTGCCCCGGCATGCTCAAGCTCCATACGGAATGCGTCCGTAAAGCCTTTGACCGCATGCTTGCTGGCCGAATAAATTCCCTGCAGCGGAAAGGCTCTGTCGGAAGCCACGCTTCCCACATTGATAAGTGCGCCGCCGCGAAGACGCAGGTGATTTGCTGCGATCCTGGAACCATAGACCGTGCCCCAGAAATTTGTCTCAAACAACTGGCGACTATCCTCATCGCTTATCTGATCGATCGTTCCAAAAATATCGACGCCAGCATTATTGACCCAGGTATCAAACCTTTGGAACTCGGCAATCGTGCGTTCTGCAACGCGCTCAAGTTCCTCGCGTTTGCTTACGTCAGCTTCGACATAGATAGCCGATCCACCTTTCGTGCGTATGTCTTCGACGATTGCCTCTAGGGCTTCGCCGTTACGCGCGACAAGCACAACTTTCGCGCCCGCCACGGCGGCGGATCGCGCCGCTGCCAAGCCTATTCCACTTGAGGCACCGGTGATGACGATGACCTGCTTATCAAGAGATTTCAAAAGGACTGACATGTTTATCCGGCGTTGATTGATGGTGGTAGCAAAGACAACCATTGGACGCCCTCATTGTTCCCAGAATCTCGATTGAAGGCGCGCCGCATGCGAGGTTCATCGGCAATGGGGAACGATTGCCCTGTATTCGCGTTGACCGACAAACATCCATGCACTCAGCTTAAGCGGAGAACACGATGCCATATATTTCAACGCGAGACGGAACCCGCCTATATGCCAAAATTTGGGGCGAAGGACGCACGGTCGTGCTTATGCATGGTTGGCCGCTCTCGTCTGATAGCTGGGACGATCAGGCGCTTGCTTTGGCGGATGCTGGATTTCGCGTCGTTGCCTATGACAGGCGCGGCTTTGGCAGGTCGGATCAACCGTGGCACGGTTATGAATATGATACGTTGGCTGATGATCTTGCGGATGTGTTGAAGGAAACAAACAGCAAGGATGCCGCAATCGTCGGCTTTTCAATGGGCGGGGGAGAAGTCGCGCGGTATATGTCCCGCCATGATGGCAAGGGCGTAAAGCACGCGGGCCTGATTTCGTCCATCGTGCCCTTCATGCTCAAGACACCCGATAACCCCGATGGCGTCGAGCAGTCCGTGTTTGACGGCATGGCTTCACAGATGAAGTCAGATCGCGCAAAATTCTTTGCCGGTTTTTTCAATGATTTCTACGGCGTCGGCGTGCTGACATCGCCAGTAAGTGCTGAGCTGGTGCATTGGTCATGTATGGTGGCGATGCAAGCTGGACTGAAACCAACTTTGGCATGTGCGAAAGCCTTCGCGACAACGGATTTTCGCAGTGAACTTGCAGCGTTTGATGTCCCGACCCTGATCATTCATGGCACTGCTGACAAGACTGTCCCTATCGAAACGTCGGCACATCATGCGGCACGCGGTATCCGCCACGCATCAAGTGTGGAAATAAAGGATGGTCCGCATGGATTGCTGGCTTCCCACAAGAACGAAATATCACAGGCGCTTCTGCAGTTTCTCCGGCAATAGTCTTCCATCGAAACGCAAAGTCATGGCTCATGCTCTGTAAATATAAGCCCCTCGATCTGCTCTGCCGGCATTTTGCGCTCAACGTGTTGATGACCTCTGCTCCAGATTTTTAAGGAAATAACACATGACCACCGATTCACAGCGCGCTTGGGATATGATGAAGAAGCTGGACTTCTGTTTTCTGGTGTCCAACAGCGGGGACGGATTCAGGAGTCGACCCATGTCTTCAATTGTTATGCAGGATGAGGACAATATCTATTTCCTGTCCAACGCGTCTGCCAATCAGCTTGATGACATCACCCTGGAGCCTGGCATTCTTCTGAACTACGGAAATGGCTCAAGCCAATTTGTCTCGACTGCAGCCATTGCAACTTTGTCGACCGATCGCGCGCTGATAAAGCGGCTGTGGAACCCAGGCGCTCAGGCCTTCTGGCCTGAAGGTGCCGACAAGGCTGATGTTACGGTTATATGTGCAACGCCGCATTCAGCCGAGTTTTGGGACGGACCCTCTGGCGTAGTCACTCTGGCAAAGATGGCCGTGTCGTTCGTGACTGGCTCTGCACCTGACGCTGGCGATAACAAGAGGGTTTCGCTTTAAGCCCTGTATGGGAGAGGTCGAAAGGCTTCCGTATGCAAACTGCGGGAATGCGATGGATGCGCTGACAGTCACAGCTTGAATGTCTGCTTTGTAAGAGCCGTACTGACATCCGCAATGTCGTTTTCAGGTCAAGTGCGGACCTTCAAGCGATGCAGCGCCCATTTCTGCTGGGGCGCAAAGCAGGCACTAGAAATATAGAATTCTTGGCCTTCCGACTTTTCATTACATGACCCATTCTTGATTTTCTTGGTTCCTCGCTAGCCTTGCCATCAGTTCACAGATGGAGGTTCCAAATGCCAAATGATTGTTATTCTGTTGTTATCGTTCGTCGCACGCTGGTGCCCGAAAGGACGGGTATCGTTGGCCCTCCACGCTTCGTATCTTCGAACAACAAGGCAAGGTGCCTGCCGCATTTCATCCGGCAACGAAACAAGGATCGCGCTGACTTTGCTGAGAGTTTGGAGTCTGTCTACTACGAACCCGACGCACTGCGGAGACCAGCCTTGCCGTTTCCGCTCGGATATCTTGAGACCGAGCGCGACGGTGCATTAGTTTCGGATACTGAGATTCGATCTGTGCATTGGCTTGAGAGCAACTGGGTCCCGCCAGTTCGTGAGTTCCGTGATGCTGTCGATCGTTTCCCAAAGTTGATGTTCGAGCGGATTTATATTGAGCCGAATGAAGAAATTTGCGGTGCAAGGATCGGCATGAATGGCGAGGTGATCGGGAGTTACGATGCTGACTTTGGCGCGTTGGAAACCACGAACGATTTGCTCACAGCGGCAGAGCTGGCGGAAAAACCATCCTATTTTACAAATCACCGGTGGTTCCTTTTGATCCAGGCCTATCGCGAAGCTGGGCTCCGAAAGGGTGAGGATGTATCGCTCCAGCCTTTGGTTCACGACAACAAATGGGATACCGATTTGCAAGAGCCAATGTGCGATATCGACCCCTTCTATGGCCCGTGGCGTCGTTGAACTGCGCGCTGCTTCATACCGTCAACCCACTTTGTCACTCAATTAGTATCTAGCAAGGGCGATGCCTTCAGAAACTGACAGATAGTCTATCGTCGGTATGTCTTGTCTTTTAGATTGTTGTCCGGCTCTTCACCCATGATCTCACGATCAAAGATGAGCCTCCATGGTGGCAGATTGAGGCCATCTGCAATGCGCTCAACAACGTCGAGGCTTGCGTTAGTCCTGCCGGTCTCGATGCCAGACAAGTAGTTGCGCGACATTGAAATTTTTAGCGCCGGCGCTTCCTGGGACAGGCCTTGCTTGCTTCGCTCTTCGCGAAGGTTCGCGGCAAACCGCGTACCCTGCCGCTGTAACCGCCGGGACGCGTCGCCTGAAGCCTATGGTGTGATCCTGTGCATCGCACTGGATCACACCACTTTCCGCTCATCGCCGCGTCTTCTTTTCTAGATCTTTTCTTTTCGCACGCTGCTGACGCTGACGGACCATCCGGCAGTGATCGACGGAGCCTTGTCTTCATTCCCCATTCCGGAGTTTCTGCCATGAGCGCTGATGATGCTGACAGCACCAATGCCAAGACACCCGCCAAAGATACCGGTTCCAATACCAGCAGCAAAGGCCAGTTCGGTAACACGGGCAAGGCCGATGTCGCTGGCCAGTCCGATATCACTGATAAGGCGAGCGCCGGGTCTGCGACATCCGATGCAAAAGAC
>JANMLW010000007.1:0-4437 GCA_031372765.1 Hyphomicrobiales bacterium
CTCGCCATCGTCCAGCGGCTTGTCACCTTGCTTGGCTACCGGGTGCATGTGCGCTCACGCCTCGGCAAGGGATCGGTCTTCGCTATCGAGATCGCGCTGCCAGCCGATGGTGTTGATGCGCCGACGTCAGGCGCTCCTGAGGTTGGCGCTTTCACTCCGTCTCCGGCAGTTGTCGGGAAAGGCTGCAATATCCTCGTTGTAGAGGATGATCCGGATGTGCGTGAACTGCTCGCGCTGTTGCTGGAGGCTGAGGGTCATCAGGTAACCACCGCATTCGACGGGCTAGCTGCGGTGGAACTCGTCGAGAAAGGCATGCTGAAGCCCGATCTCGTCATTGCAGACTACAACCTTCCCAACGGCATGGATGGTCTGCAGACTGCGGCAAGACTGAGGAATGCATCAAAGCGTGCGTTGCCGGTGGTCATCCTGACAGGTGATATTTCCACCAGAACACTGACCGAAATCGCGCGAAGCGACTGCGTGCATCTGAATAAACCCGTGAAGCTGAAGAAGATGATGGCCGTCATCGAAACACTTCTGTCCGCACCTCAGATCATGCCCGCAAATGCCGTGGCCAAACCCATGCGGGCTGCGCCAGATCCGACATCGAACGTGATTTACGTCGTGGATGACGACCAGAATATCTGCGATACGATGCGTGTCCTGCTTGAAGAAAATGGCTACGCCGCCGCGACGTTTCCCACGTGTGAGGCTTTCCTCGCTCAATATCATCCGGGGAGCGGCGGGTGCCTGCTCATCGATGCCTATCTGCCGGGCATGAACGGGTTTGCCCTGCTGGAGCAACTGAACGACAGTGGCGATCCGCTGCCTGCGATCATGATCACCGGCAACAGCGATGTGCCCATGGCGGTTCAGGCAATGAAGGCCGGAGCGGTCGACTTCATCGAAAAACCGGTCAGCCCAGGTGACCTCCTCGCCAGCATCGCGCGCGCTCTGGAGCAATCCAGAGATGTCAGCAAAGTGGCGCAATGGCGGACCGAGGCGCAAAGCCAGGTGGCTGGCCTCACAGTGCGACAGAAACAGATCATGGATCTGGTGCTGGCTGGACACCCCAGCAAGAACATCGCAGCGGACCTCGGCATCAGCCAGCGCACGGTGGAGAACCACCGCAATGCCATCATGACCCGGACCGGGTGCAAGTCGCTCCCGGCTCTGGCGCGACTTGCGCTGGCGGCTGCACCGCAGGCCGACCGCTTGAAAATCTAGCCCGCATGGATACCATAGCCTACACGCCGGACCTATGGTGTCAGATGTTGATCGATCAGGCATCGGACACCCACAAGTATCAATACGGATCGGTGCTGGTGTGGAGCGGGCCATCCTTGCAGCCAGGGCCGCAAGATTGGCTACGATAACGGCCTTGCGGGCTGGCGATGGGTGTGGGCGCTGTTACCTGCGCACTTGTTGCCGTCACCATGGCGAACCGTCGACTTTGGGTAGTTTCCGATCCTGTTTGGCTGTGGACTTGGGCAATATGATCCATATTGTTGATCGATACTTCGGCTGGATTGCGTCGCTGGATCAGCGACACTCGCCAAAAGGATACTTGTCAAATGGACAGCAATGCTATGTCACCCCGCTATCCTGTTAGCCACATCATCCTTAGGCTGGCGCGCACCAAAGGTTTCCCCGAAGGATCGCTGCGGCGCGGCTACGACATCAGGGCGGTTCTCGATGACGCCGGTCATTTGAGCGTGGACGCATGGCGTGATCACCACAATGCATTCGGCGTTCAGCGCATCTGGGATGATGAGCCCGTCAGGCATGGCACACTTATGCACCGAGCCGGTGGCACTGGTGGCGCGACATGGTCAGTTCACTATGCTGGCCGGGACGATGAAGACGAAGACGGCTTTCGCCTTGGCGAACATGTGATGCAGCGCGATGAATACGTTTCGATCCGTGATGATGAGGGAGTGATGCAGACGTTCAGGGTTTCGGATGTGAAGCCGACGGGAGAAGCGCTGAAATAGAGGTCACACCCTCAATGGGACAGAAACACCGGTAAAGCCGGATTTGCAGTCATGCTCTTTGTGGCGCCGCCGAGGAGAAAATCGCGGAAACGCGAGTGCCCGTAGGCGCCCATCACCAGCAGGTCAAGATTGAAGGCTTCCGCGTGTTGCGCAAGTGTCTCGCCGACCGTCCGTCCAGCGGCGTCTTCCTGGTCGTCGAAAAACTGTATGCCGTGCAGGCCGAGATGTCGCTTCAGATCGGACATGGATCGATTACTGGAAATCGTTTTTTCGTTTGTCACGGTGATGACGCGCACGACTTTTGCCTGTTTCAGAATAGGCATTGCATCGGCAACAGCACGCGCTGCCGGGCGGCTGAAATCCCACGCGATCCCGATGCTCTCGAGTGTTTGAATTGGAGGTCTCGCCGACCCGCTCGTTGCCGGTTGGGGCAGCACGACCACAGGCCGCCCGGATTCGAAAATGACCTTTTCCGCGATGAATTGCAGAGAATCGCCCGTGTCGCCTGCCGGTATCAGCGTCAAATCACGCAGGCGTGCGTGTCCGGCGACCGCCTCGGGCACCAGACCGGAGGCGCTGTGTTCTAGAATCTGACTATGCGGCACACCGGCCTTTAGAGCGGCGACATTGAAGACTTTGAGCGCTGCCTTCGCGTTCTCCAGGCTCTTCTGGGTTTCCGCAGCTACCATACCTGCCACATTGAGAAACATACCGCCCATCGGGGAGTACGGTACAGATATCTCATATTCGAACGTCAGAGCGGTGAGTTCCGCCTTCAACGCAGCGGCAAACGCCACGCCGTTTTCAATGACGTGGTCATGTGAACGCTCAGGATAGCTGCTGATCTGAAGCAATAGGTCCTTGAAAGCCATCGTCGTCTCTCCGTCGGGCGGGCGCGGTACGGCGCCAACATCGTTCACAGCAAACCGTGATGTGGTCGTGCCTCAACGTACAGGTTCGGAATCTACCCAGAAGGCGCCGTCATCCTCGACGGCACTTGCGAGACACGCTTCTTCATTTCATTACTTTGCAAACACCATCATGCAGCAGGGTTGGTGCGATCAGCGCCCCCAAGCGCGCGCAAAGCATTGAGGACCACAGCAACATCAATCGCTTCCTGGGCCAGGGCTCCCGCAACTGGCGGCAGATAGCCGAGCGCGGCCAGCACCATTCCGGCAGATGACAATGCCAGCCCGACGATCACGCTTTGCAGCGCGATGGTACGGGTGTGACGGGCGATATCCATGGCTTCGTTCAGACGACCGATCCGGTCCACCAGCAGCACGATGTCGGCGGCCTCTGCCGCAGCGGCGGCACCGCGCGCTCCCATGGCCACACCGATGTCAGCAGCTGCCAGAGCCGGAGCGTCGTTGATACCGTCGCCCACCATCATCGTCGGTGCCATGGTCTTGGCCTTGATGACCGCACCGATCTTCTGCTCCGGTGTCGCCTGAGCTATCACGTCATCCACACCCAGCCGCCTGCCGATATCTTGCGCGACCACAACCTGATCGCCGGTGATGAGAGTGACACGGGAAACTCCGCCAACGCGCAGCGTGGCAATCGTTGCAACCGCGTCATCCCGCATATTGTCGATGAAGACCAGCTGCCCGGCCCATACACCATTGATTGCGACGCCCAGCACCGTCGAGCCGGTTGGCACTTCTCCCTGCTGAAGAGACGTAACCCCGACGCTCAATGCCACGAAGTCGGGGCGGCCAATCACCACCGGGATGCCTGCAACCAAGCCCTTGACGCCGTCTCCGGCGATATCTTCGACGTTCGTAGGTGGCGAGAGTACCAAGCCGCGTTTGCGGGCCTCGCTGACAAGGGCCTGCGAGATCGTATGCGTCGAAGATTGGGCGAGCGAAGCCGCAAGCGCAATCAGATCAGTCTCCGTGACATTGGTCGCCGGTTCGACGGATGAAACCTTTGGATAGCCATCCGTCACCGTCCCCGTCTTGTCGAACATCACGGTACGAATGCGCGGCAGGACTTCCAGAACACGCGCCGACTTGAAAAGAAGCCCGCGCTTGGCGGCCCGTGACATGCCTGCGACGATGGCAACCGGGACGGCGAGGATCAGCGGACAAGGTGTCGCAACGACCAGCACGGCCACGGCGCGGGACGGCTCCCCCGTCAGAAACCAGGCTCCGCCCGCCAAGGCAACGGTGACGGCGAGAAAGCCCAATGCGTACTGATCGGCAAGGCGCGCCACGGGTGCCTTTGAAAAGCGGGCCGCATCGACAAGCCTGACAACGGCGGCATACGTGCTGTTGGCTGCGGTATGGGAAAGCACAAGATCGAATGGCGCTCCTGCATTCGCGACACCGCTGGAAACGGCCTCACCGACATTGCGGTGCACGGGCATGGGTTCGCCGGTCATGGACGATTCGTCCAGCAGCGCTGCAGTGCCATGCACCTGCCCATCGGCAGGTATGAT
>JANMLW010000046.1:0-4643 GCA_031372765.1 Hyphomicrobiales bacterium
TAGCTAATTAACTTGGCGATGTCCATGCTATTAGAGCTTTTTCTTGGATACTTTGGAAGCCGATAGCAAGCTTTCCAAAAATGGCTCAACTTCAGAACCCGCCCCTCTCGAAATTCGTCTGTCGATGTGAGACAAATACGACCTTGATTTTGTGCCCCAATCAAAGAAAATTGCGGTATTTGAAGCTTCCAACTCTTTTGATTGATCAGACGAAATTGTTAAGATGGCTTCAAACAGCAACTCAGCAGATTTTCTTCCGACGAGTTGAGCATAAACCTGCAACCGATAATCGCCAGATCGAAAAACCCATTTTTCTGTTTCCCGAGATTGCAAAAAATGATGATTGGCAATCGCGCCCTGCTCCCCAACAAATAGTCCGCCGCCTCTAACAAGCCTTTCTTCGCCAAGCACCCAGACCGGAAAATTGATACTGGTCTCTCCCTTTGAAATTTCAACAAACATATTTTCAATAACTATTCCCCGTTTGCCAGTGGTATACATCAGCGAGCGAAGATATATTTTCCAACTACCGTCAAATGTTGGCCCATCCGGGCCCAGAAGGATCTGCGTAGGTTGCGACATATGTAGCCGACCTCGACGAAAAAGCGTCGCCCACATTGTCAGCAATGAAACACCAAGTGCGCCAATAGAAATTACTATTGCCCAAGTTGAAGGTTCACTCACCCGCTCAATCCCCCCGCCAATGTCGGCAAGTCCAACGGCCTGAACCCATAATGGCTCAACCAGCGCACATCGGCCTCGAAGAACGGGCGCAGATCGGCCATACCGTATTTCAGCATGGCGATGCGGTCGATACCCATGCCCCAGGCGTAGCCCTGATACTCATCGGGATCGACACCGCAATTCCTGAGCACATTGGGATGCACCATGCCCGCACCCAGGATTTCGAGCCAGTCGTCGCCCTCGCCAAAGCGGATTTCGCCGCCTTGCCGCCTGCACTGGATATCGACCTCCACCGAGGGCTCGGTGAAGGGGAAGAAGGAGGGACGAAAGCGCATCTTGACGTTCTTGACCTCGAAGAACGCCTTGCAGAACTCTTCCAGCACCCAGAACAATTGCGCCATGTTGGCAGTCTTGTCGATGACCAGACCTTCGACCTGGTGGAACATCGGCGTGTGCGTCTGGTCGCTGTCGCAACGGTAGGTGCGGCCGGGACAGATGACACGGATCGGTGGCTTCTGCGCCAGCATGGTCCGCACCTGCACAGGGCTGGTGTGGGTGCGCAGCAATTTGCGGTTGCCGTCCTTGTCGGGTGGAAAGAAGAACGTGTCGTGCATTTCCCGCGCCGGGTGGCCAACGGGAAAGTTCAGTTTGGTGAAGTTCAGGTCATCCGTCTCGATATCGGGCCCTTCGGCCACGGCAAACCCGAGATCAGCAAAGATCGCCGTCAGTTCGTCGATTACCTGGCTGATAGGATGGATACGGCCCGTATCCAGTACGCTGTCACGCACCGGCAAGGTGACGTCGAGTGTTTCGGATGCGAGCCGCGCATTCAACGCGCCTTCCGCCAGCAATTCTTTCTTGTCGGCGATTGCCGATTGCACCCTGTCACGCAGCAGATTGAACGTCTGACCGGCAGCTTTGCGCTCATCGGGCGCCATCCTGCCCAGTGAGGCAAGAAGGCCCGAGACTGCGCCGGACTTGCCCAGCGCGTTGATGCGCACCGTTTCCAGCGCTGCCTCATCTGCAGCGGCGGCCACACGGCTCAGGAGGTCGGTTTCAATCGCTTGAATATCGGTCATGGGGCACCCGGAAATCTAAGTGGCGCTTTTGGCGCTGATAGGGCCAAGCGTCAAGTCAAGCAGGCAAAAGCGGATGGAGCTAGAACAGACCCTCGATCAATCCGGCCTCATTGAGATGGATACGTTCCGCAGAGGGCGAGCGGGGCAGGCCCGGCATGGTCATGATATCACCGCAGATGGCGACCACGAAACCGGCACCCGCTGAAAGGCGCACGTCGCGCACGGTGATGACGTGATCGTTGGGTGCCCCCAGCAAGGCGGGGTCGGAAGAAAACGAGTACTGTGTTTTTGCCATACAGACCGGCAGATGGCCGTAGCCCATAGCCTCGAAAGCGGCGAGCTGTTCACGCACTGCAGGGGCGATATCAACGCGATTGGCCCGGTAGATTGACGTTGCGACCTTCTCGATCTTGCCCAGCAGTGGCAACTCATCCCTGTAGAGCGGTTTGAAGCGCGCCTTCCTGCTGTCAGCCAGTTTCACCACGGCTTCTGCCAGAGCTGTCGCCCCTTTGCCGCCTTCCGCCCAGTGCTTACAGACATAGGCCTCTACGCCCAATGATTTCACATACTTGCAGATCGCGGCCACCTCGGCCTCGCTATCCCCGGTGAAATGGTTGAGCGCCACCACGACAGGCACGCCAAAGCCGCTGACATTCTCGATGTGGCGCCCAAGATTGGCACAGCCCTTTTTCACAGCGGCTACATTCTCGCTGCCAAGATCGACTTTTGCCACACCACCGTTCATCTTCAGCGCCCGCACCGTCGCCACAATGACAGCGGCAGCCGGTTTCAAACCGGCCTTGCGGCATTTGATGTTGAAGAATTTCTCGGCACCCAGATCAGCGCCAAAGCCCGCTTCTGTCACCACATAATCGGCCAGTTTCAGCGCGGCGCGTGTGGCGATGACGGAATTGCAGCCATGGGCGATGTTGGCGAACGGCCCGCCATGCACGATGGCCGGATTGTTCTCGATGGTTTGCACCAGGTTGGGCAGTATGGCGCTCTGCAACAGCACCACCATGGCTCCATCAGCCTTGAGATCACGCGCAAAGACCGGTGTTTTTTCGCGGGTGTAAGCCACGATGATATCGCCCAGGCGCTTTTCCAGATCATCGGCATCGGCAGCCAGACAGAGTATCGCCATAACCTCTGAGGCTACGGTGATATCAAAACCCGCCTCACGCGGAAAACCGTTGGCAGGGCCGCCAAGCGCCGCCGTTATCTGGCGCAGGGCACGGTCGTTCATGTCCATCACACGCCGCCAGACAACGCGGCGGGTATCGATGCCAAGGGCATTGCCCCAGTGGATATGATTGTCGATCAATGCCGAGAGCAGGTTATGTGCCGCCGTGATGGCATGAAAATCGCCGGTAAAATGCAGGTTTATATCCTCCATCGGAATGATCTGTGCCCGCCCTCCGCCAGCCGCCCCCCCTTTGACGCCAAAACACGGACCAAGGGAGGGTTCCCGCAGGCAGACCAGCGCTTTCTTGCCGATGGCGTTGAGCGCATCGCCAAGGCCAACCGTCGTGGTCGTTTTTCCCTCGCCCGCAGGTGTCGGATTGATCGCAGTGACAAGAATCAGTTTGCCATCGCGGCGACCATCAAGGGATTTCAGAAAGCCCAAATCGATCTTGGCCTTGTCATGGCCGAAAGGAATGAGATGGGTTGCATCGATACCCAGCCTGGCACCAATCTCGACAATGGGCTTTTTGCGCGCCGCACGGGCGATCTCAATGTCAGATAACAAGGGAAGTGGTCCTTTGGTGTAGGGGTACAGATAGTATTGACGTTCGCTCCGTAGCTCACAAGAGCAATTATGTCGCCTTGCGTGACATCCACAGGGGACTACAATTGTCCTTGATTTGAACAGTAGGACAAGGTTCTTTGCGCGATCATATCCGGTTTATCTTCAGGGGATGCCCCGTCACGCTTGGCGCGTTTTCTCCGGTGCGTAGCTTGCTGGATTGGCTGCGCGAGGATAAGCGCGCCACCGGCACCAAGGAAGGCTGCAACGAGGGTGATTGTGGGGCCTGCACGGTGGTCCTTGTGCGGGTGAAAGGCGGCAAACTCGTGCATCGCCCTGTCAACGCCTGCATCACTTTTCTGGGCATGGTGGACGGTGCTGAAATACTGACTGTCGAGGATCTTGCGGATGACGCCAGACTGCATCCGATCCAGCAGGCGATGGTGGATCACCATGGTTCACAATGCGGATTCTGTACACCGGGCATCGTCATGTCGCTGTTTGCGCTGGACAAGGAGGCAAAGCCTGTTGCCCGTGATCGGATCAATGATCAACTCGCAGGCAATCTTTGCCGATGCACCGGCTATCGACCCATTGTCGATGCTGCCCTTGAAGCGCTGAATACAGGTCAAAAAGATCATCTGGACAGGGCGGTTGAAACCCAAGTGACATGTCTGGCATCGCTTGATGATGGCACAGGCGCACAGGTGACAACCGACGACGGTTTTTTTGCGGCTCCCCGCTCGTTGCAGGAGATGCTGGCGCTTTATAAAGCGCATCCCGATGCCACCATCCTGGCAGGCGCAACCGATGTGGGCCTGTGGATCACCAAGCAGTTCCGCCCCATAAGGAAACTGATCTGGCTGGGGCAGGTGATGGACCTTCAGGGCATAACGCATGACAGTGGCATGCTGATACTGGGTGCAGGCGTTTCGCATCAGATGGCCTTGCCGCATCTTGCCAGGCGCTCGGCTGATCTGGGTGAGCTTGGTCGCCGCTTCGGCTCCACACAGGTGCGGGCACAGGGCACAGTTGGCGGCAACATCGCCAATGGCTCTCCGATTGGGGACTGGGCGCCAGCCTTCATCGCACTGGATGCAACGGTCACACTCTCAAGACTGGACGGTGAAAAG
>JANMLW010000076.1:0-5445 GCA_031372765.1 Hyphomicrobiales bacterium
CCGACACCGGTGCCATCGAGAAGGCTGTCGATGAAATCATCGCGGCGAACCCTGACAAGGTTCTGCAGGTAAAGGAAAAGCCTTCCATGCTCGGCTGGTTCGTCGGACAGGTCATGAAGGCATCCGGCGGGAAGGCTGCGCCGGGGGCTGTGAATGACCTGCTGAAGGCAAAGCTGGGGATTGAGTGAATCGTATTGACGGCCATTCGACCCGTTCACGATAACGATGCGCAGGACCTTATCGGCCTGATTACATTGTGTTTCGCCGAATACCCCGGCTGTTTCTTTGATCCGCACGGCGATATGCCTGACATCGTGCGCCCCGCCCAATCGAGACTGGCCAAGGAAGGCCTGTTCCTTGTTGTGGAGGATGCAAGAGGGCGGGCGGGGGCATGCATCGGCGTTGATTTTCCTGAAGCCCAAGAAGCCGAATTGCACCGGCTTTATGTCCGGCCAGACATGCGGGGTAAGGGATTGGCCAAACTGCTGACTGCCCGCATGGAGACATTTGCCCGCGAGCGTGGCGTCGCCCGCATGATCCTGTGGTCGGATACACGCTTTACAAAAGCGCACGGCCTGTATGAGGCCATAGGATATCGGCGCGGCTCGATCACGCGGTCGTTGGGGGATATATCGCGCTCCCGTGAGTTGTTCTTCGAAAAGGCTTTGTAGCCAAGGGGTAAATTGCCTAATCATGGAAGCATCAACCACTGGGAGAAGCACTATGTCTGCACGCTATCAACTGCACGGAATCTGGTTGTCAGGTCCAGCTTACAAGGTGGGCCTTATGCTGTCTCTGTGCGCCGAACCCTTTGACTATGTGCATGTCAACCTGCGTACAGGCGAGCACAAGGAACCAGCCTATGTGGCCAAACAGCGCTACGGTCAGGTGCCATTGCTTGTCGACAACAGCAACAGCCGTCAATTGTGCCAAGCCGCCTCGATCTTGCAATATCTTGCAGAGATGCACGGCAAGTTTGCTGGTGAAACGATTGAAGGAAAGATCGCTGTGCGGGAATGGCTGTTCTGGAGCTATGACCGTCTTGCGCCGAATATCTACCGTGCCCGTGGCCAGCGCCTCGGCCTTCGCTCGATGTCCTTTGATACTGCCGCAATGTATTACACAGAAGGCAACGTCGCCCTGAAGGTGCTTGATGATCATTTGGCATCAAACAACTGGATGGTTGGCAATGGTGCAACGATTGCCGACATCGATATCTACGGTGTGCTGGAGTATGCTGCCGCTGGCGGGTTCGATCTGGCGCACTATAAAAATCTGTCCGCCTGGATCGCGCGTTTCAAGGGATTGAAAGGCTTTGGCACACCAGAGCAGATTTTGCCCAAGGAAAGCCGCAAGGCTTGAAATTGCGTCCGAACAGATCTTTATTTTAGCCCTTTCCAGAGCTGCAATCCGGTTATCCCGGCATTCAGCAGGCCAAAGGTCATCAACAGCGTGGCACCGATGGTCGCAAGGTGAAAGATGGACTGGCGCATGCCGAATGCGCCAGCCAGAAATGTTACGAACGGGCGGCTTGGCCCCATGAAGCGGCTCAGCACGATGGCCCATATGCCGTACTCCGTGATCAAACGCTCAGCACGTTCAACCAGTCTGGGGCGTTTGTTGATGATCGAAAAGGTCAGAAGCCACGGCTTGCCGCGGTTTCCCAGAATATAATTCAGTGTGTCGCCAAACCAGAAACCCAGAAAAACCGTCGCAAACATCGTCCAATAATTGAAGGTGCCATTCTGGATCAGCGCACCCACGGCCAGCACGAGCAAGGTGCCCGAGAAAATGAATGTCGTGAAGATCACGCCTTCCATGGTCAGGATGGCGAAGATGATGAAGGTCGTCCATTGCGGGTTGCCTCGCAGCATGGCGATCATCGGCTCTATCATCAGTGTATTGGCTTGTTCGAGCATGATTTATACGGGGATGAAACGGCTGAGCATGCTGCCAGGGGAGAGCAAAATGCCCGCCCATAAAAATGCCGAACCGAAATTGGCCAATTGAAAGGGTAGCATCGGCATATGCGTGATGCCCGCTGCCAATGGTACTGTGGCGCGCAACGGACCGGAAAACCGCCCGACCACGACCGCGAGCCAACCCCAACGACGAAAAAGCGCTTCGCCCTTGGGCAGCATGTCAGGGTAGCGCGACAGCGGCCACCATCCGGCTACGCGGTGCTGAAAATGCGCACCCAGCCAGTATGATAGCCAGTCACCCATGGCAGCCCCGAGGCTGGCGGCAATCCATATTGTTGTGAAATCCAGACCGCTGACGGTCAACAGTGTTCCGATGCCAACCAGCATGGCCCAGAAAGGCAGGAACAACGAGATAAAAGCCAGCGATTCACCGAAGGCCAGGAGGAAAACGATGGGAGCTGCCAGTTGCTTGTTATCGCGAATGAAAGCGATGACAGGGGCTGCCTGCTCCATCGCCATCTTGACGGTGTCTGCACTGATCACAGTCGTTCCACTTTCAGGAATTTTTCTCAAGAACCAAAATAGAATCCGGCTCCTGCACCAAGGCCAAGATAAACTGCTGCCCATGCAACAGCAGACAGAACATTCGTCAACTGGAAAACCAGTGGCGGCATGCCCGATATGCCGCAAATAAGAGGAAAGACGGCGCGTAACGGCCCAACAAAGCGGCCAAAGAAATATCCCGGCGCGCCGTACTGGCGAAAGAAGGTTTCCCCCCGGTCAAACAGTTCCGGTTGCTTGTTCAGGGGCCACATGCCCTTGACCTCGGTCTTGTATCTGCGCCCTACCTCGTAGGAGAACCAGTCTCCCACGATAGCCCCTGCTACTGCCGCCAGAAATGCCGGCCAGAAGGGCAGGTTCCCCGCTCCGATCAATACACCCAGTGCTCCCAGGATAGCTGTGGAGGGCACAAGAAGCGAGACGAAGGCGATGCTTTCGAGAAGGGCCAGTGTAAAGACAGCAGGCGCCAGCCACACCTGGTTCAGACGCACAAATGTCATGACGGAATCAATTGTCGTGCCGAAGAAATCACCCATACCGCTCCTTTGGCGGCATTCAGCGGGTTTGCCAACCGTTTAGCCTTCATAAAAGGTCAGCTCAAGGCGGGACACACGATAGCGCGGATCAGCCCCGCGCTGCCTTGCGCTCACCACGGCAGGTTTTCAGGTAACTGCGCCACGTTTCGCCCTTGGCAGCCAATGCAGGCTTGTTCGCTTTCCAGTTGGTGCCGCAAGCGCGCATGTCATCATCGCCCTGCTTCTGCTTTGCGGACCGCTCGCGTTTTGGCTTGGGTTTTTCAGCATTGGCCTGAACAGCTGTTTGCGCCGGGGCAGGAGCAGTTTCCCGCGTCGTTGCATTGGGTGCGGCTGGGGCTGGCCTCAGTGGGTTTGGAATTGCTGATTGCGCTGCAGCACCTTGACCACCCATCAGAAATCCAATGAAAACGATTGAAAGCAATCTTTTGCCGATAAAATCCCGGGCCTTTTGCATGATCATCTCAACTCTCCCTGTATTTGTGCTGATGACGCGATCAACCGGTCCATCCACCGGCCATATGTACAAAACAGGAACAAAAGATGCAATTCCTGATAAATCAGGGGTTTTTGTTGGTTTGAGAAACTACCTAAAAAGGGCTTTCGAATGGGAAGTCAGAGGGTTACAGCTGTTTTTCACACAGGGGAATCAACAATGACCAAACAGACATTGCCGATCGATTTGTTTTATTGGCCCACACCGAACGGCTGGAAAATTTCAATCATGCTGGAGGAATGTGCGCTTCCCTACACTGTGCATCTCGTGAACATCGGCAAAGGAGAGCAGTTCGAGCCATCATTTCTTGCAATCTCTCCCAACAACCGGATGCCAGCGATCACCGATCCCGAAGGGCCCGGAGGAACACCGATATCGGTGTTCGAAAGTGGGGCAATCCTGCAATATCTGGGGCGCAAGTTTTCCAAATTCTACCCGAAAGACGAGCGTGCGCGTGTCGAGGTTGATCAATGGCTGTTCTGGCAAATGGGTGGTTTGGGCCCCATGCTTGGTCAGACACATCATTTTCGTATTTATGCACCCGAAAAAATTCCTTACGCCATCGACCGCTACACCAACGAGAGCAACCGGCTTTACGGAGTGATGAACAAGCGTCTCGCTGATCATGAATATCTCGCAGGGGAATATTCCATTGCGGATATCGCCTGCATCGGCTGGGCCAAACTATGGGAACGCCAGGGACAGAACATTCAGAACTTCCCGCATGTCGAACGCTGGTTGAACGCCTGCCTGGCGCGCCCTGCCGTACAGCGTGGCCTGGCTGTCAACGAAGCCGAAAGGGCTTCCAACAACAGCAGCGATCCTGCTGTTCATGCCGTGCTGTTCGGCCAGAAAGCACGCTGAAGAATAATAAAGCCGCCAGGGTACTGACGGCTTTATATTTTGTTATCAATGACCTGGATTGATCAGTTCACTTTTTTCCAGTTGACTGAACGGCAGATTATGCCACCAAGCACACAACCGCTTGTCGTAAGCGACGAGCCGCTAAGGGACATGGTGCCCGAATAGGTCTTGCCGTCTTCCGGGTTGAAAGCCTTGCCACTCCATTTGTTGGCGCCTGCGGGTGCCATGTCATAAAACACGCGCTGACCAACCTTGGATGCGCTGTCGGCGTCTTTCAGCCAGACAATGGTACCGCAGAAATTCCCACCGCACGACGCGATGCGCACGCGGGACTGACCATTGTCACGCAGCCATGTGCCCGATGGATCCGCCATCGCGGGAGAAGAAGCAATAGTGATCAGGGCTGCGGCTGCAATGCCGACGCGCAAAAACTGTTTCATGATATCCTCCGTGTTCCGCCTGTTTTCGTTCAGGCTTGATACCAATAATAGCAATCGTGAACGGCCTGTCCAACAGAAAGTTCAGGTGTGAACGATGGCTCTGGATGCATTCACCGCGTTCCTGAAGGCCACTCTCATCCAGCTCATTGTTGCATCGCCCGTCTTTTATCCCCTTTCTTCTACCTGTCTTGTCAAATCACTATGGCCCGTGCATAGACACGCCAAGCGTTCGCGCTTCGGAGACGTGGCCGAGAGGCTGAAGGCACTCGTTTGCTAAATGAGCGTACCCCAAAAGGGTACCGAGGGTTCGAATCCCTCCGTCTCCGCCATTACACTTTTTCGGCCCTTGAGTTCTCCTAACACCTTGAACGGCAAGGTGGTTTTTGGGGTTCGAAAACCTTCAATCGGGCAATACACCAAATGCTCCGAAAACGTGAGCCGCAGCACCAGTTTTTGGTGCTCTAATTTCCCCGAAGCCCAGATTTTTGAAGGACTTGCGAGAAACGCGAAGGCGCGTTCGAACAACTCCTCGAAAGTGCCTTGGCGCGGGATGGTTTGCGCGCGCTTTTCATCCAGCACTAGCTTGCTGCGCTCAAGCGCGGCAATGCGCTTCTCATAAGCCGCGATGA
>JANMLW010000032.1:0-4289 GCA_031372765.1 Hyphomicrobiales bacterium
ATCGCGTTTTGCTTCAACCGAATTGGCCAGCAAGGCTTCAAGGCTGCATAAACGCTCGCCCGGGCATGCCATCAATGCTGCTGCAGGCGTAATCTGCTCTGTGAGATCGCGCATCGTTGGATAATCACTCGTGATGTCGAACACGCCTGTTGCCCGGATGGCGACAACTGATGGGCCTTCAACATCCGGCCTCCAGACCCTTCCAGCTAGGCTACCGGCATAGCCATCCTTTGGCAGTGTATTGGCCACATCCAGCGTCATCAATTGAGGCATGATCGTTTCTCGTGGTGATTTGTCATTGTGTGTTCTGCCATTGTGCAGCACGCATCGTGACGTTACTTTCACCCATAAGACAGGCGAACGGCAGCAGGGCGCAAGACCCTCAGGGACATTTTCGATGATTATTCAAAAACCAGCGCAAAATAGTCGCCTTCCTTCGGCCCGTCGCCATCTGCGCCTCAACGCGGCGGATAATGTCGTAATCGCGGTTGATGGAATCGATGCGGGGGCCATAGTTGAGGATGTAGCGGCGATCGCCCGCATTCCCCGCGGTCACAAGATAGCAATGGTGAAGCTGCACAAGGGGCAAGCCATCATCAAGTTTGGCCAGATCATCGGCTTTGCCCATGCCGAGATCTTGCCAGGTGAGCATATCCACACGCACAACTGTGATTTTGCCGCCTTCGAGCGCGATTATTGCCACGCTGCGGATGCACGTCCCGAAGAAATACTGCCTCTGTCGCAGCAGGCTACATTCGAGGGTTACCGTCGCAAGACGGGGCGGGCCGGTACACGCAATTACATTGGCATCCTTACCTCCGTGAATTGCTCGGCCACGGTTGCCAAATTCATGGCAGAGGAAATCAACCGTTCCAACATTCTGGCGGATTATCCCAATATCGACGGTGTTATCCCGCTGGTTCATGGGGGCGGTTGCGCGTTGGATATCAACGGGGAAGGCTATGAAGTCCTGAAACGCACGCAGTGGGGCTATGCGACCAACCCCAATATGGGTGGCGTGGTGATGGTGGGTCTGGGCTGCGAGGGCTTCCAGATAGGCCGCTGGAAAGAGGCCTATGGTATCGCGGAAAGCGAGACCTTCCGCAGCATGACCATTCAGGAAGTGGGCGGCACGAGGAAAACCGTGCTGGCGGGCGTCGAGGCCATCAAGTCCATGCTGCCCACGGTCAATGCAGCAAGACGCGAAACAGTGTCAGCCTCTGAGCTTTGTCTGGCCCTGCAATGCGGGGGATCGGACGGCTATTCCGGTATCACGGCCAATCCAGCACTTGGTATGGCGGTTGACCTGCTGGTAAGGCATGGCGGCACGGCCATCCTCTCGGAAACACCCGAGATTTATGGTGCCGAGCATCTGCTGACACGCCGTGCCGCCACCCGCGAGATCGGCGAGAAGCTCGTCGGCATTATCAAGTGGTGGGAGGATTATACAGCCCGTAATCGCATGAGCATGGACAACAACCCATCGCCGGGCAACAAGGCCGGCGGCCTCACAACCATTCTGGAAAAATCACTGGGTGCGGCCGCCAAGGGCGGTTCCACCACGTTGCGTGGCGTTTATCACTACGCCGAAAAGGTGGAAACCTGTGGCTTTGTCTATATGTATACACCCGGCTACGATCCGGTGGCTGCAACGGGGCAGGTGGCAGGCGGTGCCAATGTGCTGGCGTTCACCACAGGTCGCGGATCAGCCTATGGCTGCAAACCCACTCCGTCCTTCAAACTTGCCACCAATACAGCGGTTTATAACCACATGCTCGACGACATGGATATCAACTGCGGTGATGTACTGGACGGTGTGACGCTGGAAGCCAAGGGTCAGGAGATTTTCGAGCTTATCCTGCGGCTTGCATCTGGCGAGCGCAGCAAATCGGAGGTCATGGGCTACGGCGATGTTGAGTTTGTGCCATGGCAGATCGGTGCGACGATGTGAGGATACTCTTGCCATTTTGGCAATAATCCTTGAATTTCATGCCAACTATGGAAAGAGTCTGATTCGGGCTATGACAAGTAAATTCATTCCTGAAAGCGGATCAAATGGCCAACAAAGACAACATTGTCATTTCCATCAAGGGCAAGCTGAATCCGCGGTTTGACGAAATCCTGACAACCGAAGCCCTCCTCTTCGTGGCTGACTTGCACAAGCGATTTGATGCCACGCGCAAGCGCTTGCTGGCCATCCGCGCTGAGCGCCAGAAGCGCTTTGACGCTGGCGAAACACCGGATTTTCTCGCCGACACCAGGCATGTGCGTGAAGGCACATGGAAGGTTGCAAAGATACCGGCGGATCTGATGGACCGCCGCGTCGAGATCACGGGGCCAACTGACCGCAAGATGGTGATCAATGCACTGAATTGCGGGGCCAAGGTCTTCATGACCGATTTCGAGGATGCAAACTCTCCCACCTGGACCAACTGCATCGAGGGTCAACTGAACCTCAAGGATCGGTGGAACGGCACCATTGATTTCACTGATGCCACAACGGGCAAAGCCTACAAGCTGGGTCCTAATCCTGCCGTACTGATGGTACGCCCGCGCGGTTGGCACCTTATGGAAGAGCATATTACCGTTGATGGCGAGCCGCTGTCAGGTTCTCTCTTCGATTTCGGTATGTATCTTTTCCACAATGCCAAGAAGGCGCTCGCTGCCAATTCCGGGCCTTACTACTACCTGCCTAAGATGGAGAGCCATCTGGAGGCGCGCCTGTGGAACGATGTGATGGTACATGCGCAGGAGAAGCTCGGCCTCAAGGTCGGCACGATCAAGGCAACCGTTCTGATTGAGACCCTTCCTGCTGCATTTGAGATGGATGAAATCCTCTTTGAACTCAAGGACCATATCGCTGGTCTGAATTGTGGCCGCTGGGACTACATTTTCTCCTTCATCAAGAAGCTGGCCAAGAACACCAATTTCATACTGCCGGACCGCTCACAGGTGGTCATGAGCAAGGCCTTCCTGCAAGCCTACTCGCTGCTGCTCATCAAGACCTGCCACAAGCGCGGGGCCTTTGCCATGGGCGGCATGGCAGCACAGATCCCAATCAAGAATAACCCTGTTGCCAACGCAGCTGCTTTCGCAAAGGTCAAGGCGGACAAGGAGCGCGAAGCCGGAAATGGCCATGACGGTACCTGGGTGGCACATCCTGATCTGGTGCCTGTCGCCATGGAGGTGTTCAACCGTTTGATGCCGCAGGCCAACCAGCTGAAGAAAATGCGCGAAGATGTGATTGTTTCGGCCAAGGATCTGGTCGAGGTTCACACCGGCACCCGCACGGAAGAGGGTTTTCGCGAGAACATCCGCATCGGTGTCCAGTACATGGAGGCCTGGTTGCGTGGCAAAGGAGCGGTGCCAATCTACAACATGATGGAAGATGCCGCGACAGCCGAAATCAGCCGTGCGCAGATCTGGCAATTCGTGCGCAATGGCGTCACTCTGGAAGGTGGCATCAAGGTCACGTCGGCATGGTTCGACAAGGTTTACGATGAGGAAATGCTCAAGGTGAAGGGTGAAATCGGCGAAGCAGCCTTCACAGGCGGTCGTTTCCCGGATGCGACCAAATTGTTCAAGCAGATGTCGGTTGCGCCGGATTTTGCCGACTTCCTCACCTTGCCGGCCTACCAGATGATAAAGGGTTGAGAGCACCCACGCCAAAGTCGGCCACCTTTGCACGCAAGACATCGGGGCAGCGGATGGCCTTGCGGCGTTTCAGGTCCAGTAAGGCACAGATGCTTTCAGCTGTAGAAATCAGTTTGCCGTCAATGCTGATCGTCTGCTCGAAGGTCATCGAGCTCCCGCCGATGCGGGAAATGCGGGTAGAAATGACCGCCACACCGGGAAAATGCGCCTCTGCCTTGAAATCGATGGATAGTCTGACGATCACATAGCCCGTGTCTTCGGGCGTCACGTCAGCCAGAATATCCGTGACGTAGGCTACCCGCCCCGCCTCGTAGAGTGTGGCATAGACCGCATTGTTGAGGTGGCCCAGCGCATCCATATCCGAATAACGCAGCGTGACCTCGGTCAGGATTGTGCCTTTGACAGGCGTGATGTGACTCATGTCCCAAGCTCTCCGCCAAACCGCCAGACTGTGCTGAGCTTGCTGTCTCTGTCTTCCAGCGCACGTGTTGTCGGCACATGGTAGCTTGCGAGGGCGACAAGGATATCCTTAGGCAGATAGCTGCGTCCCGGATCTCCGATCAGCACGGTTGTCCCCCTGTCATGCAAATCTTTCAACCAATCGATCACCCGTTCGGCGATGTCCCGCTGATAAC
>JANMLW010000095.1:0-38316 GCA_031372765.1 Hyphomicrobiales bacterium
AAAATCAAAACAGGTTCACCGGCACAACGAACCACCCCTCCGCCCTGCTGGCGCAGAAAGGCTTGACCTGTTACCACAGCATTTCCTTCTTTAAGGTAAGGCTCATGTTCAACGATCGAAAATTGGGTTGAGAGCGCGCGCTCTTCGCGTACACACCCAGACAAAAAAGAAATGCTAGCTAGAATAGCAAAAAGCGGGCGTTTCATTGCCTATTTCCCCAACTTGTCGCCACCGGCCTTTGACGGCCTCCAGCCAGTGGCGAGCTTTTTCGCCTGCCCTATCCAGTCATCCCGCCGGGCACGGCCTTTGAAGCCTTCAAGCCTATGATCAACATAACGCAAATTTTCATCAGACCATGCGGCAATCTGGTCAAAATGAAAAAAGCCCATGGATTGCAGCAATGCTTCCATCTTCGGGCCAACACCCCAGATCAGTTTAAGGTCATCCGCGCCACCCTTGCGAGCGGTTTTCAATCTGGCTGGGGCTTTTTCAGGTCCGCCATCATCAATGAAAACGTCAAGTTTGGAGGAAGTTTTCGGCACAACGGAGACTTGCTTTGGCGCAACAGGAGCAACCACTATAGGCGTAGCAGCCGGGGCAGCTTTAGCCGCTGCCTTGACTGCCAGTTTCTTGGCTGCATCCACTTTCTTCACACGGTCGCTGAACCCGGATTTCCAGTTGCCGACTGCGGTACCGTCATACAGCCCCTTGTCCTTCAGGGTCTTCTGGCCCTTTACGGGTTCAGACGACACGCGACCAATCTGTGATCCTATCCTGACAGGTTTACCGGCGCGCATGTCCTTCAGCAATTTTGTGAAGTTCTTTTCGTCGAGATCCTCGTAGAAATCGTTGTTGATCTGCACCATGGGCGCATTGCAACAGGCGCCAAGACATTCAACTTCCAGCCAGGCAAACACGCCATCGGCTGAAAAATGGCGCTCTTCGCCAATCTGCGCCTTGCAGATGTCGATGATTTTTTCCGCGCCCCGCAAACGGCAGGGCGTTGTGCCGCACACCTGCACGAAATGCTTGCCGACAGGGCCCAGGTTGAACATCGTGTAGAAGGTCGCCACCTCGAAAACGCGGATATAAGCCATCTCCAGCATTTTGGCGACCGCCTCGATTGCAACCTTTGGCAGCCAGTAATCATTCTGCTCCTGCGCCCGCCACAGCAGCGGTATTACGGCTGATGCCTGACGGCCCATGGGATATTTGGCAATGACGGTCTTGGCCCAGGCAGCGTTCTCCTTGGTGAAGGCGAATTGCGCGGGCTGGACAGCATCAGGTGCGAGGCGACGGACGGACATGTGTAATTTCCAGAACCATTCCAGAGTCTTTGCCGTGGTTTAGCAGTATTCCAAGGTGGCACAAGGGCAGATGTTGCAACGCAATAGAATCTGAAAAAAAACGTCCAAACCTGCTCATAAACTCTTTTATTCGATGTTACCCAGAACAAACCGCCGCACTTGCTGGCAGTTAGGCGCCTGAGCTGCCGATTTTACCACGCAGCGGCAATTGAACCGCGATTCGTTCCGGAAAGTCGTGATAATCTCCGCTCCATAGCTGCGCGAGGCATCCAGTGAAAAGGGGCCGGTTCTGAAAGCAGGGCAAAATTGGCGGACAGGCGCTTCAGCGCGGTCGGTCTGAATGCTGCCGGTCGAGGTGGAACATGCCGCACATGCCAGAAGCAGTGCAGCTACAGATATGAACTTCATTACCGGTCAACTTCCCCGAAGACGATATCAATCGAGCCCAGAATGGCACTGACATCAGCCAGCATGTGGCCACGGCACAAAAAGTCCATGGCCTGCAGATGCGCAAAACCCGGCGCACGCACCTTGCAACGGTAAGGCTTGTTGGTGCCATCCGAGACAAGATAGACACCAAACTCGCCCTTGGGCGCTTCCACGCAGGCGTAAACCTCACCCGCAGGCACCTTGTAGCCCTCGGTGTAGAGTTTGAAATGATGGATGAGTGCTTCCATTGAGCGCTTCATTTCGCCACGCTTGGGTGCAACGACCTTTCCGTCCTTCGATGACACAGGCCCCTGCCCGGCTGGCGAAAGCAGTTTGGCGCAGCACTGACGCATGATGCGGACGGACTGGCGCATCTCTTCCATGCGAACCAGATAGCGGTCGTAGCAATCGCCGTTCTTGCCAACGGGAATATCAAAGTCCATTTCGGCGTAGCACTCATAAGGCTGCGATTTGCGCAAATCCCACGGCGCGCCCGAACCACGCACCATGACGCCGGACATGCCCCATTTCCAGGCGTCATCGAGCGTTACGGTTGCGATATCGACATTGCGCTGTTTGAAGATACGGTTGGGTGTCAGCAGGTTATCAAGATCGTTCAAGACAAGCAGGAACGGATCACACCAGGCGGCGATGTCCTCCACCAATTTTGTCGGCAGATCCTGATGCACACCACCGGGCCGGAAATAAGCGGCATGCATGCGTGATCCAGAAGCGCGCTCGTAAAAGATCATCAGTTTTTCGCGCTCTTCAAAGCCCCAGAGCGGCGGCGTCAGGGCGCCAACATCCATGGCTTGCGTCGTGACATTGAGAATATGGGACAGAATGCGGCCGATTTCGCTGTAAAGCACACGGATCAATTGGCCGCGATAAGGCACAGATATGCCCAGCAACTTCTCTATGGCCAGGCAATAGGCATGCTCCTGATTCATCGGCGCGACGTAATCGAGCCGGTCGAAATACGGTAGAGCCTGATTGTAGGTCTTGGCCTCGATCAGTTTCTCGGTGCCACGGTGCAACAGACCGATATGCGGATCAACACGGTCAACGATCTCGCCGTCGAGTTCCAGCACAAGACGCAGAACGCCATGTGCGGCTGGATGCTGCGGACCAAAGTTGATCTGGAAATTTCTGTGGCTGGGTTGTTCGGTCATGGGTCGATGCTCATCTGTAACTATTGCGACGAATTTGTATAAGGTGCAGAATGAGTCTTATTGAAAAAATCGCAAACCCAACCAACGAACCAAACAGCATCAAGGCGAGCGCCTCTAAAAAGTCGCCCCTTGGCTCATAAATAAAGCCATATATACATAAAATAAAATATGTTACAAAATAAACAGCTGCAATTTTTAGTGGCAGAAACCCAGCGGCAATTCCAACAGAAGCTAAAAATAAAATCAGTAGATTGGTGAGCATTCCAATCACTTCGCCTTCTCGTCGCCGGGCAGCACATAATCCGTGCCTTCCCAAGGCGAAAGAAAATCAAAATTCCGGAATTCCTGATTGAGCTTCACCGGTTCATAAACAACGCGCTTTTCCTCATCGTCATAGCGCACTTCCACAAAACCCGTCAGCGGGAAGTCCTTGCGCAGCGGATGTCCATCAAAGCCATAGTCCGTGAGAATACGGCGCAAATCAGGATGTCCGGAAAAAAGCAGACCGTACATGTCATAGGCTTCGCGTTCGAACCAGACGGCACCGGGGAAAGGCCCGGTGATGGAAGGAACCTGGGTCATTTCATCGGCTTGCAGCTTGAGCCGGATGCGCTGATTCAGATGCGGCGACAGGAAATGATAGATCACGTCAAAGCGCTTCTCGCGGGCAGGATAGTCGGCTCCAGCCAGATCGATGAAGTTGATGAAGCGGCCCTTGGGATCATCGCGCAACGCTGTCACGGTTTCGACGATTGTTGCGGCATTGGCGTGAAGTGTCAGTTCATCGAAAGAGACGACAAAGCCGGTCACGCCGGGGATGGCAGAAGTAAAATGCTGGCCGAGCGTATTCAAATCATCTGTCATCATCACCTACCCTCATCCTGAGGTGCCGGACAACGTCCGGCCTCGAAGGATGTTCAATTGAAACGCTGATCTGCGCCAAGCCGGAGCATCCTTCGAGGCTCCGCTTCGCTTCACACCTCAGGATGAAGCACGAAGCGCACGATAATCTACCGCTCGATCGTCCCAGTCCTGCGGATCTTCTTTTGCAACAGCAACACACCGTAGAGCAGCGCTTCGGCCGTCGGTGGGCAACCCGGAACATAGATGTCAACTGGCACGATACGGTCACAACCGCGCACAACCGAGTAACTGTAGTGATAATAGCCGCCGCCATTGGCGCAGGAGCCCATGGAGATCACGTAGCGCGGCTCCGGCATCTGGTCGTAGACCTTGCGCAACGCAGGGGCCATCTTGTTGGTCAATGTGCCAGCGACGATCATCACATCGGACTGACGCGGGGAAGCCCGAGGAGCAAACCCAAAGCGCTCCACATCATAACGCGGCATGGACAGCTGCATCATTTCCACCGCGCAACACGCAAGACCAAAGGTCATCCACATCAATGAGCCGGTGCGCGCCCAGTTGATGAGATCATCCGTTGCCGTGACGATGAAGCCTTTGTCGGCAAGTTCATTGTTGATCGACATGAACAATGGATCAGCCGAGCCGATAGGTTTGCCATCCGGGCCGAGAAGGCCTCTCGTCGTTGGGGCGGCCAATGCATTGCCGCGATCAAGTGCTGTGTTCATAGCGCTCACTTCACTGAAGCTGACATTTCCTGAAGGAATTGAACCCGACGAAACTGCTCAAGATCGAGGCGAAGGTCAGGACCAGGCTTCTCGCCTCCAACTTTTGCAAACTCACGACGAACGGAAGCTGTCATGGTGCTGATAGTCATAGAGGCTTTGCCATTTGACCAACGCTTAAAAATAATTTCCCGGGCTTTCTGATACTGATCAGCTTTGCCATTCTGCTCAGCAATCGCAAGAAATCCAAGACTGAATTTTTTGAATTCATCAAGCGAAACCGTATCGTCCGAATTAACATCCATTGAGCGAAAAATCATTGCCAAATAGGCGACGGCTTCATTTGGTCGCACAAAACTATCGCCATTTAGATCAAAACTGCGAAACCCTGCAATTACGGGATCATTGGCAACACTTTGAGCGTTAACAACAGTATTCGAAAAGGCGCTGACCATTGCAAAAAAAATGGTCGTCACCAAGCTAGCTTTTTTTAACATCATCATTGTCCTCAATTCAAGTTTAAGTCTGAAACGGACCTTATCAATCCCACTCCAGCGCACCTTTGCGCCATTCATAAATGAACCCGACGGTAAGAACGCCCAGGAATGTCATCATCGACCAAAAGCCGAACCAGCCAACATCCTTGAAGGCGACTGCCCAGGGAAACAGGAAAGCCACTTCCAGATCAAAGATGATGAACAGGATGGCGACGAGATAAAACCTGACATCAAATTTCATGCGGGCATCATCGAACGCGTTGAAGCCGCACTCGTAGGCTGAGAGTTTTTCCGGGTCAGGGTTTTGATAGGCCACCACAAACGGCACGACCAGCAGCGCCAGGCCAATGGCCAGCGATACGCCGATAAAAATAACCAGCGGAAGATAATCAAGCAGCAGATTGGATGTCATAGTCCCGTCCTCCGAACGAATCAGGACCCAGAAGCAAGCCGCTGATTAATCATCCGAAAATCTGTGCAATGCGATAGCTTAGCAAGGGTAGCGATGCAAGACGCGCAATCGCCGCAACGCAGGAATATCTGACTGACTTGAGTTGTCGATGGCACGCTCAGGCCATTAATTTTCATATTGCCATAAATGGCGCGAGAGACGGGGCTCGAACCCGCGACCTCCGCCGTGACAGGGCGGCGCTCTAACCAACTGAGCTACTCCCGCAGTGGCCGCATTGCTGCCGCTCGGTGTGGTCGTGCTATGATATGCGCATGAGGGTGTCAACCTTTGCTGAGCGGGCGCAAGCGGATATTTGCATCAGGGGCCAAAGTCAGACGCTGACTGAGGCGGGAATCGAGCACCAGATCATCAAATGCGGTGAGCAACCAGAGTTCACGGGCAACAAATGACATAATGGGCTTGTCCCACCAGTCCTCGATCAACTGCGACAGATCCTTCGCTTCATTGGCATCAAGATGATCTGTCAGATTGAACAGCCCAACAACATAAAGATCAGTCAAAGGACGCTCCATGGCGTGCTGCACCTGATGAAATGCCTGGGTTGCCCCCCGCAGGACAGGGTAGGTCTTGAGATACAACCGTCCGACATTGACATTGCCCGAAAACAAACCGCGTAACTCCATCTGAAATGGCCCCAAAGATCGCAATCTGTCCTGTACTACCGTGGATACAAGTGGTGGTTCTTCATCTCTTCCAAGTGATCCACAAAGCGTGGCGTGCAGCATTCCACGTCTTTTTTCGACAATATCCCAGGCGATCTTGCTTGAAAAAGAGGACCGGCGCATTTGCCTGACAAGCTCCTGATACGGGAGCGCTTCCTCCAGTTCCTGCTGCGGGATCGGCAGAACCAGGGAATGCATCGGCCCGTGCCGTCCCATCACATAGTCCTTGCCTTGTGTGCTGGCGATGACATCGGGATGAGCAGGATTCACAAGCGGCAAATGCGTCAGACGATAACCTGCATCCAGCTGTAATGATTGGTTTGGCAACAAGCGCGTGCGATTGCGCTCATATCCAAGCGCGGCATCATTGCAGAACACTGGTATGGGGCTGGGAGAATCAGGAACCATGCAATCAGTTTACGGGTCGCTGGCATTTACGCCATAGCGGAGCAAAACTTGCACCGATGCTGATGCAAGGATTGGTGGGCAGTGAGAGGATCGAACTCCCGACCGGCTCGGTGTAAACGAGCAGCTCTACCGCTGAGCTAACTGCCCCACACAATCACGCCCTCAAGAGGCGATTTCCTTGCAGACGTGAGCCTTAGCAAAAGTCATCAGAATGAACAATACCGCAGCGCAGCAAATTATCAGATGATGATTTATGGAGCCTTTGCTGCTTCCATTGACATGGCAGCAATAGCTTTTGACGCATTCTCGAGAGGAACCTTGCCGCAATCACCCAGTTTATGGGCGGTGGCAATGGCAGCAGGTTCTGCATAGGTAATGCTGACAGCGTTATCGGCCCCTTGCCAGACCAGAACGCGCATGGGCAAATCAAGACCTGTTGTCTGGTTGCAGTTCATCAAAGGCGTACCGCCACGCGGGTTGCCAAACAAAATGAGGTGCGTGGGCCGCAAAATCATGCCTGCCCCTTGCGCCCCTGCTGCATGATCCACTTCAGCAAAAATGGTAAAGCCCTTGGCTTTGGCGGCAGAGACAAACCGTGCGGCGATATCTTTCACATCGCCAGTTGCGGATATGGTGCGTGATGCATCTTGCGCCGTGGCAACACCCGATAGCACGCACAAGGCAGCTGCAAGGATGAATCTCATAAGGTTTGCTCCCATAAGCAGCTTGTCGCTGCGATATTGGGACCATGCCATACCGTGTACGGTCGACACTCTCACGACTGATCGCGTACAGTCACGTCAGCGTGATGCATACTTGAAGAAACAATGCCAAAAGAAACCCGGCAGAAGCCGGGTTTCAATATCATGATCAATGGGCTGTTGTTGCAGCGCCGTCTTCATCGCGGCCACGGCGGATGAGGGCGGCTTTCTTGCTCTCGGCCTCCTCGTCCCACTCGATTGCAACGGGCTGGCGCACCAGAGCGTGTTTCAGAACTTCGTCCATGCGTGAAACGGGCACGATCTCAAGGCCATTCTTGACGCTGGCAGGCAAATCCACCAGATCCTTCACGTTATCTTCGGGGATCAGCACTTTCTTGATGCCGCCGCGCAGTGCAGCCAGAAGTTTTTCCTTCAGTCCGCCAATGGGAAGCACCCTGCCCCGGAGTGTCACTTCACCTGTCATGGCAATATCACGCCGCACGGGAATACCCGTCATGATCGAGGTGATGACTACAGCCATGCCAATGCCCGCGGATGGACCATCCTTGGGGGTGGCACCTTCGGGAACGTGAACGTGAATATCTTTTGTATCGAACATCGGCGGCTTGATGCCAAAATCGATACAGCGTGAGCGCACATAGGTCGCGGCAGCCGAAATCGATTCCTTCATCACGTCCTTGAGATTGCCCGTCACCGTCATCTTGCCCTTGCCAGGCATCATGACGCCTTCGATGGTCAGCAACTCTCCGCCTACCTCAGTCCAGGCCAGACCCGTGACTACACCCACCTGATCCTCGGACTCCGCTTCCCCGTAACGGAACTTCGGTGGGCCAAGATATTCCTCAAGCACGGTCATATCAACCGTGACCTTTTTCTTGTTCGACATAAGCAGGTCTTTTACTGCCTTGCGCGCCAGGTTCTGGATTTCGCGCGTCAGGTTACGAACGCCCGATTCCCGTGTGTAACGCCGGATGATCTGCAACATGGCGTCATCCTTTATGGAGAACTCCTTGGCTGCAAGCCCATGCTTCTTGAGCGCCTCGGCAAACAGATGCTGCTTGGCAATCTCCAGTTTTTCTTCCTCGGTGTACCCGGCCAGACGGATGATCTCCATCCGGTCCATAAGTGGCGCCGGAATGTTGAGCGTGTTGGCTGTAGTCACGAACATCACGTTCGAAAGATCGAAATCAACTTCAAGATAGTGGTCATTGAACGTGGTGTTCTGCTCAGGATCAAGCACCTCAAGCAAGGCCGATGACGGATCCCCGCGGAAATCCTGACCCATCTTGTCGATTTCATCGAGCAGGAACAGCGGATTGTTGGTCTTGGCCTTGCGCAGGCTCTGGATGATCTTGCCAGGCATGGAACCGATATAGGTGCGGCGATGCCCGCGAATTTCGGCTTCATCCCGCACACCGCCCAATGACATACGCACGAATTCGCGGCCTGTTGCCTTGGCGATGGATTTACCCAGAGAGGTCTTGCCCACGCCGGGAGGACCAACAAGGCACAGGATAGGGCCGGCGAGCTTGTTGGCGCGCTGCTGTACCGCCAGGTACTCGACAATGCGGTCCTTGACCTTCTCAAGACCATAATGGTCCCCATCAAGCGTCTGCTGCGCGGCGTTCAGGTCCTTCTTGACCTTGGATTTCTTGCCCCAAGGCAAAGAAAGCATCCAGTCGAGATAGTTCCGCACAACTGTAGCCTCGGCCGACATAGGCGACATCTGGCGCAGTTTTTTCAACTCATGCAGGCACTTCTCGCGGCCTTCCTTGGAAAATTTGGTCCGCTTGATCTTGTCCTCAAGCTCTGTAAGTTCGTCTTTCTCCTCGCCGTCGCCCAGTTCCTTCTGGATCGCCTTCATCTGCTCATTGAGGTAATACTCGCGCTGTGTCTTTTCCATCTGCCGCTTGACGCGGGTACGGATGCGCTTCTCTACCTGCAAGACAGAGATTTCGCTCTCCATCAGGCCAAGAACCTTTTCCAGTCGCTTGGAAACATTGATGATTTCGAGCGTTGCCTGTTTGTCGGCAATTTTCACCGCAAGCTGTGCCGCCACGCTGTCGGCCAGTTTGGGATAATCATCGATCTGCGCAATGGCCGCCACAACCTCCGGTGAAACTTTCTTGTTGAGTTTCACGTAGTTTTCAAATTCGGACACAACGGAGCGAGCCAATGCCTCGACCTCAACCGGATTGCCGATCTCGTCTCCAATGACTTCAACATCCGCGACATAGAAATCATCGGAGCGGGCATACCCCTTGATACGCCCACGGGTGGAACCCTCGACCAGTACCTTGACGGTTCCATCGGGCAATTTCAGCAATTGAAGGACCGTTGCAACCGTGCCGACCTCATAAATTGCATTCGTGGCGGGATCATCCTCACCGGCATTCATCTGAGTGGCGAGCATGATGTGCCCATCGCTGCGCATCACTTCCTCAAGCGCCCGGATAGACTTTTCGCGGCCGACAAAAAGGGGCACGATCATATGCGGAAATACCACGATATCGCGCAGTGGCAGAACCGGCAGCGTGTGGGTGGAACCTGCTGGAAGTGGTGGACGATTCTTGGCAGTTGTCATCTTTTGTCCTTGTCATGTCCCGCCCACAGATCCTCTGGATGAGCGATCCGCCTGCGTACACATTCCCGATAAGCCAGCCGCGATGGTCTGCAATCTGACATGTTAACGCCGGAAACACGATAGTATTGCTTTTAAGCAATCAGACGCCCAGAGACTGGCTCATCCATACCGGCTGAGTACCAGATGGATGTTTGCAGTACGCATTTCAAGCGCTCCTCAACACCAAAACAAGTGATCAGGCGCTGGCCGGTATTTGCTCGTCACGCTCACCATAAATATAGAGCGGGCGGGCATTGCCCTCGACAACCTCAGGACCGATGACCACCTGCTCGACGCCCTCAAGCCCCGGCAGATCAAACATCGTATCCAGCAGGATGCTTTCCATGATCGAACGCAGGCCGCGCGCGCCAGTCTTGCGTTCGATAGCCTTCTTCGCAATCATGGTGATGGCATCGTCCGTGAAAGTGAGGTCAGTGTTTTCCATCTCGAAGAGGCGCTGATATTGCTTCACAAGTGCATTCTTTGGCTCGGAAAGAATAGTCTTGAGTGTCTCGATATCGAGGTCCTCAAGCGTAGCCAAGACGGGCAGACGGCCGACAAACTCGGGGATAAGACCGAATTTAAGCAAATCCTCCGGCTCTACCTTGCGGAAAATCTCACCAGTGCGGCGGTCATCCGGTGATTCGACACGTGCACCAAAACCTATCGATGTTGCTCGCCCACGCGCCGAAATGATCTTTTCCAGACCGGAGAAGGCGCCGCCGCAGATGAACAGAATGTTCGAGGTATCAACCTGCAAAAATTCCTGTTGTGGATGCTTGCGTCCCCCTTGCGGTGGAACTGAAGCAACAGTGCCTTCCATTATTTTCAGCAGGGCCTGCTGTACGCCTTCCCCCGAAACATCGCGTGTAATGGATGGATTGTCAGACTTGCGGCTGATCTTGTCGATTTCATCGATATACACGATGCCGCGCTGGGCACGTTCGACATTGTAATCCGAGGCCTGAAGCAGTTTCAGGATGATGTTCTCGACATCTTCACCCACATAACCGGCTTCTGTCAGTGTGGTGGCATCCGCCATGGTAAAGGGCACATCAATGATGCGGGCCAGTGTCTGCGCAAGCAGTGTCTTGCCGGATCCGGTTGGGCCAATCAGCAGGATGTTGGATTTCGCCAGTTCGACGTCATTGTTCTTGGCAGCATGGTTCAGACGCTTGTAATGGTTGTGAACCGCCACCGAGAGAACGCGCTTGGCATAGAGCTGCCCAATCACGTAATCATCCAGAACCTTGCAGATTTCCTTGGGAGTTGGAACGCCATCCTTGGATTTTACCAGCGAGGTCTTTGATTCCTCACGGATGATATCCATGCAGAGTTCAACGCATTCATCACAGATGAACACGGTTGGTCCTGCAATCAGTTTGCGCACTTCATGCTGGCTTTTGCCGCAAAACGAGCAATAAAGCGTTCCCTTGCCGTCAGTGCTGGTTGCCTTGCTCATCGCCTCTCTCCTCCACGGAAGGGACTGAGGCACGTTTTCCGTCGAAAACGTTCAAAATCCACCGCGTATAACAAACGGATGTACCATGAATGGCCACCGCTGAAAGCCTGCAAATCCGCCAAATGGATTCGCTGTGATTATTCTGCCACCTTAAACCCTACCAAGTCGTTTCACAGGGAAACAACGTCGCAGAGAACATGATGGCAGTGCTGATATGAACCCGGTCTTACTTCGTTTCGCCTTCGAGATCGGCACGCTTCTCGTAAACCTTGTCAACAATACCAAATTCCTTGGCTGCTTCCGCACTCATGAAGTTATCACGCTCAAGTGCCGTTTCCACGGTCGCAAGATCACGGCCTGTGTGCTTGACATAGATCTGGTTGAGACGGCGCTTGATGCCTTTGATCTCTTCAGCATGGATCAGGATGTCCGTTGCCTGCCCCTGAAAGCCACCTGAAGGCTGATGTACCATGATGCGGGCGTTTGGCAGCGCAAAACGCATGTCCTTTTCACCAGCACAGAGCAGAAGAGAGCCCATGGAGGCCGCCTGACCCGTGCAAAGCGTGATGACCGGGCAGCGGATAAACTGCATTGTGTCGTAAATCGACAGACCAGATGTCACCACGCCACCGGGTGAATTGATATAGAGGCTGATTTCTTTCTTTGGATTGTCCGCTTCGAGGAACAGCAACTGCGCCACAACAAGTGTCGCCATCTCGTCCTGCACCGGACCAGTCAGGAAAATGATGCGCTCCTTCAGCAGACGCGAAAAAATATCGTACCGATAGGAACCACGGCTCGTGGTTTCCTCGACCGAGGGAATGATGAAGTTTGTGAACATATCAACGGGGTCGCGCATCTGATTTGGCCTTCAGTGAAACGGTTATGGCGATTCAATGAACCGCGACTCATGAACACGACGCTAACGTTCCAGAGATAGTGATGAATGGGCCAACTGAAAAGGGTGACCCATCATCACATGATGCATTGGCGTTTGCAGATCACTCAACCGTGACGGATTTTGCCAGATTGCGTGGCTGATCAACATCCTTGCCCATGACAGAAGCTGTATAGTAAGCCAGCAACTGCACGGGTATGGCATAAGATAGAGCCGAAAACTCGGGCAGCAACTCCGGCATATCGATGCTGGCGACCGCATCAATGGCTGCGTCGCTGGCAGTACCCTTGGGGCCAATCACGATAATCTGGCCACCGCGGGCGGCCACTTCCTGCATGTTCGATACAGTTTTCTCGAACCACTGGTCACGCGGGGTCAGCACGATCACCGGCATTTCCTCGTCGATCAAGGCAATCGGACCATGCTTCAACTCACCTGCGGCGTAACCTTCGGCGTGTATGTACGAGAGTTCCTTGAGTTTCAGCGCCCCTTCCAGTGCAAGCGGGAAATTGGTTCCGCGCCCTAGATAGAGCACATCGCGGGATTTCGACAGTTTCTGCGCTACCTGCTCTATCTTGGGTTCAAGTTTCAGGATTTCAGCCACATGGCCCGGCACATGGATCAACTGCTTGACCAGCTCCTGTTCGCGGGCTGCGGTTATCGTGCCACGCTGCCGACCTGCAAAGATCGCAAGTGACGCCAGAACGGCAAGCTGGCAGGTGAAAGCCTTGGTGGAAGCCACGCCAATCTCCGGACCGGCCAGTGTAGGCATGACGACATGGCTCTCACGCGCCATGGTCGAAGATGTGACATTGACCACGCTCAGTGTGTGCTGATGCTGGTCCTTGGCATAACGCAATGAGGCCAATGTATCGGCGGTTTCACCCGACTGGGAGACGAATAGTGCCAGATCACCCTTGCGCATGGGTGCCTCGCGGTAGCGAAACTCGGATGCAACATCGATCTCGACAGCAATGCGGGCAAATTTCTCGAACCAGTATTTGGCGGTTAATCCCGCTAGATAGGCCGTTCCACAGGCGGATATCGAGATTTTCTCGATATCCTTGAAGTTGAAGGGCAAATCGGCAGGCAAGCGGATTTCGCCGTTGGCCATGTCAATGTAATGCGCCAGCGTACGACCAATCACTTCCGGCTGCTCGTGAATTTCCTTGGCCATGAAATGGCGATGATTGCCTTTGTCGACCAGAAAAGATCCGGCCTGGCTCTTGATGCGCGGGCGTTGGACAACAGCGTTGGATTGATCCCTGAATTCGACGGATGTGCGGGTCAGCACCACCCAATCCCCCTCCTCAAGATAGGAAATGCTGTCGGTGAACGGAGCAAGAGCCATGGCGTCAGAGCCCAGATACATTTCACCCTCGCCGTAACCAACAGCCAGAGGCGCACCCTGACGGGCACCAATCAGCAGGTTATCCTGCCCCTCGAACAGAAATGCGAGCGCAAACGCACCATGGAGTCGTGGCAGCGCGTTCTGCACTGCGGTTACGGGATCATTGGTACGGCGCATTTCCCGCGTCACGAGATGAGCCACCACTTCCGTATCGGTTTCGGACTGAAAAACGCAGCCGTCGGCTTTCAGCTCATCACGCAATTCGCGGAAGTTCTCAATGATGCCGTTGTGTACTACGGCCAGTTTGTCGGTGGCGTGCGGATGGGCATTCAGTTCTGTAGGCTTGCCATGGGTAGCCCACCGCGTGTGACCAATGCCGATATGCCCCTTCAGGGGTTCTTCCAGTAGGCGCGCCTCAAGATTGCGTAATTTGCCCTGCGCCCGGCGGCGGGTCAGATGCCCATCTTCAAGCGTGGCAATTCCAGCTGAATCATAACCGCGATATTCCATTCGCTTGAGCGAATCGACCACCATGGCCGCAACCGGGGTTTGTCCGAGAATGCCTACAATGCCACACATCAGTGCCAGTCTTTCCATTCAACAAGGAAACGGAGGGGTATTCGCCCGCCCCTATCGTGTTCAAATCAACTTGAGTAACCAAATGTGACAGCGAGAAGGATCAATTTGCCCCATCAGGTTTTCTTGCGGGACGCCTTTTTCTCCGCCATGACAGCGTGAAAACGGGCAGCCCAGCCATCCTTGTTGGATTGCTTTGCCCGCGAAACGGCTAACGCGCCTGACGGCACATCAAGGGTGACGACAGAGCCGGAGCCGATATAAGCTCCGTCCGCGATTTTCACAGGCGCAACAAGGGATGAATTGGAGCCAACAAAGGCATTCTTGCCAATTTCCGTGCGGTATTTGAAATAGCCGTCATAATTGCAGGTGATTGTGCCTGCACCAATGTTGGCCCCTGCACCAATGTGCGCGTCGCCAATGTAGGACAAGTGATTGACCTTGGCACCATCATCGACATCGGCATTCTTGATTTCGACGAAGTTGCCCACTTTGGCACCCTTGCCCAGAACCGTGCCAGGACGGAGGCGTGCAAAGGGCCCGACATGGACACCCTCGCCAATCACCGCGCCCTCAATGTGGCAGGAGGCGTGAATAACAGCGTGATCTGCAACCGAGACAGCTTTTCCGAAAAAAACATTAGTCTCAACAATGATATCACGGCCAAACTTCGTGTCATGGTTGAGGAAAACTGTTGTTGGATCAAGCATCGTCACACCACCACGCATCGCCTGCTCACGCAATCGTTGCTGCATAAGGTTTTCGGCCACAGACAGTTGCACCCGGTCATTGACGCCCATCACTTCCCTTTCGGGAGCCACGACGGCCACGGCCTTAAATCCCATCGAACGCGCCACCTCTACGGCATCGGTCAGATAGAATTCCTTTTGCGCATTGGCATTGCCGATAGCATCCAGAATGGCCAGAGCGTGCTTGCCACTCAACGCCATCAGCCCCGCATTGCAAAGATTGATCGCACGCTCGGCTTCTGACGCATCCTTGTGCTCACGAATGGCAAGAAGTTCCTGATCCCGCATGACAAAGCGCCCATAACCGGTTGGATCAGCGGCATGAAAGCCCAGCGCTGCCACAGCCGCACCTTTCAGAACAGCGTCTCGCAGCAACACAATTGTCTCGGCCTGTACCAATGGAGTATCGGCAAAAAGCACGATGACAACGTCCTGATCCGTGCCGATGTCCATCCGTGCATGCAATACGGCATGGGCGGTGCCCAAGCGATCTGTCTGTACGTGAGTGCTGATGCCGGGATAAATATGCTTCGCTTCCGCGGCAACATCGTCTCGATTCGGTCCGACAATAATCGTTGCGGAAGTAGCGACGCTTTCGCCTACCGAAGCAACAACATGACCGACCATAGAGCGCCCGGCAATCTGGTGCAACACCTTGGGCACGGATGAGCGCATGCGGGTGCCCTCCCCGGCGGCAAGCACAACTGCCAATGTCTTGATGTCCGCATCAATTCCCGTTTTCGCTATCGTCATTCAGCTGCATCCGTCCACAGAGTGCCCAATCCACGAAACAGGCAAGCGATTCTCGGCTATTGTAGCGTGAACCTGCCGATGGCGCGGAACACAAGGTGCATTATCGCATGGGCGTAAACAAAGAACGAAATCCATTCCCTTTTGGCGGTAAATTTGCATCCTACGGGTTCACCCTTCGACGGGATGCTATATAGACGCCTTTATTGCCATCGCAAAACAGCGAAAACAGACAAGAAGAGCGCCGATATGCCCGTCCTCGACAGGCGAACATTCATTGCCAGCGCAGCTGCGATTTCTGCGGCTCCGACAGCGATTGCCCAACAGGCAACAGGTGCCCTCACATTCCTGCAAGCCATACTGCAGGATGGTGCGCGGTTTGACCCCGCAATTGTGGTCGAGTCAGCACGCTTGCTGTCCAAACGCGCGTTTTCAGCACCCAATACGGCTTTGCCCGATCCATTCGGCGCCATGAACCACGAGACTTATAACGCGATCTCGCACAGACCGGAGCGCCAGATATGGGCGGATGACAACCGCAGCCTGGTCGTTGAACCGCTGCATCGCGGTTTTGTCTACAACACACCGGTGATGATCAGCCTTGTAGAGGACGGACTTGTGCGCCGTGTGGTCTATGATTCCGGACGCTACACCTTTGGAAAACTGACACCATCTGCACAAATGGCCGATATTGGCTTCTCAGGCTTTCGCATTTTCAGCGCTGGAGACAGTCCGCGTGAGATTGCCAGTTTTCAGGGTGGCACTTTCTTCAAGTCCCTGGCGCGCGGTCAAAACATGGGAGTTGTTGCGAGAGCATTGGCGATCCGTACAGCTGACGGTCGCGGGGAGGAGTTCCCGGTTTTTCGTGCTTTCTGGATGGAGCGCCCGGCCCAGGATGGATCAATTGTCATTCATGCTGTCGCTGATTCCGAAAGCGCAACCGCCGCCTTCCGGTTTGTCATCCGCTCCCAAGACGTGACCATCATAGACACCGAGGCCACCGTGTTTGCCCGCACGACACTGGATGCCGTTGGGCTGTGCCCAATGCAGGCGACATTCCTGTTTGCAGCCAACAAGCGTCGCAACATTGATGATTTCCGCCCTGCCGTACATGATGTGTCGGGTCTTCAAATGCTCAACGGTCGCGGTGAATGGATCTGGCGACCATTGAACAATCCGGAGCAGCTGCAGATTTCGTCCTTCATGGATGAGAACCCAAAGGGATTCGGCCTGGTGCAGCGAAATCGCGATTTTGCCAATTACCACGACGATGATGCGCGCTTCGAATTGCGCCCATCGCTATGGATCGAGCCGATTGGCGATTGGGGTCAGGGATATGTCCAGCTCATTGAAATTCCGTCTGATTCCGAAGTGAATGATAACGTGATCGCCTTCTGGCGGCCACGGGTTCCATTGGCTGCTGGCTCAGAGACTGTACTGGCTTACCGGCAATTCTGGTGCTGGACACCGCCTGAGCGTCCCGATCTGGCAACTGCTGTCAGCTTTCGCATTGGTCGTGGATCATCAGGGCGGCGGCGCAAATGCCTTGTCGAGTTTGCAGGTGAAGTGTTTGGCCAGGAAATCCTGCCCGAAATGAAACTCGTACTTGGCGCATCGCCAGGGCAAATCACGCAATCACGTTTGGTTATCAATATGGCCCGCAAATCGGCCCGCGTGCATTTCGAGATTGATCCAGGCAGCGAAAATGCCACCGAGTTGCGGCTGCTGATCGAAAGCGGCGACAAACCGGTAACCGAGACCTGGCTCTACCGATGGACCAACTGAACGTGAACACGCAGACTGAAGTTGCCATGGAGCGCGCTGTGATGCCGCCGGAAGCGCCTTTGGTGATGCCAATCCAGTCGTTCGAGGTATGGTCGAAAAAAGACCGTTACAAATGGCTTGATCCGGACCGCAATTATACGCCGTGGCTTCCACGCATCGCCGTATTTGGGGGCGGACTTGCTATCACGGTCTACGGCGCATGGGAGATGTATCAGGTCGTCAAGGTTGGCGGCGTGACAGCGCTGGAATGGGCCCTGCTGGTGCTGTTTCTGCTCAATTTTTCATGGATCGCTGTGGCGTTTTCATCCGGTGTTGTGGGTTTTGTTTCTCTCATGCGCAAAAAACGCAGTGGGCTTGTGAAACCGGCAAAACTGGATGCTAAAACCGCGGTTATCATGCCTATTTACAATGAAGCGCCAAGCCGTGTCTTTGGCTCGATGAAAGCCATGATCGACGATGTGCGCAAAACGGGTTTGATAGCGCATTTTGATTTCTTTCTCTTGTCTGACACAACTGATGCCGATGGCTGGATTGCCGAAGAGCGCGCCTTCAAGATGGTGAGGGCGGAACTTCCCGACGATGTTGCCCTTTACTATCGCCACCGCCTGAAGAATACGGCCCGCAAGGCTGGCAATATCGCGGATTTTGTAAGCCGCTGGGGCGCATCCTACGATCACATGCTTGTACTGGACGCCGACAGTGTGATGACCGGCCATTCCATAGTGGGCCTCGCTCATGCCATGGAAAATGACATCGACGCTGGCATCATCCAGACCCTGCCGCTCATCATCAACCGCAACACGTTGTTTGCACGCGTGCAGCAGTTCGCTGCGCGCATCTATGGCCCTGTGATTGCTGAAGGCTTGCGTCTGTGGATGGGGCGGGATGGCAACTATTGGGGCCACAATGCCATTATCCGCACAAAAGCCTTTGCCGATTATTGCGGCATGCCTGATCTCAAGGGGAAGCCCCCCTTTGGTGGGCACATCATGAGCCATGATTTTGTGGAAGCGGCACTCATCCGCCGCGCCGGATACGCTGTTTACATGGTGCCCGGTCTTGTCGGGTCCTATGAAGAAAGCCCACCATCCCTGATTGATCTGGCAGCACGAGACCGGCGCTGGTGTCAGGGAAACCTCCAGCACAGCCGCATCATCACCGCCAAGGGCTTCCACTGGGCAACCCGGCAGCATTTCGCCACCGGAATCATGTCCTATCTGGCCTCGCCATTCTGGCTGCTGCAGCTGGTTGTGGGTATCACCATCGTCCTGCAGTCCAGATTCATCCGCCCGGAGTATTTTACAGGTGAGTTTGCCCTGTTTCCGGCCTGGCCCCGCTTTGATGCGGAGAGATCGCTGGCACTGTTTGGCGCGACGATGCTCATCCTGCTCGCGCCCAAGATTTTTGGCCTGCTGGTAACAATGCGCCACGGCGATGACAGACGGGCCTCGGGTGGCGGTGTGAAACTGTTCATCTCGTTCCTGATCGAGATCATCATCTCAGCCCTGCTTGCGCCGGTTATGATGCTGATCCAGTCCGGCGCGGTGTTCCAGATTCTGGCGGGCCGCGATACCGGCTGGAAACCTCAACGACGGGATGACGGATCTATCCCCATGAAGGATATCGTGCGCCGACACCGTTCGCATGTTCTGCTCGGACTGATCACAGGGATATCGGCTTTCCTGATCGCAACTTCGCTGTTTGCATGGATGTCACCCACCATTATCGGCCTGCTGTTGGCCATTCAGGTTTCCTGGGCCAGCGGGCAGCTGTCCATTGGCCTCTGGCTCAAGCAGCGCGGTTTGCTGCTGACACCTGAGGAGACTACGCCTCCGGCCATCGCCATGCAGGCCAATGCGGAGGCCGAAGAATTGGCCTCGCGGGGACTGGATGATTGCGATGCAATCAAAGTACTGCACAGCGACCCTGCCCTGCGGGCCTATCATGCCGACATGCTGCCATCTGCGGCCAAACGCCTGCGGGGCAGTTTCTCGCCCGAGCGTGCCCTTGCAGAGAGCAAATTGTCTGAAGCCGAAAGCCTGGAAGAGGCGGCGACCTGGCTCCACCCAAAGGAACGCAGCATCGTTTTGACCGATCGCGCCCTGCTGGCCATTCTTGCGCGCTTGCCAGCAGCAGCCAAAGCGTGACAAGCTGATATCACCAAAACCAGAGGAGTGTTGCCATGGGTCTGTTTGATTTTGCCAAAAAAGTAGGTGCCAAGATTTTTGGGGCCAGCGAAGCCCAGGCTGCGCCTGCGGATGAACTGAAGAAGGAAGCAGCCAAGCACGGTCTCGACACATCGAATCTGGGCATTGACGTGCAAGGCGACAAGGTTGTGCTGACAGGCAGTGCCATGTCGATGGAAGAGGCCGAGAAGATCATTCTGGCTATTGGCAACACCATGGGTGTCGCGCAAATCGAAAGCAAACTGGCTGTGAATGATGCGGCACCTGCATCACGCATGTATGAGGTCAAAAAAGGCGATACCCTGTGGAAGATTGCCGAAACCAATTACGGCAAAGGCAAGGGCGGCGATTACAACAAGATTTTTGAAGCCAATCGCCCCATGCTGTCACATCCCGATAAAATCTATCCTGGCCAGGTTCTGCGCATTCCTTGATCCTGTCTTGATCAAATCCAATCTGCCTTAACCCTGAACGGGGTTGCGATGTTGCAATCTGAAATGAAGTTGCGTCCCGGCATTGACCGGGGCGCTAGCCTCGCTTATCAGCGCATCTGCACTGGGGCCGGTAGCTCAGTGGTAGAGCACGTGACTTTTAATCATGTGGTCGTGGGTTCGACCCCCACCCGGCTCACCAATGTATCCTTGAGGCAGCAAACGCCTTGCACCTGACATCCCAAACCGCCCGCTCTTTCCTGCAAACCTTCCTTTTGGTTGCCACGGCAGGCATGAGCCTTTGCGCCGCGTTCATATGGGTGCTGGATCCTTATGGTGTATCGCAGCGCGAGAAGGGTGCCCAGCACCCGATCATGGATATCAACCAGCGGTATATGTATCCGCAAGTTGTGCGTTCGGGTCAGTATGATTCAGTGGTCATCGGCACTTCGACCAGCCGCCTGCTTGATCCGGTTGCATTGAATGCGGCCTTTGGCGGCAAGTTTGCCAATCTCGCCATGAATGCTGCAACTGCATGGGAGCAGTCAGAACTGCTGAAACTGGTGCAGCGTCATACGCCCGCTCCCCGGACTGTCATACTGGGCATTGACGATATCTGGTGTCTTGAGGAAAAAAGCCTCATCAAAAAAACTTTCCGCGGCTTTCCAGAGTGGATGTACGACGAAAATCGCTGGAATGACTATGCGCAGATGTTGAACCTGACGACGCTGGAAATCGCGGGGCGTCTGCTCGGCTTTCATGCGGGTCTTATGCCAGAGCGTATTCGCCGCGATGGATATGAGGTCTTTACGCCGCCGGAGCATACGTATGATCTGGCGCGTGCGCAGTTCTATATCTGGGGAACGGGCGCTACGCGACAGATTGTTCCAGTGATACCATCTGTTGTGCTGACGGCAGCGGAAACACAGGCCTTGACCTTTCCGGCACTGACTTGGCTCGATGAACGATTATTTGTTCTGCCGGGAGAAACGCGCAAGCTGCTGGTCTACATGCCCGTTCATGTGGCGGCTCAACCCGTTCCCGGTTCGCAGCGCGACGCTGAAATCACTCTTTGCAAAGCGCGGATCGCAGATATCGCCCACAAACACAAAGCCCGCATGGTTGATTTCAGCTTTGCCTCAGGCGTAACCAGCAAAGATGAAAATTATTGGGACCCGCTGCATTATCGCCTGCCGATCGCGGATGTGATCGTCCAAGGATTAAAGAAGGCAAGCGAAACCGGCCAGAGCGGAGCGGATGGTTTTTACCGGGTAAAATAATCTACAGTTTCTCGATGTCACCCTTGATCCAGCCCGCTTTCACGCCGTCGGCATAATCATCGTAATTTCCTGCAGCAATAGCGGAGCGCGCGCCTTCCATCAGGCGTTGATAATAGTCCAGATTGATCCAGCTCAGAAGCATCATTCCCAGCATTTCATGTGAGCGGATGAGGTGGTGCAGATAGGCACGGCTATAGTCCCGCGCAGCAGGACAGGCGCTTTCAGGATCAACCGGACGGTGGTCATCCGCATGGCGAGCGTTCTGCATGTTGATTTTGCCAAACCGCGTGTAGATCGTTCCATGGCGGCCGGTACGGGTGGGGTGGACACAATCAAACATATCGATGCCGCGGCGCACGCTTTCCAGCAAATCATCCGGCGTACCCACGCCCATCAGGTACCGCGGGGAGTGGACTGGCAAATAAGGCTCTGTCGACGTGATCGTCCGCAGCATCTCGCTTTGCGGCTCTCCAACCGCCAGGCCACCAATGGCATACCCCTTGAAACCGATGTGCACGAGACCCTCGGCACTTTCACGGCGCAGGCTTTCATCCGTGCCGCCCTGCACGATGCCAAACAGCGCCCTGCCCTCCGGTTCACCAAAGGCCTGCTTGCAGCGTTCAGCCCAGCGAAGCGACAACCGCATGGCGCGTGCAACCTCTTCCTGAGGGGCAGGTAATTTGATGCATTCATCGAGTTGCATGACAATGTCGGAACCCAGGAGGTTCTGGATTTCGACGGACCGCTCAGGTGTCAGGTGATGCTTGCTGCCGTCGATGTGGGACTGGAACATCACGCCCTGCTCGTTGAGCTTGCGCAAACCCGACAGCGACATCACCTGAAAGCCACCGGAATCGGTGAGGATGGGATGTGGCCAGCGCATGAACTGGTGCAGACCACCCAATCGAGCGATGCGTTCAGCTCCGGGACGCAACATCAGGTGATAGGTGTTGCCCAGTACGATATCAGCGCCAAGGTCGCACCTGCTCGGCATAAAGTCCCTTGACGGTAGCGGCCGTGCCAACCGGCATGAAGGCCGGCGTGCGGATGATGCCGCGCGGCATGGTCAATGCGCCTGTGCGCGCCTTGCCACTTGTGGCTGCGAGGTGAAACCGAAAATCGGGGGTTGGAGAATAAGCGGAGCGGGACGTCATGGCGCGCGCCATAGCAGGCTGCTGTCCCCGTAGGAATAGAAACGATACCCCGATGCAATGGCGTGGGTATAGGCTGTGCGCATGGTCTGGTATCCAGCAAAAGCGCTGACAAGCATGAACAGGGTCGATTTTGGCAAATGGAAGTTGGTCATCAGGCCATTCACGGCCCGAAAGCGATATCCCGGACGGATGAAGATAGCCGTATCGCCAGACCAGGGCCGGACCGTGCCGTCCTCCTGTGCTGCTGTCTCGATGATACGCAAGGAGGTTGTGCCGACACAGATCACACGGTTGCCACTGCTGCGTGCCTGATTGATGGCTTCCGCTGTCTCGGCCGGAACATACCCCCACTCGCTGTGCATGTGATGGGTGTCGAGATCGTCTACTTTGACAGGCAGGAAGGTGCCTGCGCCGACATGCAGGGTAACATGATGGCGGGCGACACCTTTTCCATCAATTGCTGCCAGCAACTCTGTTGTGAAATGCAGGCCTGCTGTGGGAGCTGCAACAGCGCCGTCCTTTGAAGCGTATACAGTCTGATAGTCCGTATCGTCCTGCGCATCCGTGGGGCGCTTCTGTGCGATATAGGGCGGCAAGGGCATATGGCCAATGCGTGCAATGGCGCCATCCAGAGCAGGGCCAGATCTGTCAAAGTGCAGACGAATATCGCCCGTGATGGATTTTTCGACAACTGTCGCATCAAGTGATTGATCGGCACTGGATATCCAGTCGCCCCCGAACCGGATGTGATCACCCACAGCCAATCTTTTGCCCGGCTTGGCAAAGACAATCCAGTCAGCCGGATCAGCGCGTTTATGCAGGGTTATTTCCACTTTGGCGACTGTCTCGCCGCGTTTGCGCAGCCCATCCATGCGCGCCGGTATCACACGGGTATCATTGAAGATCATCACATCCCCGGGTTGTAGCTGATCCACAAGATCAGATACATGGTTGTCTCTCAAGACAGGTCGCTCAACAGGATCAACGATCAGAAGCCGCGCCGATTCACGCGGCACTGCAGGGCGCAACGCAATGTTTGCCTCCGGCAAATCAAAATCGAAATCAGAGAGTTGCAATTTGGGGAGTTCCATCGGACGTGCTGTAGGCGATGACCGCGCAAACAAAAAGAGGGAAGCTCATAGCAGAGCCTCCCTCAAACGTTTTTAAAGAACACAACTCAGGCGAACAGGTATCCCAGATCAGCCAAGGATTTGATGTTCACATCAACCAGCAGGATAGAGCTGTCCGCACCTGTGTTGATGATCACGCCCAGATCATGCCCCACGGAAGCTGCGATCACGGCATCTATATTGGCAATGCCAAGACCAGCCAGATTAAGGATATCACCTTTGTTGAAATCATTGATGCGGTCATGGCCGTGATTGGTCTCAAACACAAAAGTATCGTTGCCGCCACCGCCTGCCATTGTGTCATTTCCAGCAGCACCCGTGAAAGTATTGCTGCCAGTGCGCCCCATGAACCAGTCTCCGAACCCTGTGCCGACAATACTCTCGATATTGACCAGAGTGTCCGTGTCGCCCCAGCTGTCCTCGGCAAGACCTGTTTGCAAGTTGACGGCAACGCCGTGCCAGCCGCCATCATTGGCATAGTCTGCCACATCCTTGCTGCCCGTGCCGCCGTCGATGTAATCGAAACCACGACCACCAGCGATCATGTCCGCGCCCGAGCCACCAATAATCTTGTCATCACCAAAGCCCCCCCGCAGGATATCGTCACCGCCAAGGCCATCCATGGTGTCATTGCCACCATTGCCTTCAAACATGTTGGCGCTGTTGTTGCCTGAAAGAACATCAGCCAGATCACTGGCCCGGATGCGCTCGATGCTGGCATAGGTGTCCTTGTCACCATAGGTATCGATGGCCGTCTTCGCATTCAGATCGACAATGATGCCGCGTTCACCGCCCTCGTCGGAATAATCGACCATATCGAAGCCGGAGCCGCCATCGATAGTGTCATTGCCTGATCCACCTACAAAGTAGTCACTGGAGCTGCCACCGCTGAGAAAGTCATCTCCTTCAACGCCATAAAGCTCATCGCTGCCTGCTCCACCATAGAGTGAGTCATTGCCCGCGCCAGCAGCGAGATAATCAGCGGCGTCAGAGCCGGTAATCTTGTCGTTGAATGTTGTGCCTACGACAATCTCGATGCCGGTCACGAGTTCCTTCTTGCCAAACGAGTCAGTCAGGGTGCCGGTTTTCAGATTGACTGAGACGCCCTGCGTTCCTTCTTCGAAGGTCAATTTGTCGAGGCCCAGTCCACCATCGATCATCTCGATAGCGCCCGTGCTCTTCAATGTATCATTCCCGTTCGTGCCCAGCACGTTAAGAACCACTGCCATTTTTCACCCATTGTCCTGACTGATTGAAAGAAGCATCAGTCGCGTCCGTCCATTCAACACATATGTGACTAAGCGGTGTGAAGTATTACCGGATGATTGCTGGTGGGTGCCCCAAGGGTAGGTTTGCATACCCAAAGACAATCTATCGATTTTCGTGGCAAAGACTCTCTCTTGCGAACCAATGAAATTGATATGTTGATTTTCAGGATCGCTTTACCATCGCAAAAGCCAAAAAAAACCGCGCACAACATGTGTACGCGGGCTTTTCTGGACAATGACCTGCTATGCCGACACTCAGGCGAGCATGCGGGCGGTTACGATGTTGTCAGGATTGCGCACAGGCTCGCCGCGCTTGATCTGGTCAACATTCTCCATACCCTCGGTAACACGACCCCAGACCGTATACTGACGGTCCAGGAACGCAGCATCATCAAACACGATAAAGAACTGCGAGTTCGCCGAATTCGGGTTCGAAGACCGTGCCATGGAACAGATGCCGCGCACGTGCGGCTCCTTATTGAACTCAGCCTTGATATCGGGATATTTGGAGCCGCCCGTACCGACACCGTCTGGACAACCTGTCTGTGCCATGAAGCCATCAATGACGCGGTGAAAGACGATCCCGTCGTAAAACTTCTCACCCACCAGTTTCTTGATATGGGCGACATGGCCGGGAGCCAGATCGGGCAGCATCTCGATAACGACTTTGCCCTTTGAAGTTTCAAGAACCAATGTATTTTCTGGTGCGCTCATATTCTGATTTCCTGTTTTGGACTGACGATGTGATGATAGTGAAATTTGCGTCCGGCAATAGCCTCCCCCATTGCTTTTGAGAAGGGCAGAGGCGCGCATTTTATCAAGGCATCGTTGATTATAGCTATATAGTGTTTCTGCTGGACACCCTCCGCAGGTGGAAATGAGTAGGTTCGTTGCGGCATGCCAAGGATTGTGCCGTTGCTTCGAAAAGAGAGGCTGAAGGTGACTTCTCGTTTCCCTGGAAACGGGGTTCCTGCCATCTTTTCCTGCACGCACCGCCCAAGATAAGAACCAATGTCCCGCGTCCGTTCAATGGTCACGCCCTGGGCATAGGACGGCGTTTTTAAAATCAGCAACGGGAATATCAATCCCGCTGTCCGTAAACCCACCTTCAAACGCCATAATATCGCAAAAACTGACAATGGCTTATTTGGCGTCTGCCATAATCTGCATTTTTACGATCTTGTCCGGGCCGGTCACTTCGCCATTGCCGCCTGCGCCCTTTTTGATCTTTTCAACGAACTCCATGCCAGAAACGATTTCGCCAAAGAGTGTGTACTGCCCGGTCAGCGAGCCACAACCGTCATAGCAGAGATAGAACTGCGAATTGGCCGAGTTCGGGCTTTGCGAACGGGCCATGCCGACAGAACCCTTCTTGTAGCGCTCTGGCGTGAATTCCGCTGGCAGGTTGGGCAAATCGGACCCGCCCATGCCTGTGCCGGTCGGATCACCTGTCTGCGCCATGAAGCCCGTGATCACACGGTGAAAAACGATGCCGTTGTAAAAACCACGCTTGGTCAAGACCTTGATGCGTTCGACATGTTTCGGAGCCAGATCTGGCCGCAACTTGATGACAACGCGGCCATCCTTCAGATCCATGTAGACAGTGTTTTGTGGATCGAGCGCTCCTTGCGCCATGGCAAGGCCCGCGGAAAACAAGAGCGCTGACGCGACAAGGGATATTCGCTTGAACATAGTATATTTCCTGTCAGTGGGTTAGGGATTTTTCTTCAACTTCTGCTTGAGTGCCTTCGCGACAGTTTTTGCAACAAACGGCGTCACATCACCGCCCATTGAAGCGACCTGACGCACCAATGTGGCTGTCACATGACGATCCATAGGTGAGGCTGGCAAAAAGACTGTCTGGATTTTTGGCGCGATCACACTGTTCATGCCTGACATCTGCATCTCGTAATCGAGATCCGTGCCATCACGAAGGCCGCGTATCAGGGCCACCGCGCCGACATCCGCAGCAAACTGCGTTACCAGATTGTCGAAGGTGCGCACCTCAAGTGTCACACCTGCCTTTGCAGCCAGAGGCGACACCACCTCAAGGATAAGCGCGCGGCGCTCGTCGGCAGAAAACAGCGGTGCCTTGGAAGGATGCAGGCCGATGGCAACAACCACGTGGTCAAAGAGGCGAAAAGCCGCCTGCAACATGTCCACATGACCATTGGTCAAGGGGTCGAATGATCCGGGATAAAGGGCGATGCGCTTCATTGTCATGAAATAGGAGAGTTCAGCGCATCGGGCAAGCATCGATAGTGCAGACCATCTTTCATCAAATCAAAAGAGGCCCTAAACAGCAAATGATGCGCCCTACCCTGCTTGATCCTGTTTTTGCGCCTTTGACCTCGCTTTCAGGCGTCGGACCGAAGCTCGCGCCCTTATTCGATCGCCTGATGGCGCGTGATCCACATGCCGCCCGCGTAGTGGATATGCTGCTGCACCTACCGACAGGTGCCATTGACCGGCGTTTGCGCCCGCTTTTGCGGGATGCCCCCTTTAATGAAACAGTTACCGTAAAAGTGACCGTGGAAGCGCACCGTCCGCCGCCACCGGGCCGCGCACGGGTGCCATTCCGGGTTCTGGTTGCTGATGATACAGCGGATATGGAGGTAGCGTTCTTCAACCCACGCATCGGGCAAATCCAGAGCATGTTGCCGGTCGGAGCAACGCGCTGGCTGTCAGGCAAGCTCGAACTGTTCGATGGCTTGCGCCAGATGGTGCATCCCGAGCGCATTCTGGATGAAGCGCAACTGGCTGCCATGCCGCCGGTTGAGGCGATTTATCCCATGACTGATGGCATTGGTCCCCGCGTCATGGCGCGCACGGCAAAAGCGGCCTTGATGCGCTTGCCAATGCTGCCCGAATGGCAGGATGCAACATGGCTTGCACGCCAGAACTGGCACGGTTTTGCCCATTGTCTGGAGACACTGCACGATCCAAAGGACCTGGGTGGGTTTGCACCTGAAAGCCCGCTGCGCCAGCGCCTCGCCTATGACGAGTTGTTGGCCAATCAGCTCGCCATCATCATGATCCGGGCGCAAATGAAACGTGCTGCGGGTCGCGCCAGCGCCGGAACAGGGACAATTTCGGATAAAATCCGCCAAACGCTGCCGTTCTCACTGACATCCGGTCAGGAAGTTGCACTCGCTGATATTGCCAGGGACATGGCAGGCCCAGAGCGCATGCTGCGCCTGCTGCAAGGCGATGTCGGCTCGGGCAAAACAGTTGTCGGGCTTCTCGCCATGGCAATTGCCGTTGAAGCCGGGCGGCAAGCGGCGATGATGGCACCAACGGAAATACTGGCCCGCCAGCATTTTGACCGATTGCACCCTTTGGCCTCAGCAACCAATCTGCGCATTGCGCTGCTCACAGGGCGGGACCGGGTAGCGGAGCGCCGCGCAACCCTTGAGGGGTTAAGCGATGGCACGATTGATATCGTGGTTGGCACCCATGCCCTTTTTCAGGATCAGGTGGTTTTCAAGGATCTGGCATTGGCCGTTGTCGATGAACAGCATCGCTTCGGGGTGCATCAACGACTGGCTTTGTCATCAAAGGGCGCAGGTGTCGATCTGTTGGTGATGACGGCAACGCCGATCCCGCGCACGCTTGTACTCACCTATTTCGGCGATATGGACGTGTCGATCTTGCGTGAAAAGCCGGCAGGACGCAAACCCATAGACACTCGCGCCATGCCGCTGGATCGTCTGGATGAGGTCACGGAAGGTATTGTGCGTGCTGTCTCAAAAGGCGCGCAAGTGTATTGGGTTTGTCCTCTGGTGGCGGAGTCCGAAGTGCTGGATGTTTCGGCGGCGGAGGACAGATTCGCCCATCTGCGTGGAATCCTTGGTAATCAGGTCGATATGGTTCACGGCCAAATGCCCGGTATGGACAAGGACCGTGCCGTGGAGCGTTTCAGCAAGGGTGAGACAAGGTTGCTGGTCAGCACCACCGTCATAGAGGTTGGCGTTGATGTGCCCAATGCCTCGATCATGGTGATCGAGCATGCGGAACGGTTTGGTCTGGCGCAATTGCACCAGTTGCGTGGGCGCGTGGGGCGGGGCGCCGCTTCGTCCACCTGCATGCTGCTTTACAAGGCGCCGCTTGGCGAAACGGCTAAAGCCCGCATCGCTATCATGCGCGAAACCGAGGACGGCTTCCGCATTGCCGAGGAAGACCTGAAACTGCGTGGGGAAGGCGATGTGCTGGGCGTGAAACAAAGCGGTGCACCAGGCTTTCGGCTGGTGGATTTGGCGGTGCACAGTGATCTCATCCCAGTGGCGCGGGATGATGCCATGCTTGTTTTTAACAAGGACCCAGGCTTGACCAGCGAGCGCGGCAAGGCGTTGCGTATACTTCTCTATCTGTTCGAGCGGGACGAGGCCGTGAAGTTATTGCGCGCCGGGTGAGCGTGAAGCGGCATCGGCGAGTGTCGCCAGTCTGGCCTGATGAACCTCCGGGCGCAACAACCCGGCTGACATCACCAGCTTGGCTGCCTCGTCAGGCGCCATGGATATCTCGATCACATCATCCTTGGGCAGATAAAAGAAGAACCCGGTCGTCGGATTGGGCGAACAGGGGAGAAAAACCCCGACATATTCGCGTTTCTCAGGCAACACCTTGTCCAGATCAGCCGTTGGTTCCGCCGAAATCAGCACAACGGACCACATGCCCTTGGCGGGATACTCCACCAGTCCGACCTTCTTGAAAGACGTGCCGCTCTTTGAGAAAACCGTCTCAAAAATCTGCTTGGTGCTTTTGTAAAGACCACGCACCACAGGCATGCGGTCCAGCAACCCTTCACTGGTGCGCAGCATGGTTCTCCCCACCAGATTGGCTGTGAGGAAGCCCAGCATGGTGAGCAGAATGAAAGCAACCAGCAAGCCAAATCCCGGAATGGCAAAGGGAAGATGCGTCTCCGGACGGTAGATAGCCGGAATGATGGGTCGCATCCAGCTATCGACCAGAGAGATGAACCACCAGGTGATATAGACCGTGATGGCAACCGGCCCTGCAATCACCACGCCTGTGAAAAAATAGGTGCGGATACGGGCCATCGCTGCCTTGCCGCGCTGTGGCGAGGGCGGATCAAGCAATTGGTCAATGGATGGAGGAATACTGCCTGTCATTTCCTGATCCTAGGGCAAGACCATGGAAGCGGGCAACTCCATAGGACTATTTTACCTTCCATCGGAAGAACGCATAAAGCGCGCAGCCGATGACCAATCCCCAGAAAGCGGGCCCAATACCCAGCAGCGACAGGCCCGATGCCGTAACAAGCAAGGTTGCCATGGCCGGAATGCGCTCATCCTCCACCTGCAATGCGCCTGCTGTGGCGGAGGCAAATGCGCCTATGAGCGCCAAACCGGCGACGGCCTCGATCAGCAGTGGCGAAGAATGCACCACAAGGGCTGTTGCCACGCCTGCAAGGCCAGCCAGCATGATATAGCCAACGCCGCCAATAACAGCGGCCACATAGCGCCTTGCTGGATCAGGATGTGCATCTGGCCCGGCACAAAGTGCCGCGGTAATGGCCGCATAGTTTATGGCTGGAGCACCAAAAGGCGCTGTCAGCATGGAAACAGCCCCGGTAACAAGCAATCCATCGCGCGGATTGGGGCGAAAATCGAAGGTCGAGAGAACAGCAAGGCCCGTGATGTTCTGCGAAGCCATTGTCACGACAAACAAGGGGATAGCCAATGATACCATGGCCTCAAGCGTGAAAACCGGCATCACAAACTGGATGGTTGGCAGAAGGCTCGCGCCGCCGCCGGTGAAATTGCCCCCTGATACGATGGCTGCAATCGCCACCACCACCGCTGTTGGCACGGCATAGAGCCGGTTGATGCGCAACATCACCACCCATGTCAGCAGAATGAGACCGCCGATAAGCGGAGCCTGCTGCAGGGCAATGAACGGGGCCAGACAGAGCTTGAAGATGATGCCCGCCAGCATGGCATTGGCAATGGATTTGGGAATGGCATTGATGAGACGGGCAAGGGGTGACCAGAGTGCAGCCAGCATGATCAAGCCACCAACCACCACGAAGGCACCGACAGCCGCCGCAAATCCACCAGCTACAGCCGGGGTCACAGCTAGCAGTGCAACACCCGGTGTTGTCCAGGCAATGGAAATGGGCATGCGCGTCCACAGGCTGAGGCCAATCGCAACAAGGCCCTTGCCCACGCCCAAAAAAACCAACGCGGAAGCGATTTCACCCTGCGATGCCCCCATGGCTTTCAGGCCCTGCACCACAATGGCAACCGAACTGGCATAGCCGACAACAGCAACCAGAATGCCCTGCATCATGGCCTGCCGGGAGAAATCAGTTTGAAAGCGTGTCATGATGCCCAGAACCCTGCCGCAACCAGTGCCAGTTCGCCCGCAATCAATCCCCATAGGACAGACCCTCTGGTCGCCATAACCACTGCACAGCCGATCAGGATTGCCCCTGCCCTGCCCCACAAGGGAATGGTTATCAATGCGCCTGAGGGGGACAGGATGAGTTTGGTAACGACTGCTGCAACGAGTGCGGTTGCCACCATGCGGACCCAGTGAAAGATTTCAGAATCCTCCTTCAGACCCTTGCCCATGAGGACACCAAGCACACGCCAGATTTCAGTTGGAAGAAAGGCAAAGATCAGCACAACCATATAAGGCCATAATCCGCCTGTGGCATATTCCAGAGACGCCAGAAAACCCGTATCCATCAGGCAGTTATCCGGCGCTGATGGCGGGAAATGCCGTAGGCAATGGTTCCGCCCAGCAATCCGGCCACCACAAGATCATAGTCCTTCCCCACGGTCCATGTCGCAACCGGGATGAGGCCAACAGCAAGAAGGATCGGCAGCCAGTCCATCCAATTCCTGATGGGTGCCACGAGGTTGACGGCAAAGAACATTGGCGTCGTGAACAGCAGCACGGCAGCCAGCGGTGCTGACAAGGCGCCCACGAGATAGTATCCCACGCCTGTTGCCAAGGTGCCCGAGAGCATTACCACAAGGCTGAAACCGCAAAAATAGCTGTAACGATCCTCCTTGTCCATTTCGGGCAAGCGGCGGTTACCTTCCACCCAGTTGGTGATCGCCACGAGATGCGCCGCCAGCAGTAACTGCCACAAAGGGCGACGCGGATCATTGATCAGGGGAATGAGCGAAATCGTCATGGGCATGAAGCGCAGGGAACTGAACAGGATTGCGATGGCCACAACCGGTAAAGCGGTGCCAGAGGCAATTGAGCCAAACAGCAAAACTTGCGCCGGGCCTGCCCAGACCAGCGCTGAGGACAACATGCCCGCCAGCATCGGGTAACCGATATCCCGCACCAGGCCGCCAATGCCCACCAGACTGAAACAGATCGTCACTGCGGGCAGACCGATGGCACCGCGCGCTCCGCGCAAAGCCGCAGGAATTGAAAACGCCGTCGTAGTGGGAGAATTGGTGAGTGTCACGGAATGTCAGATCAGGAATCGGATGATTGGAATGTTACGTACCAAGTCGCACGGTTGGGGCGGATTGCGCCAATCAAAACCGCTGATCAATGTGGTGATCTTTGCAGATCATCTGGATCCTTCAACTGAGGGAAAACCGCAAACCCCAAGGGGCGACCACTTCATCAGGCTTATCAGAGTTTCCGTCTGGCGAAGTTTCCCAGCGTGCCACCAAGGCTTGCCGTGATTGGGGGTCCTTCGCCTTGACCGCAATATGCGACAGCCCGAGGACATCGCCTGTTTGAATCTCGCCGTCCCGCGCGTTCCAGATATTGGCCGCGATATGATGATGGTAGCCGCCATTGGAATAGAAATGCGCGCCTTGCATTGCGAACGTCCGGTCCATGCCCCAGACATCCCGAAAGAATGCATCAGCCTGCGCAAGATCAGGAACATCGAGATGGACATGGCCAATGCGCGACCCCCCAGCCAGACAGAAGCGCTCTGCTGAAGATAGCTTGGGCGTGGCAAGCAATCCCTGAATGTCCATGCGTGCATTGCCCATCTGCACAGCACCATCGATGCTGCGCCAGGCATGCCTCGGGCGATCCACATAGATCTCGATACCGTTTCCTTCTGGATCAGCGAGATAAATCGCCTCGCTCACACCATGATCGGACATGCCGTCAATCTGCGTGCCCGATGCAATGGCATGATGAAGCCATTGACCAAGATCTGACCTTTCAGGAAGCAGAAAGGCGGTATGGAACAAACCCGGTGCGCGGGGTGAGCGCGGCACTGCCTCCGGATTGCTTACCAACCGCAGAAGGATCTGGTCATCGCAGCCCAGACTATGGGTACTCTCGTCCGATGACAGCAGGGCAAGACCCATGATGTCCTGATAAAACCTGGAAACCTTGTGCAGATCATGCACCTGAAGCGTAACGGTTTCGATATGATACGGCGTCTGATGTGATTGCAGTTGAAGCGCTTTGGTTGTCATCGCGGTACTTTCGGCTTGACCTGTATTGATGTGTGCGCTGCATTGAGCAACAGCAAGCACCGATCATGCCGTATAGTATTTGCAAATTTGCAAATCAAACTTGATCAAAATCCAGCGACAGTTCTGGCGTTAAGGGCCGCACCTGACAGCCTAACACAAAACCCGCCTGCAATTCCCACGGTTCAAGAGAATAGTTGACGATCATCTCAGCCGATCCTGAATCGACATGACACCGACAGGTGCAGCACATGCCACCCTTGCAGGAATAAGGCAGCTCAATGCCCACCCGCTCGGCGGAATCAAGAATGCTCTCATCGCCTTCCAGCATGTCGAAGGCATGGCGCTTGCCATCATAATTCACCGTGATGCGTGATTTGACGGCGGCTGTGGCAATGTCAGCCGCAATTGGTTTGTGGTGTTTGCGCGGCGCCGCACTGGCAAAAAGCTCCGCCTGAATACGCTCCGCCGGCAAACCCAATGCGACGAGCGTATGTTTCGCCGTTTCCACCATGACTGCCGGACCACACAGAAAAGCCTCCGTGATGTCGGGAACAGAAAGCACACTGCCTGATAGGACCTGCAACTTCGCTTCGTCGATGCGGCCTGACAACAGCGGTATATCCTGCAGCTCGCGCGAGAGGATATGCACCACGCTCAAGCGACCAAGATAAATGTTCTTGAGGTCCTCGATCTCCTCGGCAAACATCACCGATTGTGAAGTGCGATTGCCATAAAGAAGAGTGAACTGTGCTGTGATGTCTTCGGCCAAGATCGCCTTGAGAATGCACAGCACAGGTGTGATACCTGAGCCTGCCGCCACACCAAGATAACGCCTGAGACTGCCCGCATGCACGGAAGGGGTAAACCGCCCTTGTGGCGGCATGACCTCGACCATATCGCCAATCTTGAGGACTGCATTGGCATGACTGGAGAACGCTCCGCCCTCAACCCGTTTGATGCCCACACGCAGTTGCTGCTCATAAGGTGCTGAACAGATGGAATAGGCGCGGCGGATATCCTCACCGTCAATTTGGGCGCGCAATGTAAGATACTGACCGGGCTGAAAGGCGAAAACCGCTGGCAGTTTCGCAGGTACGTCAAAGGCTATGGAAACGGAATCCGCCGTTTCATGCCTAATGTCGGATATCCTGAGTTTATGAAATTTTGCCATTTCAGATGCACTTGAACACGTCAAAAGGCTCACGACAGGCGTTGCAACGCCACAGCGCTTTGCAGGCCGTTGATCCGAAAGCGCTAATTTCGCTTGTGATGAATGAACCGCATTGCGGACACGAGACCGCTGGCGCATCCCCGAAAAGCGCACGGCGAGAGGCTTTCGCCGCTGGTGGCGCAATGCCGTAGGCCAGCAGTTTCTCGCGACCTTCCGTTGTCATCCAGTCGGTTGTCCAGGCAGGGGACAGAACGGTTTTTATCCGCGCATCAGGATAGCCCGCTGCGGCAAGCGCTACCGTCAGATCAAGTTCCATTGTGATCATGGCGGGACAGCCGGAATAGGTCGGCGTAATGGTTACTTCAATGAGACCATCTTCAGCCTCGGCAACAGAGCGTATCACGCCCAGATCATCCAGCGTCAACACGGGTATTTCCGGATCGCAAACAGTGGAAACCGCAGCGCGGGCGAGCGCCACGTTTTCCCGGGAGAGCGTCCTGCTAGGGAGCACACTGGAAGTCACCACACAACACCCGGATGCGCCCTGTGAAGCGACTGCATATCGGTCAGCAGACTCACGAGGTGTTCCGAATGCTGGCCATCACGCCCACCACTTTGATGAAGAACAGGCGGATTTCGCTGCAAGGTTGCCTCGCGCAGAACATAGTCGAGCGTTGCCTCATAGCCCTCTCTTAACATACGCACATCGGGTGCCATACCCCTGTCGATCAGGTCCTGATCGACGCCATCCACCGCAAACAATTCATCAACATAAGGCAACAGCCCATCAAGGGCCTTTTGTGCCCGCAATCTGCTTTCAACCGTACCATCACCAAGCCGGATCAGCCATTCTCCCGCGTGATGCAGGTGATAGACCATTTCCTTCGCCGCTTTCTGGCCCACACCAGCTAGTACGACATCCTGCGAATGCGCCAGCGCCTCATGAAAAGGGGCGGCATAGGCAGCGTAAAGGAATTGCCGCACTACCGTCATGGCAAAATCACCGTTTGGCTGTTCCACCAGCAATACATTACGATAATCCGGCGCATCCCGAAGGTAGGCGAGCGTATCCTCATCCCGCCCCTTGCCTTCCACTTTACCGGCATAATCATAAAGCAAGCGCGCCTGGCCGATAAGGTCCAATCCCAGATTGGAGAGCGCGATATCCTCCTCCAGTGTCGGGCCATATCCGGACCATTCCGACAGGCGATGCCCCAGCACCAGTGCCGTATCAGCCAGTCTGAGGGTGTAGATCAGCAAAGGCTTGTCGGCATCGTCCATGCTCACATGTGCCCCACATCATCGGGCACATCATAGAAAGTCGGATGTCGGTAAATCTTGGAGGCGGTCGGTTCAAACAGCATATCCTTGTCAGCAGGATCAGATGCGGTGATCATTTTCGACGGCACTACCCAGATCGATACGCCCTCCCCGCGACGGGTATAGACATCACGCGCCATTTGCAGGGCCATCACTTCATCCGCCGCATGCAGGCTGCCGACGTGCTTATGTGACAGCCCGGCTTTAGGACGGATAAACACTTCAAATACGGGCATGGGCGCATCTGCCATGCCTGCTACTCCGCAGCCATCGGCATGGCGTCCAGCTTGCGCTGGCGGCGCTTGGCTGCGTGGGCCATAGCGGCCTCGCGCACCCATACACCATCGGCATGGGCTTTCTGGCGCACATCCATGCGCTCCTTGTTGCAGGGGCCATCACCGGCCAGCACGCGCTTGAACTCGGACCAGTCGATGGTGCCAAATTCCCAATGTCCGGATTCAGCGTTCTGCTTCAAATCCGCATCGGGAATTGTCAGGCCCAAGAACTGCGCCTGAGGCACCATGGCATCAACGAATTTCTGACGAAGATCATCATTGGAGAAGCGCTTGATCTTCCAGCGCATGGAGGAATCCGAATGCTGGGATGCCGAGTCGGGCGGACCAAACATCATCAAACAAGGCCACCACCAGCGGTTCAAGGCATCCTGCGCCATGGCTTTTTGTGCATCTGAGCCCTTTGATAGCGTATGCATGATCTCGAAGCCTTGCCGCTGATGGAAGCTCTCTTCCTTGCAGATCCGGATCATGGCGCGGGCATAAGGCCCGTACGAACAGCGGCACAGCGGGATCTGGTTCATGATCGCGGCACCGTCCACCAGCCAGCCGACGGCGCCCATATCCGCCCATGTCAGGGTGGGATAGTTGAATATGGAGGAATACTTGGCTTTGCCGGCCAGCAGTTGCTGGTCCATCTCCTCACGGGAAACCCCCAATGTCTCGGCGGCTGAATAAAGATAAAGACCGTGGCCAGCCTCATCCTGCACCTTGGACAGCAATACCGCCTTGCGCCGCAACGAGGGTGCGCGCGTGATCCAGGCTCCTTCCGGCTGCATGCCGATGATCTCGGAATGCGCGTGTTGCGAAATCTGGCGCACCAGTGTCCGGCGGTAAGCCTCCGGCATCCAGTCATTGGCTTCGATCTTGTCTTCAGCAGCACAGCGCTGCTCGAAGCGCTCCAGCTTTGCGCCATCCTCCAATGAGGTGGGTGCAGTGTCCTTTTGGTCCAATGCCTGCGCGTACATGAGAGGCTCCCTAGGTGTATTGCGGAATATCCCGCAATCCGCTTGCCAGCACAAGCCTGATAGGACTGAACATGAAGGAGCCATATGGCGGAGATAGAAGGAGAGTTTTCGAACCTCCTTTTTGAAACGCTGTCGGACTGGGAAAGTCAACTCAAGCACTCTGGAATCCGTTTTGAGGAATTGCGCCCATGAGCAATTCCCCGGAGATTTCAACGCGCCGTCGGCCTGCGCCGTTGTCGGTGCGCTTCAACGCCTCTGAACTTGAAACCCTGCGAAGGCGGGCGGGGAGCCGTCCGCTCTCGACCTATGTGAAGCAGGCGGCGCTTGGCGATGAAGCGGCACCTGCGCGCCGCACTGCGCCCGCGCCGTCGGTTGATCGCGCGATGCTGGCGCAGTCACTTGCAAGGCTGGGCCGCTCGCGGCTGGCCAATAATCTCAACCAACTGGCGAAGGCGGTGCATATCGGTATTCTGCCAGTGAATGAATTCACCGAAGCCGATATTCGCTCTGCCTGCGCCGATGTGCGCGCCATGCGCCGCATGCTGCTGCTGGCGCTGGGCCTTAAGGTTGAAAGCCTGCCCGATGTGGCTTCTGGCCTTTCCAGAGAATTCAGCCGGAACCTGGCTGCTGCGCCGTCGTCATCCGCTCATGCGCGGGAGGCCGCGCCATCCTCCTTCGCTGAAGCTTTGGAGGACTGACATGATTTTGAAAGGCTCGCAGCGCGGCGGCGCAAGGCAACTGGCCGCACACCTTCTGAACATGCAGGACAATGACCATATCACGGTCGAAGAACTGCGCGGCTTTGTGGCTGATGATCTAGCCGGGGCGATGGAAGAAGCGCATGCCATCGCGCGCGGCACGCGCTGCCGCCAATGTGTATTCTCGCTGAGCATTAATCCGCCGAAGGACGGCTCGGCCAGCCTTGAGGATTTGCGGGCGGCGGCGGACCGGGCGGAAACGGTGCTGGGCCTAAAGGGCCAGCCATGCGTTTTTGTAGTGCACGAGAAGGCCGGTCGTCGTCATGCGCATATCGTATGGTCCCGAATTGATGCCGATGAGATGAAGGCGGTCAACCTGCCGTTTTTTAAGAATCGGCTGAAAGACCTGTCGCGCGAACTCTACCTTGAACATGGATGGGAACTGCCGGAAGGCCTTCGCACCAATGGCTGGAAAAACCCGCTTAACTTCACACTGGCCGAATGGCAGCAGGCAAAGCGGCTCGATCTTG
>JANMLW010000116.1:0-13769 GCA_031372765.1 Hyphomicrobiales bacterium
TCCGCCACGCTATCAACCAGATGCTTCAATGTGCGTATGGTATTGCCGTTGGCGCAATCCGTGAGGACATAATTTGCCAGATCACTGGCTTTACTGTCGATCACAGCACCCGACTGACCGGTGAGGCGATCCAATGTAAAATCATGAAACACCACGGCTTCACCGTCGCTGGTCAACTGGATGTCGCATTCCATGGCGAATCCATGCTTCACGGCAGAAGAAAAGGCCGAATCGGAGTTCTCGATAATGCCCTTGGCGCGATCATGCAGGCCGCGGTGTGCAATGGGCTGCGCGATCAGCCATTCGGGGGTGTTGTATCCAGTGCTCATGGTCGATCACGCGAATTCAAAGATGGCTTCCACCTCGACGCAGGCATTTAACGGCAGATTGGCGACACCGATGGTGCTGCGTGCATGCCGGCCCTTGTCGCCAAGGGCCGCGACCATCAGATCGGACGCACCATTCATGACCCCGGCCATGACAGCAAACTCCGGCTGCACATTGATGAAGCCGCCAAGGCGCACACAGCGGGTTATCCGGTCAAGATTGCCGAGTGCTGATTTGGCCTGAGACAACAGGTTGATGGCGCAAAGCCGTGCCGCAGCCTGACCATCCTCTGCTGAAACGGTGCCTCCCAATTTGCCTGTGTGGTTCAGAGCGAGCTTGCCATCCTCGCCGAAACAGAGTTGTCCGGAAACAACCAGCAGGTTTCCGGTAATCACGGCAGGAACATAATTGGCGATCGGCGCGGCGGCCTGAGGCACGGTTATGCCCATATCGGCAAGTGTCTTTTCAATCTGGCTCATGATAATGCCTCCGCAAAACAATCAGAATCTGGTCGTGCCGCCGTGAACGAGCGATGCGCTGTCTTTGCAACAATTGCAATTGTCGCATCACAGATCATTGCCTATCTTCAACCATATTCGCAGTGTCAAAGCGATGAATCGAAACGGTCAGCGACAAGGATTGTAGCTTTATGGGAACGCGGATGTATCTGAAAGCTGCTTACGTAACTGCACTGCTGATGGGTACGGCATTCAATCTGCCTGCCTTCGCGCAGACAGATGCATTGCCGCTTGCACCGCACCGCGCTGGATATGAACTGACCCTGCTTTCCGTAAATGGCAAGGCTGTTTCAGCGGCAACCGGCCGCATCGGCATCGAGTTCACCGGCAATGCCTGCGAGGGATACGCTACGAATTTTCGCCAGATGACACAGATTTCCGATGGCGAAGGACAGTCACGCATCTCCGAGATGCGTCTTACCAGTTTTGAGGCCGGCGACGGCAAGGTGCTGACATTCAAGGGCGAAAAACGGGTCAATGGCGGCCGGGCTGAACTCACCGATGGTCAGGCTGAACGGGCCGGCGATGGCGGCCTTTCAATCAATGTGCGTCAGCCCAAGCAGACGAAGATGGATGTGGATGGTGTTGCCATCTTTCCGACTGATCACATGATACGCCTGATTGCCGCTGCCAGAAACGGCGAGCGGTTGCTGGGCATCAAGGTCTATGATGGCTCAGATGGTGGCGAGAAGATCTATGACACTACGGCACTCATCGGCAATGTGCTGTCTTCCGGTGGCCGTCCTGTAGAGGAAGCATCACAGAAAGCGGGTCTGACGGATATGAAGCGCTGGCCGGTGTCCATCAGCTACTTCGAACCGGGGCAAGGTGAGCGCACCCCTGTTTATGTCTTGAGTTTTGATCTTTATGAAAATGGGGTTTCAGGCGCCTTGAAACTCGATTTTGGTGATTTCTCTCTCAAGGGAGAAATGAAGCGTCTGGAAATGCTGAAGGAAACGGACTGCAAGAAATAATCTGTAGCGTCAACGTGATGGCAGTGCGTTGAGCATTGGCAGGCGCCGCTTGAAGTTGCCTGCCAGCGCAATGATCCATTTGCGGCCCCGTGGCTCGACGTATCTGAAGACCAGCCAGGCGATAGCAAGCATTACGCTCAGCACTGATGCGAGCAGCAGCCAACGGTTCGTTTGGCCATGCAGTTGGTGAAACGCTACGAAACCAAGATTTTGGTGTATGAGATAAAGCGGATAGGTCAAACCGCCCAATACATAGCACCAGGACGCCCTGATAACGGGATCAATGCGGATTGCCAGATTGATTGCCGCTAACATTACCATGAGCTTTGCCAGCGCCAAGGGACCGTTGAAGGCCGCTACATCGCTGTAGTGCTTCAGCATCCAGCCGTGCATCTGGAAATCACTGCGAAGGCTCAGGACAATGGCCATGAGGCCGATGGCACTCTCGGCCAGGCTCGGCATACGCTTTGCTGCAAACAGGCGATAACTGAGGATCCCGAGCACGAAATAGCCAGCAAAACGCGTGGTAAAGAGCTGCTTGATAGCAATGTTTTCAAGCATGAATTCATTGGCCAGGCTTATGGTCAGCCAGACTGCCATAATGGTGAGCTGGCGCTTCTGGAAAAGGCCAGCGGCAATCAGGAGTGTCACCCAGAGATAGAAGATTATCTCGATAACGATGGACCAGTAGGCCCCATCGACAAAGGGTTGCTTAAAGGCGGGTGAAACGATTGAGAAGCCCGCGATCCAGCGCGCCAGCGTCATCTGGAATTCAGGAATACCGGCAGGGCCAAAAAGGGCCACTCCGGCTGCCGTGAGTGTCACGCAGACGATGAAGGCAGGATAGAGCCTGGCTACACGCGAAACCAGAAAATCATAGGCGGTGCGGTTTTGCCCTGAATAGGCGATGACGAAGCCTGAAATGATGAAAAACAGCGATACGCCGCTCCAGAAGTGCTGTGTCAGCCAGGCAAGTTCAGGAAAAGCCAAAGGGCTCCAGCTGCCAGTAGCAAAACCGCTGAAAGTGTAGTGGTAAAACACCACCATCACGGCGGCAATCAGGCGCAAAAGATCAAGGTTTGCCAGACGGTTCTGTGCATCCAGACCTTTCGACACTTTTGCTGCTCCACGAATCGTGAAGTGTGACTTAGAGCAAATGATCCGGAATGGTGATGAAAACTCTTGTTAAGATTACTTCCCGATCTCAAGCGCCTTGCGCGCCTCGCCTAGCTTGGCCGCTTCCTCAGGGGAAATCTGCGGATATTCCAGTTTCAACTTCTTCATTTCGCGTTTGATCGTGGCCATGACGGCTACCCGCATGAATTTCTTGTCGTCTGCGGGAATGACATACCACGGCGCGTGCTTGCTGGCCGTGGCGCGGATCGCTTCCTCATAGGCGTACATGTAATCGTCCCAACGGGCGCGCTCAACCAGATCGCCCGCTTCAAACTTCCAGTTCTTCTCAGGATCGTCAATGCGCGCCAGCAATCGCTTCTTCTGTTCGTCCTTGCCCACATGCAGGAAGAACTTGATGATTCGCACACCCTGACGGGACAGGAACTTTTCATTCTGCCGGATGGCTTTCAGGCGTTTGTCCCAGATATCATCATCCAGCAATTTTTCCGGAATGCGTTGTTTTTTGAGAATACCAGGGTTTACACGCACCACCAGCACTTCCTCGTAGTAAGAGCGATTGAAGATGCCGATCCGGCCCCGTTCGGGCAGCACCTTGTTGGTGCGCCACAGGAAATCATGGTCGAGTTCTTCCTCCGACGGGCGCTTGAAGGCATGAACCTGACAACCCTGCGGATTAACGCCGGACATCACGTGCTTGATCGTGGAATCCTTGCCCGCGGCATCCATGGCTTGAAACACCAATAGGACAGCCCAGCGATTGTCAGCATACAGCAGATCCTGCAGTTTCTGCAGGTCATCAATGCTGTCAGCCAATAGTGCCTTGGACATTTCCTTGTCAAAATCGAAGTCCTTGCGGGTGTCCTCGGTCGGGTGATCATCCAGATGGAAACCCTTGCCCTTGGTCACACGGTAAGGTGCCAACATTTCCTTCACACTAATATCAAGCTGTTGCTTGTCAGCAGTTTTCTTCGGGGTCTTGCTTATCTTGAGGGGTTTGCCGGGCTTTTTGGCCTTGGCATTCGGTGTGGATGACGATGTATCCTGTGCCGCTGATTTTGCCGCACCTTTCATTCCCGCTTTTGCCATATCACTCCCCCTGACCAGATCTCATGACAAGCTATAGCGCGTTATGTCACCAGATCAACGGTTGGCGGTGCGTGGGCGCTCAAAGGCGGCAATCATCGGGCCAAGGGAGCGAAAGCCGATCTTGTCGATCCCAGGCGCCTTGAGGCTGCTCACCGAGCCATCCAGAAACAACGCGTTGGACGCTCCCAGTTTATCCCGGAAAAGTTTGGCAAAGTCCGTGAAGGTCACGCCACTTTCTGACAACGCAAAGAAAACGGTGTCACCATCCTTGACGCCAACCCCATTGCGCACCTTGCGGGAAACGCCTTCCACAGGAAAACGGGGGTGCAATTTGCCATTGATCACAAGCATGGGGCCGGACTGGGTGGCCAGTTCTGGTTTGACTGTCCGGCGCAAAAACTGACCGGTCTCCAGAACACCTGCCTTGCCGTTTGACACAAAAAAAACGCCGTTGGGTTTCAGATGAAAATTGCCGGGCCCGTTGCTGGTGGAGGCGCGCACCTGCTGGCGGCCATTCTCCACATACAAACCCACCGGATCAAGCTCGGCGTGGTACATGCCGGCATTCATGGCAAACAACGGTTGCTGCCCTGTCGATTGCAGGTGCCGTGTCAAGTTCGTGAGTGAACCGAAAGCCTGTCCGTCCGGTCCGCGCCAGAAGAGTGCCAATCGGTGCATGCGCAAATCCACCTTGCAAACGATATAGGCATCCTCCTCGTGCAGCATCCGCTCGCAGTTGCGGCCCTGGGCCGAGGCCGTGCATATCTGCATCAGGCCGTAGAGGAAAAATGTCATCATAATGGACAGGCCGCGAAAGCAACTCACGGCAGCCCTGTCTTTTGCAGCAAAACAGCTTCGCATATTATCCTGCCACGCGCGGAATCGTTTCTCTCTTCGCAAACCAAGAATTAGAGGGAACGGGATGGTTATCAAGTGCGCAAAATGGTTTATGCAACGCATGGATGGAGGGCATTTCTTGTCGGGTTTGATGATCTATGATTGTGACGGCACCTTGATTGATAGCGAACGGGTTGTTGCGGCTGTCTGTCTGGATGCAATTCAAACATTGGGACTGCGTGAATGGACCATGGATCGCTACATATCCGCCTTTGTCGGGATGCCCGGCCATGTTGGCTGGTCCGTCGTAATGAAGGATTACGGGCGTGCATTTCCCGAAGGGTTCAATGCCACCATTGATGCGGAGATTCATCGTCGCATTGCGTGTGAATCGCTTGTTTTGCCCGGCGTGCGGGAGGCTGTTATTGCGATTGGTGGTGATTGCTGCGTAGCGTCATCCTCCGGCCAACCGTATCTGGATGAGAATATCGGTCGCGCGGGTCTTATGGATATCTTCGCAGGAAAAATATTCTCGGCCCAACAGGTCAAGCGCGCCAAGCCTGCACCGGATGTCTTTCTCCTTGCGGCCTGCACGATGGGGCATGATCCCCATGCCTGCATTGTTGTCGAGGATTCTGTTCCCGGTGTCATGGCTGCACGGCGGGCGGGCATGAAGGTCATCGGTTACACTGGAGCGGCCTATGATGCAGTTCTGATGTCATCCCGGTTGCATGCGGCAGGTGCCGCCGATGTTGTGGGACACATGAATGATTTGCCAGCACGCATTGCTCACATGCGGGGGCAGATGTGAGCACGCGTCCGCATGGCACCGTCAGGTTCTTGCAATCCTGTTTCCTTACCATTCTCATGGCTTTCTGCGCAATTCCGTCAGCCTTTGCGCAGTCCATCCAGATTACTTCGCCAGTCGCGTTTCTGTATGATGTCGGCACGCGATCCGTGCTTTTCGAGAAGGCGGCGGATGATCTTGTCGCGCCCGCCAGTCTTGTGAAGTTGCTGACTGCCGAGACGGTTTTTGATGCCTTGGCCAAAGGCGAAATCACCAAGGAGACCGAGTTTCCCATAACTGAAAATGTCTGGCGGCGCGGTGGGGCCCCGTCAGGCGGCGCTGCGATGTATGCGCCCATCAACAGCCGTGTGGCTGTAGTTGATCTGTTGCAAGGCTTGATCGTGATGTCTGGCAACGATGCAGCTCTCGCTTTCGCTGAGGGCATTGCGGGTAGTGAGCAGGCTTTTGTTCAGCGCATGCAGAAGCGTGCAGCAATTCTTGGCCTCAAACGCTCGCAGTTTCGCAACGCGACCGGCTTTACCCATGCTGAACAGCGGGTGACAGCACGCGAAATGGCGATTCTGGCTCTGCATATCATCAGCAACTATCCAGAGCTTTATACCCTGTTTGGCCAGCGGGAATTCACCTGGAACAAGATACGACAGACCAACCGCAATCCGCTGCTGCCCATGAACATTGGCGCCGATGGCCTGAAGACGGGCAACACCGCAGAAGCTGGTTTCAATCTTGTGGCATCGGCTGTCCAGAATGACCGTCGTCTCATTGCCGTGGTTCTGGGCGCGGAAAGTGCCCAAGTCCGCGCTGCCGACAGCCGCAAACTGTTGGAATGGGGTTTTGCCAATTTCGAGCGCAAGACCTTGCTTGAAAAATCTGTGCCGTTGACGGAAGCGAAAGTCAGCGGCGGAACAGCAGGGACTGTCAATCTTGGACTGGCGCATGATCTTGAAGCCCTGATGCCTCGATCGGCACTCGACCCCGTGACCGTGCGGATCACCTACAAAGGGCCATTGAAAGCTCCCATCGAGATCGGTGCGGAAGTTGGACTTCTTGTCCTTCTGCGTGGCAAGGTCATCGCTTTGGAGGCGCCCGTGGTTGCGCTGGAATCCGTGCCTGAAGGATCATTGACCAAACGAGCATGGGACAATGCTGCTGACTCAGTATTGAGTCTGCTCAGGCGAGGGTCTGCAAAATGACGCGAGGCCGGTTCATCACTTTCGAAGGCGGGGAGGGCAGTGGCAAGTCCACCCAGATGCGCCATCTGGCCACCATGCTTGAAAAGCAGGGCATGACCGTGCGCATCACCCGCGAGCCAGGTGGTTCTCCCATGGGGGAGCGTATTCGCGGGTTACTGCTTGATCCTGAGATCAGGATGGATGTCATCACGCAACTGTTCCTGTTTTCCGCTGCACGGCACGACCACGTGCAGCAATTGATCGAACCGGCTTTGAAAGCCGGCACATGGGTCATCTGTGACCGGTTCGCTGATTCCAGCCGGGCCTATCAGGGTGCAGCAGGCGAGGTTGCAATGGCGTTGGTGCAAACGGTTGAGCAAGCGGCGGTGGGCGCAACCCGCCCTGATCTGACAATCGTGCTGGATATAGCACCAAAAGACGGTCTGGCGCGTGCCAACCGTCGGCGTACCGAGATTGCTGCTGATGCCTTTGAGGCGGCGGATATGGTGTTTCACGAGCGTGTGCGGGAGGCGTTTCTCACAATCGCCCGGCAGGAGCCAATGCGCTGTGCTGTGATTGATGCGGCGGGGGATGAGAAAAGCATTGCCCGGACAATCGCCGAAGTCGTCAAACTACGCCTGATCAAAGACATGAAACAATAGTGTCAAATGACTGATTTCTTTAATTTTGAACGTGATGATCTTGAACTGGAAGCGGATCGTTTCGGGAATTTCCCCCATCCGCGTGAAATGCTCTGGTATGGCGGATCATCCAATGCTGAGATGAATTTACTTGACGCTCATCGCGCCGGAAGGTTGCACCACGCCTGGTTGCTGACCGGCCCGGAAGGTATTGGCAAGGCGACATTGGCCTACCGTTTTGCTCGGTTTTTGCTCGCACATCCCGATCCGGCATCGGCTATCGTTCAGAGCGCCACATCGCTGTTCGTTGGTGCTGAGCATCCCGTTTCCGGGCAAGTCGCACGCCTGTCGCATCAGGACCTTTCGGTTGTGCGGCGTGGCTTGACCAAAGATCGCAAGTCCCTCCGCACGGAGATCAGTGTTGATGAGGTGCGTGATGCCTTGTCGGTCTTTCGCACTACAGCAGGTGCGGGTGGCTGGCGCATCGTCATTGTCGATGCGGCGGATGATCTCAACCGTTCCAGCGCCAATGCGCTGCTGAAAATGCTGGAAGAGCCACCGGCACGATCGATCTTCATTCTTGTTGCGCATCGTCCCGGTCAGCTTCTGCCGACAATCCGCTCCCGCTGCCGGACGTTGCGCATCCCCGCCCTCACGCAAATCATGGTGCAGGAGGGTATAAAGCGCATAACGGGGGTGGATGAGGCCAGTGCCGTTGAGGCTGCCGCGCAGTCCGAAGGCAGCATGCGGCAAGCATTGGACCTTATGGAGCCAACAGGAGCGGCTTTCAGGCGCGACCTTGGCAAAATCCTTGATGATATCACGCATGCGGGCACGAAGTCTCTGATGCAGCTTGTCGACAAGACAACGGGCAAGGCAGGATTGGCGATGTTCCGGATTGTCGTGGACGGCATCGAGCGGCATCTGCGGACAGGATTGCAAGCATTGCGTGATCAGCCCGGTGCCAATATCCAAGCAACCCGTGGCAAAGCAACCCGTGGCAAAGCAACTCTTGCCGCCAGAGCCGAGCTATGGGAAAAGCTGCGTCGTTCGGCGCGGGATGTCGATGACTACAATCTCGATCGACGCCCGTTCCTCCTGTCCATTTTCTCCGAACTTGCGGATATCGAGCGGCGCGCCGCACAGTAGAGCAGGTTTGATGGTCCTCAAGGGTCAAGGCGGTCTTTTATGGTTTCACGCGGCAAATTCTACATTACCACCGCGATCTCCTACCCCAATGGTGTGCCGCATATCGGCCATGCCTATGAACTGATCGCGGCCGATGCCATTGCCCGTTTCAAGCGGCTTGATGGCTACGATGTTTTCTTCATGACCGGCACCGACGAGCACGGGCAAAAGATGGCACAGACCGCCGATAAGGAAGGCATTCCCGTGCGTGCGCTTGCAGACCGCAACGCCGCGCGGTTTAAGGCCATGGGTGAAGCACTCAATGCCTCGCCTGATCGTTTCATCCGTACCACCGAACCCGCTCATTATGCCGCATCGCAGGAAATCTGGCGACGGATGAAGGCAAACGGCGATATCTACCTCGATGAATACGAGGGCTGGTACTCGATCCGTGACGAGGCTTATTATGCCGAAAAGGAACTGACCATCGCAGCAGATGGCCAGAAACTGTCGCCGCAGGGCACGCCCGTAGAGTGGGTGAAGGAACAGAACTACAAGTTCCGTCTTTCGGCCTACGAAGAGCGGTTGCTGAAGCTCTATGAGACGCAAGCAGATTACATTGGGCCAGAAACACGCCGTAACGAGATCGTCAGCTTCGTGAAAGGCGGATTGCAGGACCTGTCTATCAGCCGTACCACCTTCAAATGGGGCGTACCGGTGCCCGATGACGATGCCCATGTTATGTATGTCTGGGTGGATGCCCTGACCAATTACATAACCGGCGTTGGGTTTCCTGATGAGAGCCTTCCGCAATGGCAGCGCTGGCCGGCGGATGTGCATATTATTGGCAAAGACATCATCCGCTTTCATGCGGTTTACTGGCCGGCTTTTCTCCTGTCGGCGGGTTTGGCACTTCCCAAGCGGGTTTTTGGCCACGGATTCGTCCTCAACAAGGGCGAGAAAATGTCAAAGTCGGTTGGCAATGTTGTCGATCCCTTCGATCTCGTGAAGGCCTACGGCGTGGATCAGGTGCGGTACTTCTTCCTGCGTGAGGTCGCCTTCGGTCAGGACGGCAACTACAGCCATGAGCAGATTGTCAACCGCATCAATGCGGAACTGGCCAATGACCTGGGCAATCTGGCACAGCGCTCGCTTTCGATGATCGCCAAGGGCGTGGAGGGCAAGGTGCCAGTGAAGGGCACTTTCAGCGCTGCCGATACGGCAATGCTGGCGATGGCCTATGCCTTGCCGGATAAATTGCGTGAAGCGATGCAGGATTTTGCGCTTCATGCCATGCTCAACGAGATATGGGCCGTGACAGGCGAGGCCAACCGCTATTTCGCGGGACAGGAACCGTGGAAGCTCGCCAAGACTGATCCGCCCCGTCGCGATACGGTGCTCTATGTCACGGCTGAACTTTTGCGTATGGTGGGCATCTGCTGTCTGCCGTTCATTCCGGATGCGGCGGCAAAGCTGCTCGATCTGCTGGCGGTTCCGGCCGAGCAGCGCATGTTAGCGAATGCAGTGCAGGCGCGAGCGCTTGTCAGCGGGGCACTGCTACCCGCACCAGAGGGTATTTTCCCGCGCTATATGGAGCCGGAAGCGGCATAATGCTGATTGATACGCACTGCCATCTCGATTTTCCCGATCTCGCTGCTGATCTCGCTGGCGTAATGGCGCGGGCCAAAGAGGCGGGCGTCTCGCGTTTGATCACGATTTCGACCCATGTCAGCCGTGTCGCCAGTTACCGTGCCTTGGCCGAGCAGCACGAGAATGTGTTTTTCTCGGTTGGCACGCATCCCCATTATGCGGATCAGGAACTCGATGTGACGGTTGAACAGCTTGTTGGTCTGGCGGCGCATCCCAAGTGCGTTGCCATTGGTGAAGCCGGGCTTGATTATCATTACGACAAGGCCCCGCGCGAAGCGCAGGCACAAGGGTTGCGCACGCATATTGCGGCGGCGCGTGTAACGCAATTACCGCTCGTCATTCACGCCCGTGCTGCCGATGACAACATGATCCACATTCTGGAGGATGAAAGCGCAAAGGGCGCATATCCCGCCGTTCTGCATTGCTTCTCGTCCAGCGCGGAACTGGCACGGCGCGGTTTGGCATTGGGGTTCTATCTATCCATGTCCGGCATTCTCACCTTCAAGGCCTCCCAGGATTTACGCGATATCGCCTCAGCAACCCCTCTCGACCGCTTGCTTGTGGAAACCGATGCACCCTATCTTGCACCGATGCCACACCGTGGAAAGCGCAATGAGCCAGCCTTTGTGCGACACACCGCATCGGTTCTGGCAGATATCAAGGGCGTTTCGCTGGCTGATATAACGACAATCACCACGGCCAATGCCGAGCGCCTTTTCACGCGCTTGCCCGCAACGGTCAGGTTTGCATGATGCGTACCATCACCATCCTTGGCTGTGCCTCATCAGGTGGCGTTCCGCGTGTTGGCTCCGGCTGGGGGGCTTGCGATCCCGCTGAGACACGAAACCGGCGGCGGCGCTGTTCGGTGCTTATCCGCCAGACTGATGGTGAAAGATCGACCACAGCGCTGGTTGATACCGGGCCCGATCTGCGCGAGCAGTTGCTTGATGCCCATGTGCAGAAGCTGGACGCCGTCATCTATACTCATGACCATGCCGATCACACGCACGGTATTGATGATATCCGCCCGTTGGTGCTGCACAACCGCCAGCGCATTGACGCTTTCTGTGATGAAACGACGGCAAGTGGCCTGTTGCAGCGTTTCGATTATATCTTCCGCACGCCCAAAGGCAGTGATTATCCTCCAATCCTCACGGAACGACGCATCGAGCAGGGCATCACCTTTGAGGTAACAGGAGAGGGCGGTGTTATCCCTGTTATGCCTTTTCGGCTGGCGCATGGCAGCATTGATGCGCTCGGCTTACGCGTGGGAACCATGGCTTATACGCCTGACGTCAGCGCCGTGCCGGATGAAAGCATACCTTACCTTGCGGGTCTTGATCTATGGATTATCGATGCCTTGCGTATAAGGCCGCATCCCACGCATTTTCATCTGGAACAGGCTCTGGAATGGATTGTCCGCATGAAGCCGGGACGCGCCATCCTCACCAACCTGCACAGTGATCTGGACTATCAAACCTTGTGCAACGATTTGCCTGCCCATATCCGCCCGGCTTATGATGGTCTGGAACTGGTGTTTACGTGATGGCTCTGGCCACAACAGGCTTCACGGTTTAGACGACGCCTATGTGTGGATTGTTTGCCTCCGTTGGTTTTGCACCTGATCCTGACCGGATAGACCGTGTTGCGCATCGCGGACCGGATGGTCTGGGGTGGGAGGTTTTTCCCTCACCTGCCGGACCTGTGGCGCTGGGGCATCGCAGACTGGCGATCATCGACACGAGCGATGCGGGGTTGCAGCCTCTCGCAGATTTATCCGGGCGGTTCCAGATTCTGCTGAACGGTGAAATCTACAACTACATCGAGTTGCGTCAGGAGTTGCGGGACAAAGGCCGTGTCTTTTCGACTGCGACAGATACCGAGGTGCTGCTTCAGGCCTATATTGAATGGGGCGAGCAGGCGCTGGATCGTCTTGTCGGGATGTTTGCCGTCATTATCCTGGATCGCAAGGAACAGCGTCTGTTTGCCGCGCGGGACCGCTACGGCATCAAGCCTCTGTATATCACCAGCAATGCACAAGGATTGGCGCTGGCTTCCGAGATCAAGCAATTGATCGGACTGGCGCCCGTAACCCATCGCGTCAACGAGGCACGCCTGCGGGATTTCCTGATCTACGGCATGCAGGACCATACCGAAGAAACACTGTTTGATGGTGTGTCGCAAATCCGCGGCGGCGAATGTCTTTCGCTCGATCTATCAACATCGCGCATCCAGCCTATCATCCGTCGCTGGTATCACATCCCTGAAATCGATGTACGCATCATGCAGCCTGAGGGGGCTGCTGAATCCGTCAACGCCTTGCTTGAGGAATCCGTTCGTCTGCATCTGCGTTCTGATGTGCAGGTAGGGTCATGTCTTTCTGGGGGGCTCGATTCCTCAACCTTGGTCGCCATGGTCTCGGAAATGCTGACAGACCCTGAGGAACGACGGCGCTTTGCGACGGTGTCGGCGGTGTATCCGGGCACCTCCGTCGATGAGGGTGCCTATGCTCAGGCCATTTCTGACGCCACGGGTTTCAAAGCCTGCCGCCTGACACCTGATCCGGCCATGCTGCGTGATCATCTCGACAGCATCGTACATGTGCAGGATGAGCCCTTTGGGTCGACCTCGATCCTGTCGCAATGGAGCGTGTTCAAGGAAGCCAAGGCCAATGGCATCAAGGTCATGCTGGACGGGCAGGGTGCGGATGAGCATCTGGCCGGCTATCATTGGATGACTGCGCGTCGGTTGGTTGATCTGCTGTTGCAGGGTCGCTTGCTTACGCTGGCGGGCACACTGTCTGACCGGTCAAGCCTGCGCATCGATCTGGGCGGATTGGTGCGCCAATTGCTGCCACATGGATTACGCGCCCGCCTGCGGGGCGTACACCGCGATGTTGCCGAAGGCGGATGGTTAACGTCCACTGGACAGCCTTTGATCAGTGCCGAAAGTACGGCAGCGTCGCGCTTTGGCTGGTCAGATGTGCAATCGCTTGATGCGCAGTGCAGGTTGCTCACCCACGCCACAAACCTGCCCATGCTGCTGCACTGGGAGGATCGTAACAGCATGGCGCACGGCATCGAGGCACGGGTGCCGTTTCTTGATCACCGCCTGGTGGAGTTTTCGCTGCGGCTTTCTGCCGACAACAAGTTTGACAAGGGCCTGACCAAACGTGTGTTGCGCGATGCAATGAAGGGCCGCTTGCCTCACAAGGTTCTGGCGCGGCGGGATAAACTGGGTTTTGCCACGCCCGAGAGTGACTGGATGCGCGGACCACTGCGGGATGTCGTGCATGAGGGGGTAGAGCTTGCCGTGTCGCATTTCCCCGATATTTTCAATGCCGAGGCCACACGCAAGCTCGCAGAAAACCTCTTGAGGTTTGAAACGCCGATGGATTTTACCTTGTGGCGCATTGCCAACACCGGCCTGTGGGCGCGGCGGTTTGCCATCAATCAGTAGAGGCTGACAGGTTTACTCCTTCTATCCGATAC
>JANMLW010000120.1:0-8946 GCA_031372765.1 Hyphomicrobiales bacterium
CGACGTGCCCTCTTTGACCGACACGGGACTGGCGCAACTGCGCATCCGCATCATCGCGCTGGAAAACCTAATGATCACGCTGCTGGCCCAGATGTCCGACGGGCAGCGGGAACGCGCGCGGGAAATGGCAGCCACCATTACGCCACGAGTGGGTTCGACGCCTCACCCGCTTACCATCCACGCGGCGCGGCGCATGCTCGATATGATTGTCCGGGCCGAGTATTTCAGAATTGCGGAATTGGGGCCAGCCAACCAGGTGCAGGAGCATGCAATGAACAAAACTGAGATGAGCACCAAAACGGCCGTGATTCCGACACTACGCTATAGAGATGGAAAGACTGCGATCGATTGGCTTTGCGCAACATTTGGTTTCGAGAAAAATCTCGTCATCCCGGACAAGAGCGGTGAGATTGCACACGCTCAGCTGACATTCGGAAACGGGATGATCATGCTGGGCTCGGCCAACAACAACGTATTCCACAACCTCGTCAAATCTCCTGCGGAGAGCGGCGCAGTTGGCTCGCAGAGTGTCTACATCATCGTCACCGATGTCGATCAGCACTATGCCAGGACGGTTAGTGCCGGGGCTGAGATCGTCATGGCGATCAAGGATGAAGACTATGGCGGACGCGGATATTCCTGCCGGGACCTTGAAGGTCATGTCTGGAGCTTCGGCAGTTACGATCCCTGGGCCGCCTGATGCCAGACAAGGCTGGCAGCGCGTCAGGTGCTCTAAACACGGCTGAATTGGCCAGCACTGCTGTCACGCCTCCAGCACCAAAGGCGTCGGCTGCAATCCCGATTGCGCCGCCCCGACGGTATGGGAATTGGTTGTGGGTTGCGTCGACCGTTGCAGCGATCGCGGCCATCGCCTGGTTTTTCAGTGGTAGTTTTCTCTTCGGCCCCGTCATAACCGCCATACCGGTCGTGCGGGCGGACCTCGTGCAGACACTCGTTGCCAGCGGTCATGTCGAGACGCCCTTCCGCGTCAGCGTCAGCAGCCAGATTACCGGCGTGGTTTCAGCCATCCCCGTGATGGAGGGCCAGCAGGTCAGCGCGGGCGAGACGCTGATCCGGCTCGACGACAGCGAAGCCAATACAAGCGCGGTGCTGGCGGAGGGGCAACTGGCCCAAGCGGAAGCGCGTGTCAGGCAGGTGCGCGATCTGACCTTGCCCGCTGCGGAGCAAAGCCTCGGCGAAGCCAAGGCCACGCTGGTCTATGCCCAGCAGATCTACGCGCGGGTGAGCAAGCTTCTGGCCGATGGAGTCAGCACCCGTGTCGCCTTTGACGAGGCGACCAAGAACCTCGATATCGCGCGGTCGCAGGTGCGCAATGCGGAGCTGACAGTGTTCAGCAACCGCCCCGGCGGAGCTGATTTCACCGTGACTGAAACGCAGCTTGTCCAAGCGAAAGCCACGCTTCGCGCGGCGCAGACGCGTGTAGGCTATACCGTGATCAAGGCTGCGCGCGATGGCGTGCTGATCTGGCGTGATGTCGAGGTCGGGAACGTCGTACAGTCCGGCAAGGAGCTGATGCGCCTGTCGCCGACGGGCGAGATGCAGATCACCATCCAGATCGACGAGAAGAACCTGGCGCTGATCGCTTTGAAGCAGCAGTCGCTCGTTTCCGCCGACGCCTTCAGCAAGGAGAACTTCGCAGCGACCGTGATCTTCATCAACCCGGCGGTGGACCTGCAGCGCGCGTCTGTCGAGGTAAAGCTCAATGTTGTTTCGCCGCCACCATATCTTCGGCAGGACATGACGGTGTCCGTCGATATCGAAGTGGCGCGGCGGCCCAATGCGATCATTGTATCGGTCGCCGATCTCCGTGATCTGAACACGGGCAAACCCTGGCTTCTGAAAGTCGAAGATGGCCACGCCAGACGCCAGGAGGTCATCGTGGGTTTGGTCAGCGTCGGCAAGGCAGAAATTCTCACTGGCCTCGCGGAAGGCGCGGTGATCGTTCCCGCGGCCTCCAAGGTCAAGGATGGCCAACGCATCCGCATCCGCGCTCCGACCGTCGTGCTCCCGTGAACCGGTGGACGCCATTCGAATGGATAACGGCCATCCGGTTCCTGAAGGAAGGCCGGATGCAGACGCTGTTCATCATCGTTGGCGTGGCCATCGGGGTGGCTGTCATCCTGTTCATGTCATCCCTGATGACGGGGCTACAAGCCAACTTCGTCAAGGAATTGCTGTCATCCCAGCCGCATATCCAGCTTCTGAACGCCGAAGAAGTGGCACGACCGCTGCGGTTGTCACACGGCACAGTGGAGGCTGCAACGATCCAGAAACCGGCTCAGCGGCCACGTTCCATCGATCAGTGGCAATCTGTATTGCGGCTTTTGCGCGATCGGCCTGACGTTGTCGCCGCAACGCCGACGATTTCGGCTGCGGCCCTTGCCGTCCGGGGTGATGCCAGCCGCTCCATCACGCTGACGGGCATTGAGCCAGACGAATATTTCAAGATCATCAGGATACCGTCATACTTCGTCATTGGTCAGCCAACCCTCACGAGCGAAGACATCATCATCGGCACGGAACTCGCCAAGGATCTCGGCGTCACTCTGGGAGACAAGATCAACATCACCGCCGCAAGTGGCTTGACGCGCGCTTTGAGCATCCGCGCCATCTTCGATCTTCGCAACAAGGGAGTAAACGCCCGTTACACCTATCTCGCGCTCAGGACGGCGCAAACACTGGCAGGCCTGCCCGGTGGTGTGACTACCATCGATGTGACATTGGCAGACCCCTATGCCGCCGAAGCGATCGCCACCATGGTTCAGGCGGCGACGAACGTTCGTGCGGACAGCTGGATCAAGACAAACGCGCAGTTTTTCGAGATCCTTCGAACCCAGAACATCTCGTTTGGGTCTATCGAGTTTTTCGTGGGCCTTTCGGTTGCTTTCGGCATGGCCAGCGTTCTGGTCGTCTCCGTCATTCAACGATCAAAGGACATCGGTATTCTGCGCGCCATGGGCACCTCGCGGCGCCAGATCGTGGGAGTCTTTCTGCTGCAGGGCGGCATCCTGTCGTTCCTGGGAGCCATAGCCGGATCTGGTCTTGGCACGCTTGGTGTCATGCTGTTCCGCATTATCCTGACGCAAGCCGACGGCAGCCAGCCCTTCGCCTTTGCCCTTGATGCGCAATTGTTCATTGTCGTGATCAGTCTGGCGACCATCACGGGGTTTGGCGCGGCCGTTGTACCGGCGCTACGCGCCGCCAAGCTCGATCCCGTGGTGGCAATGCGTGGCTGAGGGACCGCAAGTGCCCGACCTTGTCTTGCCCGATTCCGTCTTGCGGCTGGAATCTGTCTGCAAGACCTACAACCCTGGCTCCGCCGCCGAGATTGAGGTGCTGCACGACATCGATCTGGTGCTGAAGCGGGGTGAGTTCGTGGCCCTCATGGGGCCATCGGGCTCGGGCAAGAGCACGTTGCTCAACATCATCGGCCTTCTTGATCGGCCAAGCTCGGGTAGGCTGTTTATCAACGGCGAGGATACTGGAGCATTGGCCGATGAAGCCCTGACGAAACTGCGCGGCCACAGCATCGGCTTTGTCTTCCAGAGCCACTTTCTGATCTCGGCTTTCACGGCACTCGAGAACGTGATGATGCCGATGCTGGTTGACCAGGGGTTCCCCAACGCCGCCATGCGCGCGCGCGCCCATGATCTTCTGGTTGAAGTGGAACTGGACAAATGGGAGAACAACCTCGCCAACAACATGTCGGGTGGCCAACAGCAGCGCGTGGCCATCGCGCGCGGGCTGGCGATGAACCCCTCGCTGATACTGGCGGATGAACCTACCGGCAACCTCGACACGGTCTCGACTGACACGGTGTTCACGATGATGCGCAAGGTGAATGTCGAGAACGGCACGACCTTTCTGATCGTGACGCACAACCTGGACCTCGCCAAGCGCTGCGACAGGATCATCGAGGTTGTGGATGGCCGTATCGTTGGTCAGGCTTCAACGAAGGTCGCCTGACAGTGGTGCGTTGCAAGTTTCAGCGATCAGTTGTCAACAGTCCTCACGATAAGATTGCCGAAACCCTTACCTTACAGTTAAATTGTTTTGGCTGCATGGCCTCTTCCAACGCCCCCGGGCGTTGGAAGAGGCCAGCCTTGACGATCCACGGCATCACCTTACTTATCTTACTATTGGCTGGATCGATTACCTTGCGCATCGGAGGTTTCAGTTGCGCGGGCATAGTCGGTATATCCTTGGGCTCCCCCCGCGTACCATGTTTCCCGTAACGGCACCGGTGCCAGCGGAACATCATTCCTGAACCGCTCAACGAGATCCGGGTTGGCGAGGTACGGAGTCCCGAACGCCACCAGATCCGCCAGCCCCGACCGCACCAATGTTTCGGCGGTATCCTTGTTTAGGCCGCCATTCGCAATGATGAGCCCGTCATAGTACCTGCGGAAATACCCGGCAGTGCCGTCTTTCAGGGCCTCAACAGGTGTTCCGGAAAGGTCAGTATCACTATGCTGAAACTGGATATATGCGAGTTTCAGTTTGGAAACCTGTGCAACAAGATGCTTGTAGGTCGGAAGTGTCTGCGCCGTCGGGCGAAGATCGCCCATCGACACCGCAGGACTGAGCTTCAAGCCAACCCGGCCCGGCCGCCATTCGGAGGCCATTGCCTCCAGAATTTCCAGCGGAAACCGGCTGCGGTTATCGACACTGCCGCCGTAGTCATCGTCGCGGAGATTGAAGCTGTCATTCAGGAACTCTGGGATCAGATAGCCTACCGTTCCGTGCAACTCGACTCCATCAAAACCAGCTTTCTGTGCAAGGCGGGTCGCGTTTGCATAGTCGCTAATCGTCCGGGAAATATCGTCGAGCGTCATAGCCGCAGGCACAGGTGAGGTTTGAAACCCGCCCGGCGTAAATACCTGCTGGTTCACACTGACTGCGGACGGGGCAAGCGGCAGAGAGCCGCCGAGCAGTTCGGGATGTGAAACCGCGCCGCAATGACCGAGTTGCACGATGATCCGGCCACCAGCCTCGTGGACAGTGTCCGTCACGCGCTTCCAGCCCTCCGCCTGCGCTTCGGTGAAGAGTCCCGGGACGTGGATTGCCCCGATCGCCTCGCGGCTCGGCCAGGAGCCCTCCGTCAGGATCAGTCCGGCCGAGGCGCGCTGCCGGTAGTAATCAGCCTGAAGGGAGGTCGGAATCAGGTCCGAGTTTTCCGTACGTGCGCGCGTCATCGAGGCCATCACGATGCGGTTGGAAAGTTCGATTTCGCCGAGCTTGATCGGCTGGAACAGAATATCGTGCGACATGGCATTTCCTATCTGGATGAGATGATTATCCGGAATTTGGGCAAGCCGCTGGGTTTGGCAGACGGGCAGACACTGACCTGCTCCCCAATTTCCCGCCGGTTATAAGTTAAAGTTGGCGTCGTTTTGGCCCTGTTGCGAAGGTCGAGTGGCCAACATCAGGCGTGCGCTTTGCGCTTGAAAAAATAGTGGAACACAAAATGCGCGGGTGAGACCACTGCGACGAGTTCCCATCCCTCTGCCCCCAACTTGCTGAGTTCGCTGGAATCGAGAGTTTCGGTGATAGCCAGATAATCCCATTGCATCGTCCATTCTCCTGCTTGTTCTGAATGCTTTGCACGCGTCGCCGCTTGCAGCACGCGCTCTGTCAGTTTTGCAAACCAACGATACATCTACCAGCGCCAGAGTTGTTTGGCCGGAAACACCAGAATGTCGCGTCCTTGGGCGACCCCCGCAAGTATCTGTGGCGCAGGGGTTTATGGTGTTATGGCTCCAGTTGGTGCTTGCTGATCGGTTCGCTCACTGTTGATCGACTTGGCCACAAGATGGGACGCTGCCGACCTTGTGGAGTTGGGTTTGCCTTGCGGTATCCGCTGCCCACCAGCGTTCAAGCCTCCGCGACCTTGATGATCAGCTTGCCGAAGTTCTTGCCCTCGAGAAGCCCGATGAATGCCTCCGGTGCTTTGTCGAGACCATCGACGATATCCTCGCGGTGCTTGATCTTTCCGTCCTTCACCCACGCACTCATCTGCCCGTAGAATTCGCCGAAGCGGGGGCCATAGTCGTCGAAGATGATGAACCCCTGCATCGTGATGCGCTTGCGCAGGATCATCCCCATGAGCATTCCCAGACGATCCGGTCCGGGTGGCAGGCTGGTGGCGTTGTAAGCAGCGATCATCCCGCAGACCGGGATGCGAGCCCTGGGATTGAGCAGTGGCATGACCGCATCGAACACGGTGCCACCGACGCTTTCGAAGTAGATGTCGATCCCCTTGGGACAGGCCGCCGCCAGCTGTGCCGGAAGGTTGGCGCTGCGGTGGTCGATGCAGGCGTCAAACCCGAGTTCCTCAACGACATGGCGGCACTTGTCCGCTCCCCCCGCGATGCCGACCACATGGCATCCCTTTATCTTTGCGATCTGCCCCACGGCAGAGCCGACCGCGCCACTGGCCGCGGCAACTACAACAGTTTCGCCGGTCTTCGGCTGCCCGATGTCGAGCAGGCCCATATAGGCCGTGAAACCGGGCATGCCGAGCACGCCCAGCGCCAAAGAGGGGTGGGTGATCGAGGCATCGAGTTTGGTCAATCCCTTGCCGTCGGATAGTGCGAACTCCTGCCAGCCGCCGAACCCCAACACGAGATCACCGACCTTGAAGACTTCGTTCTCCGAAGCGACGACACGCGAGACAGTCCCGCCGATCATGACCTCGCCAAGTGCCACGGGAGCGGCATAGGACGGCGCATCGCTCATCCTGCCACGCATATAGGGATCGAGTGACAGGTACAGTGTCTGCGTCAGAACCTGATCAGCCAGGGGTGGAACGATGTCTCTCTCTTCGAGCCGGAAGTTAGTCGCTGTCGGCGCGCCTTTCGGACGTGTGTCGAGCAGTATGCTGCGATTGACGGTTTTGATTGCGTGCATTGGAAAATGTCCTTGTTAACATCTGCTCTGCTCGGAAATTTTGTCAGATCGGCACCGGCTTGAGGTGACTGGCTATCTCATGGTTGGGGATTTTGGTGAGGTCGTGGGCGAACTCAGCGACGACTGTCGCGCGGACTTTGTCAGATATTGCGCTGCGCAGATCACCAAGCGTTACCGGTGGCGCCGCAATGATCAGGCGATGGTAGGCCCCGGCGTGAAGCTGATCCGCAAGAACCCCGGCGAGATAGTTGGCAAACTTTGTTTTCTGGTCCCGGTGTGGATCGGTCTTGGCCTCCATGGCCGAGCGCCGAGACCCCATCGAACTGAAGCTGCGTCCCTGACGATCGGTTACCAGATCATGCGTGGCTGAATGATCGCCCTGAAAGACAAGCCCGTCGACTGGCACCCAATCATGCTGGGCTGGCACTTGGCCTTGCGAGCCGTGATGCGCATTACCGTGGACAGGGCCGTTGTTCACAAGAATTCGCGCACGCGCGCCATCAGCGATCAAAGCCCAAGTTTCGAGTGGCTTCATAGGGGTCTCCCGTTTGTCACAAGGATGTCCGTCGATGGCGGAGGTCCGGAGCATCAAGCTTATTCGGCATCTTCGGCTGCAGTATGCCGGGCTAAGTCAGCAAGCTGCGCCGCCGCCGCAGACCAACCATCATGGAAGCCCATGCTTTCATGTTTGGACATGTCTTCAGCACTCCAGTGTCGTGCACTCCACTGCATTGTTGTGCCTTCGGCCATACCCTCTGAGAGACACACGACCCCGACCATGAACGCCTTATGCGTAGGAATGAAGCCCTCGGTGAATGCATCGGTGAAGATCAAGCGTTCCATCGGAACGATCTCCAGGAAGACGCCTTTGTTGTCATGTTTTTCGCCGCTTGGTCCTTCCAGCACAGTATTCATGCGACCGCCGGGGCGAAGATCGATTTCGGCCTGCGTGACTTGCCACGGTTTTGGGCAATACCATTGCTTGAGCAGTGCTGCCTCTGTCCAACAACGCCAAACAACATTGCGCGGAGCATTGATTTGCCGGGTTATGGAGAGTTCGTTGGTGTGTGACATGATGTTTTCCAATCAGGGCAGATGTGATTGCGGTGGCGTCGGGGCCTTCCGAAAACACAGCTGGAAGAACTCTGCGGTTGAGACCAAAAACGTGACAACGCCACACATGCAGCGGCTGCTATCGCCTTTCGGATGCCAAAGTTAGCCACAAGCCGGGTTTTTAGTCAGGTTCGGAAACTACCCATTCAAGGTGATCAATCAGCGCTGCTCCCGGTGTGGCCCTGCTGCGAGCGCCTCTGGGTAGTTTCCGAACCTTCCGGATATGCATCGGATCTATACGACTGACGGGCAACGAGATCGCGGTGTGGATGATTGAGTCTCGAGCGAGGTCAGTCAGAAAACTTCTGATCATCCGCAGAAGCACAGCAAGGAACATACTCAATGAAGGGTTTTGTCAAAGACATTGAGGTTGCTGCCACTGGAAATGCGAATTTCCGGCAGGTGCTTTACACTGCGCCAAATTGCCAGCTTGTCCTGATGTCCCTCAAGCCCGGCGAGGATATCGGGATGGAGACACATGCGCTCGACCAGTTCTTCCGTGTCGAAGAGGGCTCGGGTGACGCCATCCTCGATGATGTCCGCAGCCCCATACAACCCGGCTTTGCCGTTCTCGTTCCCGCTGAAACACGACACAACATTATCAATACCGGCACTATCGCATTGAAACTCACCACACTCTACGCACTGCCCAACCACCGCGATGGTGTCGTCCACGCGACACGCGCCGATGCTGAAAAAGACAATGAACGATACGGCGGCAAACCGACCGAGCGCCGGATTCCAGTGACTGGGTCAGACACGAGGGAGAACATCCCTGTTTCGCTACGCCCAAGGCTATCCCTGCACTTTTCGTCCACCTCGACGGCGAGGAACTGAGGTCATGACGACAGCCGCGCCTGGTGCCATCAGCGTCGCGACTACAAAGCCGGATACATCCCGCAA
>JANMLW010000190.1:0-28185 GCA_031372765.1 Hyphomicrobiales bacterium
TTCTGACAGACAGTCCCTGATCTCCTTGTCAGTCAATCGGTAGTCCTCGCGCTCCCATTTGTCGAACCGGATCGACATATCGCGCACGGCATCGTCCCCGCGGACTTTGATATCTGCAAGCAGGCCCTCGACCAGATTGCGCACTTTCAGGTCCGCATCGTCCTTGTCAGTCTGGGCAATGGAGGTTTTTAGCCAACGGGCCATGGTGTAGTCCTTCGGTCAGGTTCAGAAATGCGAAGGTCGACCATTTTGCATACGAATGCAAGACGCCAGAGCGGTAACCGCAGTGTGGCGCAACCAGACGATACTCATAGTACACTTCGGCCACGATGATGCGCAGATCGGCTATATCATCGTCCCGGTTGCTCGTGAAATGGAGATAGCTGCCTTGCTGATCGCATCACGCTTGTTTGAAATGCGGCAACATTTGTGCCAACACATGCTTGATTAAATGTTAGCATTGCGGTGATCGGGAACTCCAATGACGGGCTATGATCTTGGCTCTATCGTGCTTTTTCAGCGTCTTTCCAATCAGGATAGAGAAGCTCTCAGGCGCAGCATTACCATAAGGCACTTCAAATCGGGAATGACAATTGTTTCAGAGCATGACCGGAGCAATGATGTCTTTTTGGTCTTTGAAGGTGTGGTTGCTGCAAAAGCCTATTCGATAGGCGGACATGAAACGTCTTACGCTGAGATAGGTGCTGGTCACTGTTTTGGAGAATTCTCAGCGATTGACAATGATCCGCGTTCCGCCACAATCGAGTGTCTGACGGATGTTACAGTGGGTGTTCTTCAGTGCACAGCGTTCCAGCGCTTCATGCGGGACAGCAACGATTTTGCCATCGTGATCGCCCAACATCTTGTTAAGAAACTAAGATTGCAGATGGTGCGATTCCAAGAATTCAGCAGCAGACCTGTTGATCAGAGAATCCGGCTGGAACTCCTGCGTCTGACAAAGCAAGAATCCGGGGTCAATGAAGTGGGGGCTGTGCGCCTTGATCCTGCACCCACGCATCAGGCGATTGCGCGGAAAGTCAATACGCATCGAGAGGCGGTATCCCGGGAGATCAGCCATCTTGAAAAAATCGGGGTCCTGAGGGCGGGGCGACAGCGCATCGAATTTCTCGATATTCCCAGGTTGCGGAAAATGGCACTGATTGGCGATAGCTTTGCATGAACCAGTTTTGAAGTCCCTCTAAGGCAAGGGCAGAAATCCGATGCCATCACGATCCTGGTTGGTTGGTTTTAACTGCTCAGGCTCAGGGCTCTTGAGCGTGCCTCCAGCCATCAGCATGAAACCGGTCACCGCAAGTTTTGCATGTGAAGCCGTAAACATTCCGATGTGATCGGCAATGCTTCGCGCGGCAAGGGGGGCTGCCATGCTTGTCCCGTAAAGGCGCGCAAAGCTGCCGGATGCGACCCCGGATGAAATCTGTCCCAGGACAACCGCACTGTGATCACAGCTTACCGTGAAATCAACCGGTTGACCGCCGGTCCCTGACGCCGAACCGCCAGAGTAAGAAGATGTTTCGCCAGCCAGCGATGCAATGCCATCGTTGGCAAGTGCCGCCCCAACCACGATTGTTCCGTAGCCGTTGGCAAGACCGTTCATTGATCCGGGACGTCTGATAAGGCCATGCTCCAGCGTGCCATCAGCGGGTTGCAGCGATGGCTGGATTGGCTGGTAGTCAGCATGGCTGAAACGGGACTGGCGTCCCTGCCTGCCACTCCGCAAAGGCCGGTCATCACGCTCGATCCAGGCGTGTGCCTCATCTAACTCACCCATGTCATCGGCCCTGAGCTGCAATTGCCAGAACCCGGCAGGGGCCGTGGCTGGCCCTGCAAGGCCCTCATATTCAGGATCAAGTGTCGGCCCAACGACAATCTGGAAAAGCCGTTTGCTGCGGTTGGCCCTGGCCGGACAGTAAAGTGCCTGTGCAAGCGCAACAGAACCATCCACGCCCCTGAGCTCGAAAAATGTTGATGATGTCGTGTCCAGCACGACTGCGACACCGCCAGGTGTTTGTATTTTCAGTTGCGGGTTGACCATGCTTTCAGGCAGCCAGAACTGGACAATACTGGCGGTCGCATCATCGGGCATGATGTCCCAGGTGAGTGTGCCCGCTTCGGGTTCGCGGCTGGTCACGTCATCTCGACGCCAGACAGCGTGACCCTGCGACTGGAAACTGTTTCCTGCCGGAACAACGATTACGAACGGTGATTGCGGGTGCTGCTTGTTCCAGAGAACGCTGATTTCCTCGATAGCCAGTTCAAGGTCACTCCTGCCATCGTGAGGTCCGGCATTGTTGCCATAACTGAGCGTCACCACCACTGGAGCAACGTTCAGGTCTCCGTTTTTTCTGGTCTTTTCTGCAATATCAGCGATGTAGCGCAGGCCATCCACCACATTGACGGCAAGGGAATGGCCGGAGCCATCGGCGACTGATTTTTCCGGCAACTGAACGCAGATCACGGGTCTGGCTTCGGCGTGGCCCTCCGGTTTTCCCGTCGTATCCGTCAACAGGCCGAGTATGGCTGATCCATGGGTGACATGCTGCATTGTCCAGTATGTCTCGCGGCGGTCCGGCATAAACATCCGGCTGGCCCTGTAGAATGCGGACTCATCCCCCCCTGCAAAGGACAGAAGATCGTTTACCTCCTCCTGCATGAAGTCAGCACCATAGGCAAACACTGATGGCTGAAGAATTTTCTGGCCGTTGCTGGCCGTACCTACTTTCGCATCTTGCAGCCAGGCCGCAAGCAATCGCGTGCGCAGGCCAGCGGCATTGCGCAGGGTTGCATGGGCAATGGGTATTCCATGGTCGATGACGCCCAGGATAACGGAATCATCCTCAATTCTCGGCTTGTTTCTGATACCTCCTGCAAGGATAAGATCAGTATTGAGAGGGCGTGGTTCTATCGAAAGCGTGACAGATTCAATCCTCTGCTCAAGTTCGGAATTCGAGACCAGAGCGTCCATGAACGCTTTGGATACACGCGCCGTGCAGTAGCGCGCGTCAGCCCAGAAGCCGCCTGCTTTGCTGTAAACCGGGAGAATGATGGCCTTGGCTTGCAGTCCCGAAGCGGCAGAGTTGATGTATGCATCAAGCGCTGAAGCCGCGATGCCATCCTTGAGGCGAATGAGCAGGGCAATATCCTGTGTCTCATCATCCACGGCCTTCAAGGCATTTTCCGCTGTGTTAACCTTGGACACGGCCCGTTTCTGGCTACGGACCGCACCGATATCCCAATCAGCCAGCGGATCGATGGCAATCCTGCCTTGCTGAAAAACGCTCGTTCGCCTGTGCCACTGCATCACACCGTCTCCTGACAGAATACTCCTGGCTTCGTCGCTTACATAGGAATTGGCTAGATCAGGCCCATTCCTCAACGGCCTTTTCGAGCATCCATTTAACCAGTGGCGTTTCGGTAATGTCAGGGATGCCGTCATAGGTCAGCCCAGGTGTTTTTGGTGTCCCGACCTTGTTGCCGCCTTCCAGCGATTTCAACATGTCCGTATGGGCAAAATGTCCATTGGATTGCCTTGTGTCACAAAATGCCGAACCATCAAACGCCCAGCCGGAAACCGGGCTGGAAGGCAAGGGCGATGCCGGTGAGGCCTGCGCCAGCAACAGATCAGCCAGGGCAAATCCCAGCACCATGCCTGCGGCATTATCGACGGGGAAGTGCACACCTGCGACGATGCGGTTATAGGCGACCCTATCGGCAACGCGCATCATGGGCTTGCCAAGCCTTGCCATCGATAACAACGGCTTTTTGAACCTGGTCGCTGCTGTATCCAGGATTAAACAGAACAGGCGCGCCATGGCGAACATTTCCGTGGCATGTCCGCTGGGCCAGGACCCATGCAGGGGCGTTGGTATGACAGGTTGAATTTGCGCCGAGAATTCCACGGGCCGGGGGCGTCCGCAATGATGCTTGAACTGCATTTCGGCAAAGACCGAGAGACGGAAAACGGTCATCAGCATCTCCAGCGTCCATCTGTGCCGCTCCTCGCACAGCATGACGACCTGGCTCAGATGACCGATGGGCACTGTAATCTGCGACAGGATTTCATGCAGGCGGTCAGGGCGCAATGCCGCTGCGGCGGCAACATGATCCAGTTGATTGCTGCCCAGGTCCTCCACTTTTGGCGGTGCAAGTGCGACGATGCGTCGATAGGTGCCGCTGGCTCCCAGCAATCCTGAAGCATGGGTGACGGAGTAGAGGGAGAGTGTTTCCCCGTCAGGAATGAACGCCAACTGAGAAAACAGCGTTGCATCAATAATGCGGGCGCGCACATCGGTTGACCATCTGGCAATGCGAGACGGCAGCTTTCGCGGGTCCGGGTCGGGTCTGGCGGGAATGTTGACGTCCTTCGGATTTATCCACTTGCCCGCAGTTCCATCCTGCACTGTCAATATGGCCAGTGGTTGGGCATGGACAACGCCACTCAGGCCGTTGAGTCCGTTAAGTCCGTTCAAACCATTGAGTCCATTGAGGCCGTTCAACCCGTTGAGACCATTCAGTCCGTTCAACCCATTGAGACCATTCAGTCCGTTGAGACCATTCAAACCGTTAAAAGCCGTCATGTGTTTCTCCTCAAATCGTCACTCTTGCGGGAACCCCGGCCTTGAGCATGGCCTGTGAAAACCGATATCCAACATCAAAGTCGCTGGCTGGTGATCTTTCCAGCCATCCTGCAATCGTCAGCCCGGGCTCTATGTCCAGCAGCCGTGCCGCGGCCTTGCGGGCTTCTTCGTGTCTGCCCAGCATCCAGAGGGATGCCGTCCTGACGCGGGCTGATGAGGCATAGGACCTGTTGGCCGTATGGGCCTTGTTCGCGAGCGCCAAAGCCTTTTCATAATCATGAGCCGAGAAAGCACAGGAGGCAGCAATTGTATCGAAGTAGTATCCGTGCGGATCACAGGGCGAGAGCTTTCTGGCGCGGATGCTCAAACCATATCCCTCAGCGCCCCGGTCTGTGAACTGCAGAAGGGCCGCCTTGTGCAAAAGAGCCGATGTATCATTGGGATTGATCAGGATTGCTTCATCCAGAAGCCTTTCCGCTTCTGGAAAATTATGCATGAAATTGGTTTCAACCAATCCAAGGATGGACAAGGCAAGGGACTCCTGTGGATCAAGTTCCACTGCCCGAAGGGCCGCTGCACGCGCCAGATCGCCGTCTTTCCGAGGGTCATCCGAGAACCCCTGCTGGACGTTAATGGTATGCCAGCAGGCCAGCCAGGACAGCGGCTGCGCTTCCCGGGGATGTCTGTGACATAGTTCCTCAAGGGCCTCGTGGGCTTTGATAAACTCTTCCCTTCTCGGGCGGTGCATCAGCGCAATGGCACCAAACAGCAGTGCGGAACTCTCCAGGTTCGGCAGGGCATAGCGCCTGAGCTTGTCTATGCCAGTTCGCAGGATGCCCCGATGAACCGCCCCGATGAACGGCTCGAAAATCAATATGTCCTTGCGGAAAAGGAAACCGGTTTCAAAGAAAATTTCTTCTTGGGCTACGATGGAATTCTTCTTGGCATCCTGGATACGGACAGAAAGCCGCGTTTGATTGCCCTGCGTGCTGTAACTGCCGGTAATGATGAAATCAGCATCTAGAATTTTGGAAATCTCGGCGACAAGATGGGCGTTCTTGGTGAAAATAGTGCTTGAAAGCCGGGACACTATGTTCAGCAACGGCGTTGCGGAGAGACCACGGATCAATTCATCCGCGATCGTATCCCCAAGAAAATTGTTTTCGCTTTCAGGGTCCTGATTCACGGGAGGCACAAGGGCAACAGTGGGGCGGATGGAAGCAGGTGGCTGCATATGGCCGGCTTTATTCGCAACACTTGCTTCTGGAGCTCCTGCCTCAGGGCGCAGGAGAAAAACGTGAACCGGCTTTGAAATGTGTTTCAGATAACAAAGGCCCATGTCCGTATGCGCTATCTGTGAACCGGCTTTCCAGCTGAAAAAATTGTCGCTCGTCATCGCTATTGTCTGAGGCAATGCGAGACTGGCCAATCGTGAAGATGTATTGACGGTATCGCCGTAGACGTCGAATGTATCTGAAAATACAGGACCAGCAGCAATTCCAATCCGCAATGTTAGCTTGAATGCCGGGTCCATTTCCAGGCTACGCGCTTTCGCAAGGTTAAGGATACCCAAGCACGCTGGTATGGCCTGATCTGGTTCATTGAACGAAAGGATCAGACCATCACCGGTTGAGCGAACGATGCGGCTCGCGTCATGACTTTCCAGAATAGTCGATATCCCTGCACGCAGGTCTGTCCACATAGAGACAAAGCCGCGGGCGTCTGATGCTACATGCTGCACGGATTCGACAACATCAACGAAGCAGACGACACCGAAACTCTCTAAAATACCGTCTCCGGTTTGTGTAGAAAACAGTCCGTTCTCTTCGCGTGCCAAGTACGATCCCCAGTCCATCCAAAGCGGATAGACCAGATCAGATATCAATGGTTCTGTCGATACGTCAGCAAGCATTGGAAAGGACATTCTTTGCGGGCCGTCTTTAAACTGACTGCATAGTGCGCTGCCGGTCATGATGATGACAGAATAATGCAATGCGAAGAACGCTCTGTGGGGAAACACACAGAGCGTCTGTTCAGGATCGCTATCACTCACAAACAGGGGGATGTGACGGAATAAAATCTGTTGCGCATTTCTCAACCCTGACTGTGAGGAGAGATGTCATGCGCATGCGTCAACACGGAACAACGGTTTATCGCGGCACGCCGTTCAGAATACAGGGTTTTGCCAATACTATGTCAGCCGCGGGGCGTGCGGCCAAGCAGCTCGATCTGGCTTTGCCTCCCGCAGAACCGGGTCCAGAGGTCGACTTTATGTTCGGCGATCTAACGGTCAATCCGGATAACCGCATCCCTGAAACAGACCAAACGCTAGCCGCCCTGCGCCAGCTTGGCCTTGCCATGGCAAGTGAGCCCGATGGTGAAGAAGGCAACATTCCCGCCGCCTACACATATTTTGGCCAGTTCATTGATCACGATATCACCAAGACCGCATTTGCCAAAACACTACAGCCAGCAGCTGGAAAGGACTTGATCGAAAATCCCGATCTTCAACCCCTGGATCGCCATGAGTTGCCGTTGAAAGTGTTTAATGACCGATCACCCAGGCTTGATCTTGACAGTGTCTATGACGGTGCCGCCGAACAGACAATCGGTGCATCAGGCCGGTTTAATCTCGGGGTTGTATCGGCTTCCGGTTTCTTCCCTATCGCCACAGCGGACAGGTTCCATGATGTCCCGCGCATGCCCCAGATCAATACGCCGATGTCACAAGCCGATCTCGATAATGATCGACGCGCCTTGATCGGCGACCCGCGCAATGATGAGAACCTTCTGGTGGCGCAGCTGCATGTCGCGTTCCTTCGGGCTCACAATACCCTTATTGATCGGGGTCTAAATTTCGCTGGGGCCAGAACAGCGATGCGTCGCCGCTATCAATGGGCGGTGTTGCACGATTTCCTGAGACAAATCTGCGACGCCGACGTTATTTCGGACGTACTCGGCAAGGGTGCAAGCGCCTGGAAGGTTACCTCCAGTGAAGCGCTCTTCATGCCGGTGGAATTTTCTGCCGCAGCCTACCGTTTCGGCCATTCGATGATCCGGGCCGCTTACTCCCATAATGCAACATTTGGTCCCAAACCACCTGCCAAGGTTGCTGCCACATTCAACCGGATGTTCACATTCACCGCATTGTCGGGTGAAATTCCCAATCCGCTGAAGCCGGGTGAAGAATTTCCCACGCTGCCAGATAACTGGACAATTGAATGGCACCGTTTCTTTGAATCGGCGGATCTCCCGGTTTCAGAAAATCCAGCGCGGCGCATCGATACAAGGCTCACACCGGAACTCGGTAAGTTACCCGATAATCAAGGTGTGCCTTTTCCGAAAATCATGGCCAGCCTTGCTGCACGCAATCTGTTGCGAGGCTATCTGCTTGGCCTGCCGACCGGGCAGGCTGTTGCCGACAGACTGGGGGTTGCCAGACTGGCGGAAAATGTCCTGAGGGATGCCGTTCCCGCAGCGTTGCAGCTGGTGATCACCCAGGCCGGCTTTTTTGCCCGCACTCCGCTCTGGTTTTATCTTCTGGCTGAGGCAGGTGATCCTGCTGGAGCCAACGGTAAGACTCTGGGTATCGTCGGAAGCCGTATCGTTGCTGAAACGCTCTGGAATTGCGTCAGATTTTCTGAAGACAGCGTCATCACCACACCACCGACTGCGGATGAGCTGGCAACAGGCGAATTCACCCTGCGTGGAATCGTGAAGATGGGTCAGGACCTCAATCTTCCAGCGCTTTGATCCTCATAGCTTTCCGGTTGCAAGGAGCGAACAATGCCCAGGATCAAGGTCAATCCTATCACGGGATACAGACTGACATTACTGCCCGCGACCCGTCAGCAGCCGGAGCCTTTTGGCTGGATACAGTTGCGGAATGGCTCATCCGATGCGGGTTATATCTATCTCGATTCTGCCAGCAGTGATCCGCACCTGAGCGCAAACGATAGCTATATCGTCACGCAGATGCCGATGCAGGAACTTGATGTGCTGCTCTTTGTCTTGCGCGGCGAAAGAAACCTGCAGATCCGGTTTTTTGATCCACAGACAGTGGGCGTCTCCCCGTCAGTATTCATCGAACCGGCCCCATCCACCGCAGCAGAGCCAGTGGAGTTTCCCGATGTGCCCGCTGAAATCATTGCGCAGGCGCAGGATCGGCGGCGTCTGTGAACAGCGGTGACCGCAAGAACGGAACAGTAGGCGAGGCGTTACATGCGCACAGGTGACATGGACAGTTCTCCAACCTCCCATCAAGCGGCTTCACTGTCGAACGCGATGGTGCGCGGTGTAGGGGTCTATATTCCATCAGACCGTATTTCCAACGATGAGCTGTCGGACAGTTTCAATCAGTATGTCGCGATTGCCAACACACAGCGCGAGCAGGCGGGTGACACCTTGCTTGAACCGTCAAGCGCCCAGTTCATCGCAGACGCATCGGGTATCCGTTCCAGGCACGTGATTGAAAAGACGGGAATTCTAAATCCTTCCCGACTGATGCCTGATTTGCCTGAACGTCTGGACGATGCACTGTCCATTCAGGCTGAATTTGCCGTGAAATCCGCAAGAATGGCACTGCTAGATGCACAGATCGAGCCCGGTGACGTTGATCTCGTCATCTGTTCCTGCGCCCATCATCAAAGGCCTTACCCCGCAATCGCCATCGAAATCCAGAAAGCCCTGGGCTGCCAGGGAGCCGCGTTCGACATGAATGTGGCCTGCTCGTCAACGACGTTTGCCATGCACATGGCCGTTCAGATGGTACAGTCCGGTGCTTCCCGGAATGTCCTTGTCTGTAGTCCTGAAATCATGTCCGGTCACCTCAACTTCCGTGACCGCAAGACCCATTTCATTTTCGGGGACGCATCCGCCGCCGTCATCATCGGGAGGGCAAGCCCACCCCCCGGTGCCGTAGGCGGAAAGGATGGAAATGTTGTCTATGAAATTATCAAGACAGGGATCTGGACGGAATTCTCCAGCAACATACGCAGCAATTTCGGGTTCTTGAACCGCATATGCCCTTTGACAGCCAATGCGGATGACAAGCTCGTCACGCAGGTTGGCAACAAGGTCTTCAAGGACATTGTGTTTGCCGCCAGCCGTTACATCAGGGCTTTTCTCGAGAGTGCCGGTCTTGATGTGCGGAACATGGACAGACTCTGGCTGCATCAGGCGAACCTCAAGTTGATCCGCGCTCTGCTGCGCCATCTGTCTGATGAAGATCTGACGCCGCAGACCCCCATCATTCTGGATGAAATAGGCAATGTTGCTTCCCCAGGGTCACTGATTGCATTCCACCGCACCCGCAACGAAGTGCCGATCGGGGGCTATGGCCTGATTTGCTCGTTTGGTGCCGGTTATTCGATTGGATGCTTGCTGCTGAAACGCGTTTCATAGGAACTGGATAATGCTTGATACCGTAACTGAAAATCGACTGATGGATGTACTGGATGCGTTCCATGCCGAGCAGTCCGAGCTTGAACGGATTGCCCGATCGGTTCCGCTCGGAGCCCATGAGCGCGAACAACTGGGCCGGGATATCGCGCGCACATCGCATGCCAAAGCGCGCAACATTGTTGATGTAATCGGACAAGAGGCAAAGGCGTGGCAGGGTGCCGGCGAACTCCTGCACAAGCACCCTTTGCACAAGGCAATCCTACTGAAGTCCGATTTCATCGCACAGGCTCTGAAGAAGCCTTACGGTTACGCCGGCGACAAAGACCTCATGCTGATGATTTACCGCAATGCGGATCGGGGATCATCTGTGTACGCCCAACTCAAAAATCATGTGTACCAATCATTGCCGGCGGCTGAGGCGGTTCGCGAGCGTGTACGTGGGATGGAGCGTATTCTGCGCAAACTCCCTGAGGGAGCCAGAGTGCTTTGTCTGGCTTGCGGGCCAGCCTGGGAAGTTCAGAAAATTGCGCAGGATAACCATTTGACCCTGCAGATTGATCTGCTGGATCATGATCGCCAGACATTGAACTACACAATGCCAAATCTCAACCATCCGGGGATCAGCCATGTGCTTTGCAATGCTTTTGATATTGTCAAAGGCCAGACATCCTTTGAAAAGCTCAATCACGACAAGCACGCCAGTCATTTTCGCGACACTTTCAGATTGAAGCCTCAAACCTATGACCTCATCTACTCGACGGGGCTCTACGATTACATTGCCAGCTATCCCCTGAATCCCAATCGTGGTGCCACAGGTCTGACGGAACGGCTGTTCGCATTCGTTAAACCGGGTGGAAGATTGATAGTCGGAAATTTCCTGAAACCTGGTGAAAGCAATCTGCATCAGTTATCCCATCAGTTGATGATGGAAGTCTATTCCGACTGGAAACTCCTTTATCGCACACCGCAGGATATCCAATCCTTCTCGTCCAAACTGGATCGCTCAACCTATCGGTCAGAGCTGTTCGACCAGACTATCCAGAATGCCCTGGGGCCAGATTCGGTCATCGGCTTTCTTGCATTGGAGAAAACGCAATAGCAGCGGCCGGTGGCCCCGGAGGGTCTATCGACGCGTCAGCCCTATCGGATGCCCGTTAAAGGACAAAACCATGAAAAGCCTCAGTTGGAAAAATGCTCTGGTTAATCTTGTACGGCACTGGTCAAGATTTTCGCTTGCTTCGGCCCTTGCCGTCGGATTGGCCAGTTGTGCCAGCAAGACGCACCAATCCCAGTTCATCGAGAGCCATAACATTCAGCCCAGGATGGATGCTTCAGGGGGGCAGATACACTACGCCCTGCCGCGGGGACTGGTGACACTCAACATCGCGAATGATTCAAAGGGGCTTACCATCGGCGCACCGGGCATCGTGACAGTCGCTGATCCCAATGCGCGCTATTCTGTCCTGCTTGAGGAAAGCGGCTTTGCCCACGACCAGTTCAATTTCCTGATCGATAACACGGGCCTCCTTTCCACTGCCAAGTCCGATAACCTGGATGAAACACCAAAGATCATCCAGAAAGCTGTTGAGCTGTTTTCGGAAACCGCAAAAATTGCCCTTTCAGGCCGTAGCGGAAGAAGCGGGAAACCACCGCGGGCATTACCCGACATTTCCGAGGAACTGGTGATGGACCCATTCCAGCAGCCACAGCGACAATCGCGCAGCGGTGCCAGTATCCGGTTTCGCAATCTGGACAATTCGCCTTTGCCCCGTTTGAGTCCTGGCGAAATAGCGGCGGCGGCGCGCCAATGCAATGGCAGCTTGTGCTCGCGGTTGCTGCGCCCCGTGCTGATGACCATTTCGCTGGGCAACACCATCCAGCGCGAACATGTCGTTCTGCTGCCCGATCCCATGCTGACTGTCAGCCATGATGTGACGCGTGGCGCCTGCATCCAGCGGGTCACCACCTTGACGTTTACAAAGGGTATCCTGACAGCCTTCGATCTGAAAAAGCCAAGCGAGGTGCTGGCCTGTCTGTCCATTCCCGTCGAAGCCCTGAAAACCCTGGCGGCTATCCCCGGTGAAGCTCTCACCATCCGTATCAACCAGGTCACGCGGAACACCGACCTGACCAATGCCAATACCGCATCGATCAATGGCTATCTAGGATTGATGGAAGCACAATCCAAACTCGCCGCAGCTGTTGCAGCGGCTACACCCGCTGAACCCCAAGGGGAGAGGGCCAGCAATCGGGCTGGAAAAGCGCCACCCCCGACCCAACTGTCAGAGGCCGAAGCCCGACGCCTCAATGAGAGGATGATGGACTCTGATAGGTTCTGTGAGAGCAGACATGCCGCAAATGTCACCGAAATTGTAAGTTGCAAACAAAACTACAGCGCCTGTTTCAAGCTCGGAAATTCCCACAAGGAGTGTCTGAAATAATAGAATTGCTCAGGCCAATCAAATCACGCTCAGGGAGGTTTGCGATGAAAAAGTCAGGCTTTGTTTCACTTCTGGTTGCGGTGGCGTTTCTGGGGCTTGCAACGGGTTTGCCCGCACAGGAATCGACACCTGCCGACATGCTGAAAGCGAGACAGGTTGCCGCGATTGCGGCCATCGAACAGGCAGCACTGGCACGGGGTCCCGTCAATTCTGCCGGGCATGCCTCGGTATTGCGTGAATCCTTGCCACTGCTTGGCGATATAGCGCAAGGTTTGTTCGACTTTGACAAACCGGAGAATCTGGCTGCGGTACTTGCGGGCGTGACGACAATACCGGTTGATCACGACACCCGGTTTCAACAGCGTCAGGTGCGCTATTTCAAGAGACTGCGGCAAGACATCGATACGCGCATTCCTGGTCTCGCCAATATCCGGGTTGTCGGAAGCACCGCCATCAGGGATCCCGCCTTTCCGGCAGTCGTTGCAATCCGCGACGGAGTAAGCGGCGTTTGCACCGGCATCTATTTCCATCCGGGCAAGGTGCTGACAGCTGCGCACTGTGTCTGTGATCTCAACCTCGCCAGACCGGGGCCCTTGCATCATGTCATTTTTGGCGATCACTTCAGGAATGGCCGCTTTCTCGAAGGGTCGCTGATCTCCCAGCCCATCCTGGCTTTGGGAACCAGTATTTTCCCGCATCGTGCGGGAGAAGATTCCGACTTTTGTCGTGTCAGGGCGCAACGCTCCATTCCAGCGGCAGGTACAGATCTTGCGCTGATAACCATCCGCACGCAGCATCTCCCGGCTTTTCAGGCAACGCAGCTTGCGACAGCAGTCGATCTGGAAAGGACCCTTGTCGATGATGAAGACGACATAAGGCCATTTTTTGCCGCCGGATTCGGCAAATCCAACAGTTGGGTTGATGGCCGTTGGCAGCAGGTCATCTCCGGCGCCAAGCGCGGGGCCTACGTCCTCAGCGGCTTGGCATGCCCATCCTCTGGCACCTTTGGCGGAGAGGTCAATCGATGCCTGCCCGGCAAGGAGGTTTCAGCCTTTGATGCCAGCGGCAGGGATACCTGTGGCGGCGATTCCGGCGGTCCGTTGTTTGTGCGGAACGAAACCACGTCCCGGTGGCTGTTGGCCGGCGTTACGTCGCGAGGGCTCGGCGCAGGGGATCGTTGTGGGCAGGGCGGTATTTACACCTTGGCCTTTTTCCAGGAAGCACGGGATTGGATGGTAGCAAATGGCGTCATTTTTCATCCTTGAAAGAAACCTTTCGGTAGGATCGTCGGCATTCAGAACCGCTTTGGTGGCACTGTCCTTGTTGTTCGGGGGAATGGAACACGTCCGGGCAAACCAGAACCCGGTGGCTTCGGTACCCCTGTGCTGTGATGGACAGGATTGCAATGCGTTGCCCGGTTACAAGGATCACCTGTCAGCACTCGTTATCGGTGTCGATGACTATGCGACAGGGCAAACAGGTCTGCCCACTCTCAAGAATGCCGGCAATGATGCCGTTGAAATGGCCCGTGTCCTGTCCCAGCAGGGCTATACTGTCCGGTGCCTCAAGAACATAGGCCAGAAGGCCATACTGGATGAAGTTACGGCTCTTGCTGACCACATCAGCGCCTATGACAGCAACCCGGCCAACGCATTGACTGAAACAAAGCGTCTTGCCGTGGTGTTTTTCGCCGGCCACGGGTTTGGTGACCACAACGACAACTACATCCTTGGAAGTCCTGACGGAGATAATATCACCCTGGAATCAATGAAGATACCGCTTTCGCTGATTGCCATTCGATTTGCGCAAGGGGCCAGCGGCAACTATCCGCTCCTGTTCATTTTTGATGCCTGCAGGGCAGATCTCAGCGCACACCGGATCAGTCCCGATGATCGCGCCACCACAACGGCATTTCATCAGCAAAAGGTGAACAACGGTCAGTTTCCCGGCGTGGTGATTTTCTCCACCACGGGTGGCAATTTTGCCATTGATGCAATGGCCGAAGCAAAAATCATAAACAATGGCCTGTTTGTCAGCAAATTTGCTGCGCTCCTCAGGTTCAAGTCTCTGACATTTGGCAAAACGTACCTCTATACGGACCGTTCCATGCGATCACTGACGCATCTTGGCGTGCGGCAGTTCCCCTATAATGGAGGCGATCTACCGTTTGAAACCAGAATTGGTTGGAGACACAGCAACCAGCCTGCCAGTGCCTGTGAAGCGACGGTAGGCGATCTTCTTGACGGGGGCTTTGATTGCGATGGCAATGATGCACGCGGAAAAGTGTGTGCCAGAAAAATCTGCACCGCTCGAAATCGACTGTTGAGGTCTTCGCTTCCCGCCCAGCAGTGTCTGCGGACCTTGCTCGAACACCTGATTACCGATCTTGATACGCTCTGCTCGCCCGTCGAAATGCAGGTGGACGATCAATCGGACATCCCCCGGATTGCCAGTTCTGAGCGCGAGCAGGTTCTGGCGGGAACATTGGCATCACTTGTCCGTAATGACGAGCGGTCGCCCGAGGTATTTCGCGAGATCAACGCCGCCTCAATACGGAATTTTGAAAGGCTGAACTCAGTGCAACAGGCCGAGGGCACGCGTGTCAGCCGCGATGCCCTTTTGACCAAAAGACAAACCATCAACAGGAAGGTGAGTGCGCCAATTGATATTCTTGTGCCACAGCAGGCTGAGGTCAAGGTCCGGAACACCCCGAACAAGACCTCGACAATCATGCGCAGCGCAGAACCAGGCACACGCTTGATTGTTGATTGCCAGAGTATCACCTGCACAAGGGATTGGGCAGGGGTGAGGCTTGATGCCGATGGTGAAACATTTCGCGGATGGCTTCCAACAACCGAGATCATAGCGCTGGCTCTTGCGCGCGATGCGGGTCCGACTTTTCCGCTGGTCTATGCGCAGGGCAGGCGTGATCCGACAGTGACATCCCTTGAACCTCTGGACAGGAAAGTGCAGGAAACAAAGGCGCAACAACGCCTTTCAGCCAAAATCATTGTCAGCCAGCATGGTGTCAATGTCGAAGACGAGATGCGGGCTGAAGCCCGTGTCATTCATCTGCGGAACTGGCTGGTGAAATCGGGGATCATCGCCCAGAACATCGGCTATGCCATTCAAACCGGAGCTGCTGGAAATGAGGATGAAAACGCAGTAGTCCGCCTGTTGATCCTGCCCATGGCTGACGGCACACCATAGACCGTTTGCGCTACCCAAGCCTGTCCCTGAGATCGAGGAAGCGAAGCCACAGATTGCCTGCGGAGACATAGGCTTTGCGCAAGCTGTGCAGTGGTATGGCGGAGGGCGCAGTAACGGGAACGAGTGCCAGTGTTCGGGCGTCAGCTCCGCGCAGCAATTCGGTCAGGGGCAGACCCATGGCCGTACACCAGGCCACTCCCTTGCCATTGTCCTGCAACACAGCCCATGCGTCGGGTCCGATGGAAAACAGGCGCGGCAACCGGTCGAGCGTGATGCCGATGACCCCGCCCCATGCGTATTCAAATCCGTCCTTTGCAAGATCGGGATAGAGCTTGCGCAGCATCGCCAGCTGTAGCGCGAAGGATTGTGGGCCTGCGGGTTCTCCCAGTGTTCCCTTGCCGCCTACCACAAGCCGCCCGTCACGGTCGGTCCTGAAATACCGCAGCACGCGGCGGGTATCGGAAACGACGCTTGATGCTGGAAGGATACGCAGCCGCTCGGCGACGGTCAGGGGCCGGGTAGCGATCTGGAAACTCCAGACGCCAAGCTGTGCACGAGCCACCGTGCCATGGAGATTGCCTGTCAAGGCATTGGTCGCCATGAGAACCCGCCGTGCGCGCACAGTGCCGTTGGCACAAACCGCTTCCCATCCCGTGGCCGTCCTCTGCAGTGCTGAAACGGGTGAGTTGAGATACAGACGCGCTCCCGCCTTGACAGCAGCCCGTGCCAGTTCGCGCACGTAACTGAGGGGTTGGACAGATCCGCCACGCTCATCAAGCCAGCCACCGATGTAGGCATCGCTGCCGGTGATATCCCGGAATGCAGGCTTGTCGAGCATCCGCACAGGCGCGCCGCGTTTTGCCCAGGCGTCACAGCGCTTGCGTCCCTGCTCCATTTCGGTGTCATTCTCTGCAGCTTGAACCCAGCCACCGCGCGTTGCATCACAGGAAAGACCAAGGCGTTTGATTAACCCAAAGGTATAATCCGCATCGCCCGCGCCGAAGGCATGAATGCGGCGGCCAAGGTCTTCACCATATTTCGCTGTCAGTTCATCGCTGAAATGGCGAATGCCGGGGATGACCTGACCGCCGTTACGCCCGGAGCCACCTGCACCAGGCTGCGTTGCCTCGATCACGACGACACTGCATCCCGCCTCCGCCAGATGCAGCGCTGTCGACAGGCCGGTATAACCTGCGCCGATGATGATGACTTCAGTCTCATGCTTGCCAATGAGAGCGGGTGCATCAACGGGCGGCGCAGCGGTTGCTTCCCAAAGACTTTCAGAATTCCGGTTCAACCAGCGCCTCTTGCGGCAATCAGCGGGATTCCGCACTGACGTTCAAAAGCATCATTGTCTTTCGTGGTTATGAAATGCAAGATGCCCGAAAGCAAGTTGTCAACGCACACTGGGTATTAATGACATTGGTGTCTTCGCAGACTGTGACTGATGCTCCCCTGATCGAGGTTTCCGGCAATCCGGAAACGAGGGGTAGGCAATACGGCGAGGCCGCACGTGACAGGATCGCGCGGGGCATAGGGCATTATTCCGAACAACTGGCGGCGACGCGGCTGACACCAGACGCGTTGCAGGAGCTTGTAGAGAGTTTTCTGCCGCGTATTGATGCTTTCGATGATACCTACGGGCCTGAAATGCGCGGCATAGCGGCAGGCTCAAACCGTCCGCTGCACGATATCGTGCTGCTGAATGCACGGACCGAAATCCTGAAGCTCGGACCAAGAGCTGCCAAGGCCAAGGGCCTTGTGGTGGAGGATGATCCCGATGGCTGCACGGGCGTGGTGGCACTGCCGGAAGTAACTGCCTCTGGTGCGCTTATCCATGCCCAAAACTGGGACTGGAAAGTGGATTGTGCGGAGACAGCAGTGGTGCTGAAAATCCGTCAGGAAGATGGTCCCGATATCCTGACATTCACCGAAGCCGGGCAGCTTGCCCGCTCCGGTTTCAACAGTGCGGGTATTGCCGTTACCGCAAACTATCTGGAATGCGAGCGGGACTATACCACTATCGGTGTGCCGCTGGCGCTCATCCGACGCAAGATCCTGCAACAGTCCCGGCTGGCAATGGCCTTGCGGGCAGGCTACTGCACCGCGAAATCAGCTTCCAACAACATCATCATCAGCCAGGCTGGCGGCATAGCCATCAACCTTGAATGCGCTCCCGATGAGACCTTCCAGATCCATGCCGAGGGCGGATTGATCGTGCATGCCAACCACTGGCAGAGCCCCGTCGCACTTGGCAAGTTGCGGGACACCGGCATCAGCACAACGCCCGACAGTCTTTACCGTGACATGCGGGTGCGCAGCATTCTTGCTTCGCATGCGGGCGATATATCGCTTGATACGGTCAAGGATGCCCTGTTTGATGATTATGAATCCCCGTGGTCTGTCTGTCGGCCACCCCGGCTGAACCTGTCATCCAATCTCTCGGCCACCGTGGCAATGGTGACAATGGTGCCAGAAGAAGGCGTGATGGACGTTGCCATGCTGCCCGCCCTTAACCGCCGTTTTGCGCGCTACCACCTGACTATGGACGAAGGCGTTGCACACCACAGGCCGCACCGCCCATTTTCACCCCAGTCGCTCCGGAGAACGTCATCATGATCCGTTTTCGCAATGCATGCCTGCTGGTTGCCGCAACTCTGGCCGCAAGCCTTCCAGCATTCTCGGTTGCCGCACAGGAGCCACTGCGGGTTCGGCTCAACGCCGACATACGCTCCACCGACCCCGGCGTGAACCGCGATGGCAACACCGACATGGTGATGACACATCTGGTGGAAGGTCTCGTGGCCTATCGACAGGATACCTCGGTTGGTCCGATGCTGGCTGACAAGGTGGATGTCTCAGCGGATGGTCTTGCCTACACGTTCACGCTGCGGGACGGCGTGCGCTTCCACAACGGCGCAACACTGACCGCAGCCGACGTGAAGTTCAGCTGGGATCGTTATCTCAAGAAGGAAACCAACTGGCGCTGCTTGCCCGAGTTCGATGGCCGGGGTGTATCAAAGATCACCACTATTGAAACGCCGGATGCGAAAACCGTCGTCTTTCGCATCGAGAAGCCAGCCACATTGTTCCTGACTTCCATGGCGCGCATCGATTGCGGTCAGTCAGGTGTCTGGCACAAGGCCTCGCTGAATGCTGATGGCACATGGAACACGCCGGTTGGCACAGGCCCCTATACACTGGCTGAATGGCGCAAGGGGCAGTTTGTTGATCTGGCAAAATTCAGGGACTATGCAAGCCGATCCGGCGAGGCTGATGGCTTGACCGGGGGCAAGAAAACCGGCCCCGAGCGCGTGCGCATGACGATCATTCCCGATAGTTCTGCGGCAAAGGCAGCGGTTACGGCGGGGTCCATCGACATGAACCCGGATGTGGATGAAAGCGATGCTCAGGAACTGAAGACCAAACCCGGCATCACGATAACCTCAACCCCCACACTGGGTGCCGTGGGCATGCTGATCCAGACGAAGGATCCTGTCCTGAAGGATGTGCGCCTGCGCCGGGCACTGGCGCTTTCGCTTGATATTCCTGAACTTATCAAGGCCGTGGCGGGGGATATAGTCTACAACGCCTCGCCGATACCCAGCGCGTCCGGGTTCCATGGGCCAGCCCAGAAGAACGGATACAAGCGTGATCTTGTGGCGGCTAAAAAATTGCTGAGCGAGGCTGGGTACAAGGGCGAAACCATCAAGATGCTCACCAACAAGCGCTATAACTCGATGTATGATACCGCCGTGCTGGTACAGGCCATGGCTCAGGAAGCTGGCATCAAGATCGACTTCGAGGTGATTGACTGGGCCACGCAGCTTGATCGCTACACCAAGGGCGACTACGCGATGATGACATTTGCTTTCTCAGCCCGTTATGACGCGACATTGTCTTTCGACATGTTCTCTGGCCCCAAGGACAAACAGCCGCGCAAGGTCTGGGACAATGCAGAAATGCAGACGCTGATCGACGCATCGGGTCAGACAACCGAAGCGGCCAAGCGCCAGCCGATGTTTGATACCCTGCATGCCAGGATGATCGATGATGTGCCCGTAATCTGGCTCTATAACAATGCGGCCATTGTCGTTACAGGACCACGTGTCGCTGCGTTCAAGGGTTGGGTAACAGAACAGCCACGCCTCTGGGCAGTGACGATGCGTTGAGGGCAGGACGGGGACATCCGGATCATGATTGGCTTTGTGCTCCGGCGGCTTGCTTCGGCAGTGCCGACATTGCTGCTGGTTGCGGCCTCCGTATTCGTTCTCATGCGGGTGGTCCCGGGTGATCCTGCACTGCTTATCCTGGGCGATGCGGCTGATGCAGATCAATTGCGCCAGCTCCGCCAGAGCATGGGTCTTGAGCGCCCGCTGATCTGGCAGTTCACGGACTGGTTTGCAAAACTGCTGTCGGGTGATCTCGGCCGGTCGATCGTCAATGGAGAGGCCGTGCTTCCTCTCATTGCCTCACGCTTCCAGACAACCGCATTGATCGTGTTACTGGCGGTAGGCGGCGCTGTTCTGGTGGCTGTTCCGCTTGGCATGATCGCAGCGTGGAAACAGGACAAGGCCGCTGATCTCGCTGCCATCAGTTTTGCCACACTGATGATGTCACTTCCCAGTTTCTGGCTAGGTTTGATCCTGCTGCTGATCTTCGGTGTCTGGCTCAGGTGGTTGCCGGTTGTCGGCTACGTGACCTTCGCGGAAAATCCCTGGCGCGCGGCACAATACATCATCCTGCCCGTTGTAACATTGACCTTCATCGAGATTGGCGTGCTGACAAGGATGGCGCGCTCCGCCACCATTGATGTATTGAAGCTCGATTATATCGCTCATGCCCGCGCCAAGGGCCTTTCAGAGATGACAGTGCTTGGCCGCCATGCGCTACCCAATGCCTTTGCTCCGACATTGACCCTGATCGGCGTGGTTCTGGGAAATCTTCTGGGCGGCATTGCCGTGATCGAGACGGTGTTCACACTGCCGGGCCTTGGACGATTGCTCGTCGATGCGATCTTTGCGCGTGACTATCCGGTTGTTCAGGGTGTCATGCTTTTTGTCGCGGTGATCTATGTGTTGGTCAATCTACTGGTGGATCTGGCCTATCCCTTGTTTGATCCGCGCGTGCGGGCCGAGTAAAGATATGACCGAGTAAGATATGACATGGCGTCTCAATGGCCTTCTGGGTGGTATGCTTATTTCGGGCATTGCAGGCGTTGCTGTAACGGCCGTCTTCTGGACGCCGTTTTCCACTACCCGTCCCAATCTGCGGGCACGCTTGCGGGCACCTGATGCAACGCACTGGCTGGGTACGGACGAATTTGGCCGCGATGTTCTCTCACGCCTGATGGCAGGTGCCGCGACCAGCGTGACTGTTGCGCTGACTACGGTGATGTGTGCCGTAATCCTTGGCCTGGTGATCGGGCTTGTCAGCGGTTTTTTTCGCGGCTGGACTGACCGCATCCTGATGGGGCTCAACGATGCGCTGCTGGCATTTCCCGGTATCCTGCTGGCACTGGGATTGCTCGCTGTGATGGGCCCATCCAAATGGGGAATCGTTCTGGCCCTTGGCCTCGCCTATGCGCCTGTCGTGGCGCGGATCGTGCGTGGTTCCGTTCTGTCGATACGGGAGCGGGATTTCATCGAAGCGTCGCGCGCCCTTGGCAATTCGGAAGGCTTCACGCTTTTCCACCATGTGCTGCCCCACACCATAACGCCGTTGACGGTGCTGGCGACTTCCATGTTCGGCTGGGTGGTTCTGGCGGAAAGCGCCCTGTCTTTTCTGGGGCTTGGTGTGCCACCGCCTGCGCCAACCTGGGGCAATATGCTGGCCAGCGCCCGCCCCTACATGGAGACAGCACCGCATCTGTCGATCGCACCGGGTGTCATGATAGCCCTTTGCCTGCTTGGGGCCAACCTGCTGGGTGATGCCCTGCGGGATCGGCTCGACCCGCGTTCAGCCGCATGAGCAAGATGTATCTGAAAGCGATACCGCTTTTGACAGTCAACACTCTGGAGGTGGGTGCAAAGGGTGGCTTTCGTGCCGTCAAGGGCATTTCCTTCGAGCTCAAAGAGGGTGAGGTTCTTGCGGTTGTGGGTGAATCCGGCTCTGGCAAGACAGCAACGGGACGTGCCATCATGGGGCTGCTGCCACCGGGCCTCCATGTCACCGGCGGAACGGTGAAACTCGATGACCAAACACTTGACCTGCGGAACTCAGCCAGCCTGCGCCCCATTCGCGGACCACAGATCGGCATGGTGTTTCAGGAGCCCATGGTCTCGCTCAATCCGGCGCTCAGCATTGGCCGACAGATGGGCGAAGGTCTTGCGCTGCATTTCAAGATGGACCCCGAGGCAATACGCGCCGCTTCTCTGGCAATCCTGCGGCGGGTGGATATCCGTGATCCCGAAGGCTGCCTGAAAGCCTATCCGCATGAATTCTCCGGTGGCATGCGCCAGCGCATCATGCTGGCTTCCGTCATGCTGCTGAAGCCACGCCTTTTGATCGCGGATGAGCCAACGACCGCTCTTGATACCCTGACGCAAGCTGAAGTGCTGGACCTCATGGCCGAACTGACCCGTGAGCATGGCACCGCTGTTATGCTCATCACACACAATCTGGGTCTTGTGGCGCGCTATGCAGACCGGGCGATTGTCATGCGTCATGGTGAAATCATCGAAGGGGGACCAACAAAGGCATTGCTGGCCAATCCGCGTGAGACCTACACCCGCTCCCTGATCGACGCCTTGCCACGGAGAAGTCCCGCCAGGCCTGCAGTCGCACGCGGGGTGCCCATTCTGGAGGCGCGGGATCTGGAAGTCGTGTTCGCCGGGCGTCGCCGCTTCCTGACACGCGGTCGCAATGTTACTGCCGTCAAGCCCTCTAACCTGGTGGTGCATGCGGGTGAAGTCGTGGCCCTCGTTGGAGGGTCCGGTTCCGGCAAGACCACGCTTGGCCGGGCAATGCTTCGCCTTGTGGATCCGACCGCGGGCACTGTGCTTTTTCGGGGGCAAGACGTGACAGGCTTGCGGGGCCAGGCACTGTTGCCCTTCAGGCTTGCCTGCCAGATCGTATTTCAGGACCCTTATTCATCGCTCGATCCGCGCATGCGTATTGGACCCATTGTGGCGGAGTCGCTGCGGTTTTCCCGCAAATGTAGTCCTGCGGATGTGGCAAGACGCACCGATGAGGCGCTGGACGAGGTGGGGCTTTCCGGCCTTAACCAGCGCTTCCCGCATGAGCTTTCCGGGGGGCAGCGCCAGCGGGTCGTCATCGCCCGTGCGCTGGTACGCAGGCCAACCTTCATCATGGCGGACGAGCCCGTATCCGCCCTTGACATGACCATCCAGAAACAAGTTCTGACGCTGATCAGGGAGCTGCAGCGCACGCATGGTTTCGCCTGTCTTTTCATCAGCCATGATCTGGGTGTTGTCGAGGAAATCGCGGATCGTGTCGTGGTCATGCAAGCGGGTGAGATCATCGAGGAAGGTGACAGGGACCGGGTGTTTGATCGTCCCCAGCATGCCTATACCCGGGCATTGCTGGCCGCATCTCCGCGTCTGGCCCTGGCAGGCCACTGACAGTATCGAGGCCTAGTCCGGACCCTTTATGATCTCATCGAGTACCTGTCCAGTTTGTCAACACGCCCTAGTTGAACGCATGAACTTTTAGACCGCCATCATTCCTATTGGGGGAAATGTCCAACATGCGCTCCGGCGCGGGCAGCGTCGCGCCCATGAAGCCTGCTTTGCGGCAGGATGCAGGGCATATTATCCCTTGTTTCAATCAGCAGGGACACATCAAAAACATCCTTCAGCAAGGCGTTGGAAATGACATCTGCTGGCGAACCTTGCGCCACGATCATGCCCTCCTTCATTACAATCAGGCGGTCGGCATAGGTGATGGCAAGGTTGAGATCGTGGAGGACGGCCAGCACCCCAACGCCATCGGCCGCCTGGGCTTTTGCCGTGTCGAGCAGGTCAAACTGATGGCAGAGATCAAGACTGGCAATCGGCTCATCCAGAAACAGGGCCTGTTGTGGCTCAACACTACTGCCAGCCTTGAGTTGCGACAGCACGCGGGCAAACTGCACCCGTTGCTGTTCGCCGCCTGATAGCGTCTGATAGGACCGTGCCGCAAGATGCGTGATGTCGGCGGTTGCAAGAGCGTCAGCGACCAGAGCGTGCCGGGCATGGCGTACACGGGTGCGGCCGACACCGTCGATACCAAGTCGCACTACCTCGTAAACGGAAAATGGAAAGGCCAAGCGTATTCCTTGCGCCATCACAGCCCGTTGACAGGCCAGTCGCCATGCAGGCAAGCGGGTTATGCAAGCCGTACCGTAATGGATGGATCCTGCGAGCGGGCGTAATTCCCCTGTCAGCATTTTCAATAATGTTGATTTTCCTGCGCCATTTGGCCCTATGATAACCGTGAATTCGCCGGCAAATAACGAAAGTGATGCCCCCTTTACGAGTGTACTGGAGCCTGCGCGGTAGGTGAGATTGTCAGCCTGTATGAATGGTCCGATCATTCGGATAAACCCGTACGCCGGAGCAGCAACCACAGAAAGAAAGGCGCACCGATTGCCGCTGTAATGATGCCGATTGGCAATTCGGCAGGAGCGACTGAAAGCCGTGCGATGATGTCTGCGCCAATCAGCAGTGCTCCTCCTGCCACAGCTGACAGGGGCAACAGCATACGATGATCGGGCCCAATCAGCAGGCGCAGCAGATGCGGTACCACGATGCCCACGAAGCCGATGATGCCTGCCGCCGCAACGCTTGCACCAACAGCAAGTGCCACCAGTACGATCGCAAGCGCCTTTATCCGCTGCACGGGCAAACCAAGATGAAACGCCTCTGCCTCGCCAAGGGCAAGAGCGTTCATACCCCTGGCCAGCAAGGGCACAGTGCAAAGCAAGGGCAGCACAATGGGTGCAATCGCAAACACCTTTGTCCAGGTTGCGCCACCAAGGCTGCCCATCGACCAAAAACTCAGATCACGCAACTGGCGATCATCGGAGATATAGGCAAGCATTCCTGTTGCGGCCCCTGCCAAAGCGCCAAGCGCGACGCCCGCAAGCAGCATGGTGGCTATGGAAGTGCGGCCTTGGCGTGTTGCAATGGCATAAAGCAGTAGTGTCGATATCAAGCCGCCCAGAAAAGCCGCCAAAGGCAAGGCGGCAAAGGGCAGATTACCGATGAAGCCGGAAAGATATCGCTCTCCCAGTACGATCATCACGGCCGCTGCAAGCCCGGCCCCGGCTGACACGCCCACCAGCCCAGGATCAGCCAGAGGATTGCGGAACAGGCCTTGCATCAATGCCCCTGACACCGCGAGAGCGGCGCCCACCATAAAGCCCAGCATCAGGCGTGGCATGCGTATATTCAGGATGACAAGCGCTTCGCGGCTTTGCAGGAAATCGCTGTTTCCTGTGATACCGGCACCAAGCACCTTCATTACATTGGCGGGAGGAATGGCAACAGCACCGTTTCCAAGTGACAAAATTGCAAGACTGCATGCCAGAACGATCAGGGCTATTGTCAGATGAAGCGCATTGCGCTGCTGCCTGTTGATATGCTGAACGAGCAAGTCCGTGGCTGTTGAGTGCGCGATGGACATGGTTTTGGGTTACGGCTTTGGCTGCAGGGTAAGCTGCGTCGCGTTTTCAGGATAAAGCGCCTTCATCAGATCACCAGCGGCATCTGCCGTGCGTGGGCCAAAGCCGAGCAGATACAATCCATCCATGACAATCAGAGATTTGTTCGCGGCTGCTGCCGTGGCGCTGAAAGCGGGAAAAGCGAACACATCCGGTGCGGCTGTCACCAGGTTTCCCCGGTTCATCATGAGTATGACATCAGGAGTAGCATTTATAATAGCCTCGTCCGTCATGGGCTTGTACCCTTCGAAATGAGCGGCATTGGTGCCGCCAGCCAGTTTGATAATCGCGTCAGCGGCACTGTTTTTGCCGCCAACCGTGGGGCGGCCATTCTGCAATGACAGGACAAAAAGCACCCGCTTTGGCTTGTCGAGACGGGTGCGTATGCCTGCCAGCGTCGCGAACTGTGCGCTTATTGCATCCGCTAGCTTGTCAGCTTCTGGCGTTGCATTCATCAGCTTGCCGACTTGACGAACCCTGGCAACAACACCTTCCGCCGTGTGTTCATCCGTGGTCTGGACGATTTTCACACCGGCTTCCGAAATCAGTTTCAATGTGTCGGGAGGTCCGGCATTGGCAGTCGTGATCACCAGCGTTGGTTTCAACGACAATACGCCCTCGGCTGAAAGCGCCCGTACGTAGCCGACATTCGGTTTGTCCTTGAGTGCATCCATCGGAAACAGGCTTGTCGTATCGACACCGACAACGCGGTTCTGCAAGCCCAGCGCATAAAGAATTTCCGTGATTGCCCCGCCTCCCGCAACAATGCGCTCTGCCGACTCCTGCCTTGTGGTCTGTGCCAGCGCGGCGGGCCCGTAGTGAGGCAAGGCCAGCACCATCATGACGCCGCCAATAGCAACACCAGAAAAAAGGCGTTTACTACACAACAGTGATTTGAACGGATGAATGCGCGCCATGGTCTCTCTCGTCATTTGGTCAGGATCAGTTTTTCTTTGGCCGTGATACGCAGGCGATACGCTTCACCATCAAGAACAAGTATGGCCTCGCGCGCACCATTCAGCAGCCCCCGCACATCGATGGGCATACGGTCTGCAAAATCCACTTTGGTGAGTTCTGACACGCTGCTCCGGCCTCTATTGGAAGAGGTCTGCCTGTCTTTCCCCATGTCGTCACGTTGCTGTGCCATCACCAGTTTTTCATTATTCTAATTATCAAGTATCTGTTATCATTATTGAAAATGACACAAGATCATTCTTGACGCAGCTAGTCTGGTTTACTAACAAAGGTCAAGTCGCTGAATGAATGGCGATCATGAATTGCCAGCCAGCCTCATGGGAGCGCTCACAAGCACCCCGCGCCAGCCAGCCAAAAAATCAACCGGTTGGGGCTTCAGATGAATCGTGGACACAGGAAGAATTTTGGCAGGACGCTGTTTGGAAAAATGGCGCTTGAAGTGACAGTCTCTTTCTCGGCCCTGATGATCGGGCTTGGAGCGGCGCAAGCGCAGGCACAACAACGACCCGTTACGCAGGGTGCTGAAACCACCTCGTCCAATACGCAGCTGGACGAGATAACCGTGACCGCGACCAAGCGCGAGGAGCGCGCTGTCGATGCTTTGGGCAGCGTGAGCGTGACGACACGCCAGGATATCCGCCAGCAGCAGCCTCAGCGCATAGGCACGATCATTTCGCAAACGCCCGGCGTAACGACGCAAGAAAACCCGAATGATCCGGCAACCGCCATAAACATTCGGGGCTTGCAGGATTTCGGGCGTGTTGCAGTCACGGTTGACGGTGCGCGTCAGAATTTCCAGCGCTCCGGCCACAACGCCAACGGTTCCTTCTTCCTCGATCCAGCTTTTGTACGCACTATAGATATCACCCGCGGCCCGGTGGCCAACATCTATGGGTCAGGCGCAATCGGCGGTGTGGTTTCCTTCGAGACGCTCAATCCCGGCGATATCCTTCGTCCGGGTGAGCGGATCGCAGGCGAATCGGGCGGTACCTACCTCATGGGCCGTCAATCGGGATGGAATGGCAGTGCCATTGGTGCCGTGCGCCCAACGGACTGGGTAGAAGGGTTGCTTGGCCTGTCGTTTCGCAAACCCGGCAATTTCCGCGATGGCGCGGGTTTCCTTATCCGCGATACCGAACAGGAGTTGCGCTCTGGTATTGGCAAGATCGTGCTGACACCCGTTGATGGCCACCAGATAAAGCTGGGCGGTCAGTTCCAGAAATATGAATTTACCAACGGTGCGGGGACAGGGACGACACCCCGGCGCGAGAATGAAGTCACCACAAGCAATCTCTTCGCACGCTACACCTTCTCACGTCCCGAAAACCCCTGGATCAACCTGAATGCCAATGTCTACCAGACAACAACGGAAACTGATCAGAAGCGCATCAGTGGCACGGCCGCGCAGATCGGTCAGGCCCGGTACTTCAACATCCGCACCACGGGATTTGATATCAACAACACGACAAAAATTGATCTCGGCGCAGGCAATCCCGGTGGACCCACGCTGGCACTGACCTATGGCGGCGACTATTTCGTAGACCGTGTGCGGACGCTTGATATCGCAGGTAATGGCGATGAGACCACGCCATCTGGCAGGCGGGCGGTTTCTGGAGCATTTGCGCAGGCGCATCTCAAATGGGCGATGGTCGATATAATCGGCGCCTTGCGGTATGATCACTATGAACTTAACAGCACCACGCGGTCATCTTCTGGTTCGCGCCTGTCTCCCAAGCTTACCATTGGCATTACGCCTATTCAGGGCATTCAGGTCTATGGCACCTATGCCGAAGGATATCGTGCACCCTCGGTCACCGAGACGCTTGTGGAGGGATTGCATCCGGCTCCCGCAACTTTCCGGTTCATACCCAACCCCAATTTGCGCCCGGAAATTGGA
>JANMLW010000273.1:0-2742 GCA_031372765.1 Hyphomicrobiales bacterium
CCAGTGGGCCGTTGAAAAAAGCGACGCCTGCCGAAGCACTCAAGTTCTATCCAGGATTATCTGCCGATGCGGAGAACGCCTTGTTGGCAATTTTTAAGATAGCGAACAAGGAACTGGCTCACCTGACACATACTAGTATCGACGATTTTATCTCGTACGATCATTTAATGATAGCAAGCAAAGGCATACAAACCTTGATGAAAATTTTCTTTTACACGCCACTCGGATTGGAGGCTCCTGTATCCCCAATTTCCACGCATTCAAAACATGGGTCAACGTTGGGTTAACAAACCCTGGCACGCTCATACCCTCCCTCATCCTCAGAATGCGAAACGCGCCGTCTCGAAGGATGCACAGTCTTCTTGCAGAGCATGTTGCCGAAAATATCTACAGCACAAACATTCTGCGTGCTTCGAGACGGCGCTGACGCGCCTCCTCAGCATGAGGGGATTGGTGTTTGGCAAGAGGATTATCCATCACACCTTCCCCATATAAATCACCCCGTCCATCCCCTTGAAATGCGCGTCACACGTCAGCAGCCGCGCACCATTCTCCAGCGCGGTGGCATAAACAATCGCATCTGCCGTTGACAGCTTGTGCGCCGCGCAAATCTCAGCCGCATGCAGCGCGATGCGGGTGTCCAGCGGGATGACGGTGCAACGCTCCATATAGGCCAGTGCGCGATCCATCACCTCTTCGGAGATTTCGCGCTTCAGCCATTTGGCGAGTTCCAGCTGCACCAGCGTCGGCACAAAAGTTTCCTCCAGTGATGGCCAATGCGCCATGAGCGCGTCACCCGTCGGCGAAGCGATCAGCCATTCGATCCATGCGGAACTGTCGATGACGGTTTTCATGAAAGGCCGCTATCAGAACCGGTCTTTCCGGTCCCGAACCGCGCTCGGGTCAGCGCCGCGTGCGATGCCGCGCAAATCGGACAGTTCAGGCGCTGGCATGACCATGACGCCCTGCCCCTTGGGAATGAAAACAAATCGCTGGCCAGCACGCCATTGCTGGGCTTCCCGCACTGCTTTGGGAATGCTGATCTGGAACTTCGAGGAGAGTTTGGCCTGAACGCTCATTTTACGATCTCCTGATCGATAAGTATCTTGTAAGATATCACGAGTGCATCATTGACGAAATGCAATTCTTCTATCCCACCACAGGACGACGGGCATTGCGCCTTCCTTCTCCCTCAAGGGGAGAAGGAAGAAGGAGTGATTGCCTGCCACATAAAATAACAACCTGAAATTGCTTATCGGCACCTTCTGGCAAGAGAATATTCATAAATACAACTTATAGTTGCTTTTAGTGGGTCGCAAGAATCCACCACATCGGAACGTGAAGCCTGCAATCACGCAACAAGGCTTGCTGGCAACACAGGGAGAGCGGCTCACATCCCCCTCGCGCCGCTCTCTCCTTCTGGTGCAACAACAAGAATGGCAAAAACAATGCCCGTTTCATCCACAGCACAGAACGATACGGAAGCGGACTTTGATTGCCGCATTGCCGCGCTTGAAAAACTGAAATGCGCGATTATTGCAGATATCACGATGGCAAAACCGATCCGCATTCAGGCCGCGAGTCTGGGTGAGCCTGACTGGCCGGCCATGCAGCTGATCGTTGCCCTCGCCCGTTTAGCCGATGCACTGCATCTGCCGTTTGAACTGGTTGATGCGCCCGAAGCGTTGCTGCCGCGCATGGATGATGCGGGAATTGACTGGCGCAATCTCAACCTTGTTTTGAGCTATTCAGACGCGCAGACGCTGCTCCCCAGGAACGCACTACCCATCATGTAGTGCGTGCGGCTTGCCCCATCGCTTCAAATCTTGTCGGGTGCTTCGTCCTTGAAGGTGCGCATCATGCGGCGCATCATTTTCTCGAACAAGCCCATCGCCTTGTCGATGTCCTCGTCGCTGGGCAGGGATAACCTGGGCGATGTCCCGCCCTTGGCAACTGTCTGACGCAGACTGTCATTTTCGCGTTTCAAACGGTTGATTTCCTCATCCAGTGCCGCCCTGTCATCTGCCACGCTGCGGCAGACCAGTTGCACGCCGGCACCGGTACAAAGCGAGACATGCCCGGTTTGCGTATCAAGGCGCATCATGCCGCCCTCGACGGGCTGGAAAGTAAAGCGCCCCGCGCTCTGTGCAAGCGCGGCCCCTGAGATCAGGCAGCTGCTGACAATGAGACTGGCAATAGTCCAACAACGCATGGAACACCTCCGGCATAGCGGCAAAATGGCCCCGGACAGCGGCAAAAACAAGGCCGGTAGCCTATACTGTCACCTGGCTCCCCAGTTCCACCACGCGCCCTGTGGGAATATGGAAGAAGTCCGTTGCATTGGTTGCCATGCGCGACAGGAAGATGAAAATGCCGTCCTGCCAGGCTGGCATGCCGGACGCCGAAGATGCCTTGATAGTTCTTCGCCCCAGAAAGAACGACGTCTGCATGATGTCAAAATCAAGCCCGTGTCGCCTTGCCATTGTGAGGATGCGGGGCACCCGCGCGCTCTGCATGTAGCCGACCCGCGCGATTATGCGCGTCACCTCGTCGTTGCAGATCGGTGCAATGGAAAGCTGCTCATGCTCAGGCACCCAGGGCACATCCAATGTCTTGATGGTGAGGATGATGTTGCGCTGGTGAAGCACCTTGTTGTGTTTGAGGTTGTGCAGCAAGGCGCCCGGCGCATTGTCCGGATCACTGGTCAGGAACACCGCCGTGCCTTTGACCCGCACGGGCTGG
>JANMLW010000204.1:0-8703 GCA_031372765.1 Hyphomicrobiales bacterium
AGAGGCTGACAGGTTTTATTCCTTCTATCCGATACCCTTTGTCATTGTGCATCGCAGCGTGTTGGCATGCGACTTGTATTGCTTTGATGTGCCGCAGTTTTGATCTGCACACCAAAGGACAAACCAGTCATGACCAAGATGAACCTGCCAGTTTCTTTGTCTCTTTCGCGCCGTCATTTTGTGCGTTCTCTCGCCGGATTGTCGACATTGGCAGCGACCAAGTCGCTTTTTCCTGCCGGTGTTTTTGCTCAAGGGACGGGTCCGGAAGTCAAAGGCACAAAACTGGGCTATATCGCGCTGACCGATTCAGCTCCTTTGATCATCGCCAAGGAAAAAGGCTTTTTCACCAACCATGGCTTGCCGGACATGGATATTTCTAAGCAGGCATCCTGGGGGGCCTTGAGAGACAATACGGCGCTGGGACTGGCGCGTAACGGCATCGACGGCGGGCACATGCTGCGGCCAAAAGTGCATCTCTACGCGACGGGTGCCGTGATGCAGAATAATCTGCCCCTGCCGATGTATAGTCTGCTCAATCTCAACGAGGATTGCCAGGGAATCTCCGTTTCCAACGAATACAAGGATCTGGATATCCGCTTGAATGCCGGACCATTGAAGGAGGCATTTGCGCGCAAGAAAGCATCCGGCAAGGAGCTCACGGCTGCCATGACTTTCCCGGGCGGGACACATGATTTGTGGCTCCGCTACTGGCTCGCCGCCGGAGGCATCGATCCTGATACGGATATCAAGGTGATCACCGTTCCACCGCCCCAGATGGTCGCCAACATGAAGGTTGGAAACATGGATGTGTTTTGTGTGGGAGAGCCCTGGAATGAACAGCTGGTCAACCAGAATATCGGCTATTCTGCTGTTACAACAGGTGAATTATGGTCAAAGCATCCTGAGAAAGTTCTCGGAATGCGCGCTGATTTTGTTGACAAAAATCCGATCGCAACCCGCGCCATCCTTATGGCGGTAATGGAAGCGCAGATGTGGTGCGAGAAGCCTGGAAACAAGCAGGAAATGGCAGAGATCGTCGCGCGCCGTCAGTGGTTTAACGTGCCTGTGGCGGACATCATCGGCCGTATCAAGGGCGATATCAACTACGGCAACGGCCGCACGGTGAACGACCCCAAGCTGGCCATGAAGTTCTGGGGGCAAAGTGGCGAAGCCTCCTATCCGTGGAAGAGTCTCGACAGCTGGTTCATTACCGAGAACATCCGTTGGGGCAAGTTTGCGCCTACACTGGATATCAAGGCGCTGGTGGACAAGACGAACCGTTCCGATCTGTGGAGCGAGGCTGCCAAGGCATTGGGTGTTGCAGGTGCGCCAAGCGGTGATTCACGCGGTATCGAAACATTCTTTGACGGCGTGAAATTCGATCCTGCTGATCCGATGGCCTATCTCAAGACAGTCAAGATCAAGCGTGCCGCTGTATAGACATTTGCCTGAAATATATGCTGCTGGATCATTATTGTGCGCTGAACAAAATTGATCCAGCTTGCACAGGGATTCATCGCAAAGCTGCTGCTTTCCACGCCATCCTGCTGTCAGCATGGGCATCTGATCTTCTAAATTGTCAATTTTCCATCAGTTGACGCTTAAATGCATGGTTTTTACTGCCCTGAAGATATTACGCATCTTTGGCACGCTCCTTGATTGCTTAACTTGCCGCAAATGGACAATTTTGCAAAAGGATTGAAAGGACAATGGCGACAAAAGTGTTGATCATCGGCAATGGCATGGCGAGTGTCCGGTTGCTCGAGTGCCTGTTGCGCCATGCACCAGAGCGTTTCAGCATCACCGTTGCCGGTGCGGAGCCTACCGAAGGCTACAACCGCGTGCTTCTCTCTGCGTTGCTGGCACAGGATGTTGCCGAGCAGGATGTCATCCTTAAGGACCGTGGATGGTATGAGCAAAACGGCATTACCTTGATAAGCGGCGACCCGGTTATGACCGTTGATGCGGTGATGCGCTGTGCAACACTGGCCTCAGGCCTTTGTCTTGCCTTTGACCAATGTGTTTTTGCGACAGGGTCACACCCCATACGCCTGCCTGTTCCCGGTATGGACAAGCCCGGCGTCATCACCTTCCGAGACCTGCCGGATGTTGCAGCCATGGAGCAGGCTGCTGACAGGGGCCAGCGTGTTGCCGTCATCGGCGGTGGCTTGCTAGGCATTGAGGCGGCTTATGGTCTGGCCAAGCGCGGCGCAGATGTGACGCTCGTGCATGTGATGGAACGTCTGATGGAGCGGCAGCTTGATGCGGCGGCAGCAAACCTTGTGAAAAAGGCGCTTGCCGCGCGCAATGTCAAGGTTCTGCTTGCACATCAAACGCTCGAAGTAACCGGCGAGGAGATTGCTGACGGATTGCTGTTTGCCGATGGCACACGGCTTAAAGCCGATCTTGTGGTCTGTGCCGTTGGAATCCGGCCCAATGCCGATCTTGCCAAAACGGCGGGTTTGGCAGTCAACCGAGGTATTGTCGTTGATGATGCATTGAGAACAAACATAACCGGGTTCCATGCCATTGGCGAATGCGCCGAGCATCGCGGCATCGCCTATGGTCTGGTTGAACCCGCCTACGCACAGGCCGACATTCTGGCGCGGCAATTGGCGGGTGAGTGTGTCAATTTTGAAGGCATGGTGCTGGCGACCAATCTCAAGGTGTCCGGATTGCCCGTCTTTTCGGCCGGCAACTTTATGAATGATCCTGCTTTGCAATCGGTTCTGCTGACCGAAAGGAAGGCAGGAACTTACCGCAAGCTGGTACTGGATGGCGACAGGCTGGTGGGCTGTGTACTGGTCGGAAATACAGATGATGCGCTGTGGTATCTCGATCTGATCCGGCGCGGCACTGATGTCTCACAAGCGCGGCATCTGATGATTCATGGCCGTGATTTCGCGGAACCCGCCCTAGGCGGCTCCTATGATCAGGCGGCATAAGATGCGCCATGCGGTGGACACGCCCTGATGCAACACGTCCTTCCTTTGCCCGTCAAGACGACATGCCCTTATTGCGGGGTTGGCTGCGGTGTTGACATTACGCCCGATGGTGCAGGCAATGCTGCTGTAAAAGGAGATGCTGAGCATCCTGCGAACTTCGGCAAACTCTGCGTTAAAGGCTCCGCTCTGGGCGAGACGCTCGATCTGCAAGGCCGCCTGCTGCATCCGATGATCCATGGCCAAATATCGACATGGAACAAGGCAGTTGGTTTTGTAGCCGATGGATTGCGCCGGGTTATTGAGGAACACGGTCCCAATGCCGTTGGGTTTTATCTCTCGGGTCAGTTGCTGACTGAGGATTATTACATCGCCAACAAATTCGCGAAGGGCTTTCTGGGGACACCCCATGTTGATACCAATTCACGGTTATGCATGGCATCTTCTGTCGCCGGACATCGGCGCGCATTCGGCTCGGATACCGTACCACAGACCTATGACGATCTGGATCAGGCGGATCTGATAATCCTCGTGGGTTCCAATGCGGCCTGGTGCCATCCGGTGCTTTATCAGCGCATGCAGATGGCACGCGAAAAGCGCGGTGCGAAGATTATCAACATTGACCCGCGCCGCACAGCAACGAGTGAAGGCGCTGATCTGCATCTCTCCGTGAAGTCCGGTATGGATAGCGTGCTGTTTTCCTGGCTGCTCGTGCAGCTGCAAGACCGTTGCATGGTCGATTATGACTATGTTGAAAGCCACACAAATGGCTTTGATCAAGCCATAGCGGCAGCACGCCGGATTGCACCAGACATCGAAACCGTTGCGACACGTACGGGTCTTGCCGCGATTGATATCGCTACATTTGTGCGCTGGTTCATCATCAGGGACCGGGTAGTAACCTGCTACAGTCAAGGCGTGAACCAGTCGGCTCAAGGCTCAGACAAGGTGAACGCCATTCTGAATTGCCATCTGGCCACGGCTCGGATTGGCAAACTGGGCTGTGGACCGCTTTCCCTTACCGGGCAGCCCAATGCCATGGGGGGGCGAGAGGTTGGCGGTCTGGCCAATATGCTGGCTGCCCACATGGGATATGCCCCATCCGAGGTTGATCGTGTGCGGCGCTTCTGGGGCGCCCCCAACATGGTTCATCAGGAAGGCCTGAAAGCCGTGCAGATGTTCGAGGCAGTGGAGCGTGGCGAGATCAAGGCCCTGTGGGTTATGCACACCAATCCATCCGTTACGATGCCGCGTGCTGATGCAATGCGGGCGGCGATGAAAAAGCTCGACCTTTTCGTTGTATCGGAGGCGATGTCCCAGACGGATACCACCCTGTCGGGTGCTCACGTCCTGCTGCCTGCCGCCGCATGGGGGGAGAAGGACGGAACGGTGACCAATTCCGAGCGTCGCATTTCCCGTCAGCGTTCCTTCTTGCCGCCGCCGGGAGAAGCTAAGCCGGATTGGGAACATATCGCGCTGGTTGCGCAACGCATGGGATATGACGAAGGGTTTAGTTACGATACGCCGTCCTCGATCTTCCGGGAGCACGCGGCGCTGTCAGCATTCGAGAATGGTGGATCACGCGACTTCGATATCGGTGCAGTGGAAAGCCTGTCGGATGCAGATTACGGCAGCATGGTCCCTTTTTTGTGGCCATGGCGCAAAGGTGAAGAACCGCAAGAGCGTTTTTTTGGCGACGGGCGCTTTTACACACCTGACAAGCGGGCGCGGTTGCTGGCGGTAGTCGATCCGGTTTTGGCTGCCCCCGTTTGCGATGCATTTCCGTTTTTGCTCAATACCGGACGGGTGCGAGACCACTGGCACACGATGACACGAACGGGCAAAGCAATCCACCTGGCGCAGCATACTGCCGAACCAACTCTGGCGGTCAATCCGAATGATGCCATGCGGATTGACGTCGCAGAGGGCACATATGTCAGGATTGAAAGCATCCACGGTGCAGCCAGCTTGCGCATCATACTGGATGATGGTTTGCCCGAAGGCTCGGTTTTTGCGCCTTTCCACTGGAATGATGCGACCAGCGGTCTAGCGCGGGTGGATGCTGTGGCGCAGGCCTTGACTGATCCGGTTTCAGGCCAGCCGGAACTGAAGGCCACGCCGGTGCGCCTGACACGGCTGACAATGCAATGCGAGGGCTTCCTCATTGCACGTCATCACATTGTCCTTCCTGAATGGTTGCAGCATGCGCGCATCACCATTCCGGGCGGAGAGGCGCTGCTCTTTGCCTCCACTGGGTCCGCCGAGACGGTGCATGCCCTTTTGCTCAATCATCTGGGTGAGATCTGGCAGCGTGCCGAGGTAGCTGATCCTGCCAATGGGGATTTTCGGACACTTGCCTTCGTATCAGACCGTTTGAATGCGGCACTGTTCGTACAGAAGCAGCGGGACCGCGTTGCACTTGACTGGATGATTGACGCGCTTGGCAAGTCGACATTGTCGGCTGTTGAACGCAGGGCCGTACTGGCGGGCGTGCCTCCTCACGGATTGGCTGATCTTGGGCCGCTTGTGTGCTCCTGTTTTGCCGTTCGCCGCACTACGATTGTCGATTCTGTCCGCGCCGGCGCAGTTTCAGTCGAGGCCATCGGCGAGGCGTTGAATGCGGGCACCAATTGCGGTTCCTGCCGTCCGGAAATCATGCGGCTGATCAGCGACATGCGCTTGAGCAGGCAGCCTGAGGCGGCATGAAAGCGATTGTCACAGCTCGGGTACACTTGCCTATTCCAAGCCTGCACTATCTAACTGAAGATGGCCCGGCCGATTGAGTTTCTTACATTTGCCCAATTCGATGTTCAGACCATTACAAAGATGATGAATCCCAGACAGGAAAAATTGTGATGATCGTGAACCAATCAACCCGTCGTGACTTTCTGACTGCTGCCACCGCTTTCGCGGGAGCTGCGTTGATGAGCGGGGCTTCCGGCCTTATCGTGCCAGCCCGCGCTCAGGGCCTTGCGCCAACGCCTTCCATGCGTGGTGGAGCCAACAATTACATGGCGGGCGCTCCTGTTGTAAGTCGCATCGGCAAAGGGGGCTTCTGGATGACAGGCTCAGTGCGCCGCGCGGGCGACGGTACTCCGCTTGCAGGCGTGCGCATCCAGATATGGGCGCACACCACAGAGGGGCGTGAGGATGATCGGCATAGCCATGGTGCCACGCTCACAGGATCCGACGGGTTGTTCCGATTGGAAATGCCTCAGATTGTCCCAACCTTCGGGCAACCGCATGGCCACCTTGCTTATGAAAGCGAGGCCTTCAAAACCGTTTTCCTGCGCCCCGTGATGGCAAGCGCCAGCAACACGAGCCTCAGCGCCCATTTCGTGCTCCAGCCGGTTTGAGCGGAGTGGTTTCATTCCGCCCTGTTATTGTCTGGACCGGCTTTGCAACTGCTCTTGCAGTGCCAATTGCCGTCGCAGCAGCGAGCCCTTTGCTTGCCTGGCGTGACCCTGTCTACATCGCGTCCGGTTTTGCGGGCATAATTGCCATGGCACTGGTCCTTACCCAGCCTTTGCTGGCAGGCGGATACTTGCCTGGCCTTTCGGCACGTCCCGGGCGGCGTGTGCATCGCTGGGTAGGGGCTGCACTGGTTGCCATGGTTGTGGCCCATGTTGCGGGGCTCTGGTTGACGAGTGCGCCAGATGTGATCGACGCGTTGCTCTTTGACTCACCGACACCATTTTCAGTCTGGGGGGTGGTCGCCATGTGGGCGACTTTCGCTGCCGCATCGCTGGCGATGCTGCGCGGACGATTGCGCATCAGGCCAAAGGCCTGGCGCATAGGGCACACCGCACTTGCGGTGATTGTCGTGATCGGCAGTGTTGTCCACACCCTGCTGATCGAGGGAACAATGGGAACGGTATCCAAGGTGATCCTGTGTGCATTGGTGCTTGCGGCAACAGCAAAGGTTCTGTGGGATTTGCGTATCTGGATCGTGCTGATACGCGGTAAAGACTGAACTTAACTGTTTACACTGGATCTTTTCATCTGACCTTGCCCCTTGAGAGGGTCTCCCAAGGCTGAATGCGTATCATACGTTTTGGAGGGTGGACATGATGGGAATCGTGCCGGTGCGCTACTCCGCCTTGGTCGACAAGCCGAAGCTGGCAACGTTTCTCAAACCCGATGGCCTCTGAGAATACCGGCGGAAAGCTGGGTGACGGCCGAGGATTATCAAATCACAGATGATCTGATTCAATGGTGGCATATGCGTGCAGCGAGTGACTTGAGTTGCTGTAGAGGGACCTGTTTTTCAACACATCCTGGATATCGTGCGCTTTTCAAATGTCTCTTTCCCACTCGCTTGACGCTTTTCTGAGATGGCTACCGAGCAAAACGGCCGCACGTTCCCGATCCCCTAGCGAAAGCGCCTCAAGAATACCGATGTGCTCGCTGCACGACTGCGAGATCTGTTCCGGAGTGAGTTCTGCGAAGTCCGCGAACTGATGCATTTGTCTCAGTGAATTCTGGCGTTTAACGGCTTGCAAAAAAAAACGGTTCTGCGACCAGGAGGCGAGTTTTTCGTGGAAGTTGGCATTCACGCGAAACCACATATCTGGCGAAACATGGTCGATTGCTACGTCCATGAACGCTTTGTGGGTACTTATAAGGCGAAGAAGCTCCTTGGTATCAATCAGATATCCGGGCTGACGTAACGACGCCATCTCGATGGCTTCGCGAAATGCATAGCTTTCGAGAATGGCTTTTGGTGTGTCAAGACTTTCGGCAAATCGCCAGCCGTGTCCGCGCTGGCGATAAATGATGCCTTCTCCTGACAGTTTAAGGAGTGCCTTTCGCAGGTCACCCCTGCTGACACCAAAGCGCGCAATCAAGGCTCTCTCCGTTATCTCGTCAGGGATTTCGCCCAAAACGCGATCCGCAAGAATCCGTTGGTAGATCGTGCTGCTAGGCTTTTCGATATGGGCATATTGAGAGACAATCCTGTTGTCGATCCGGTTGATCAAGATAAAGCCATGTCCGGGTTTCTGACGCAGAATACCGTGGTCGACAAGAGCGGTGAGTGCCCGGCGAACGGGCGTTCGTGATACGCCGAGCCTTGCTGCCAGAGGCTGTTCCGCAACCGCCGTGTCGATTTCCCAGCCCTCGTCACACCCCAGCTTCAGGATGTCGCCCATGATCTCGCTGTGGAGGATGCTCGCCATCCAGAATACTCCGGTTCAACTGCCCTGCCAAATTGACAGTGTCAGCAAATGATGTTTCAATGTGTTTATTGTTTAATCAAAAAACATTGAGATGTCCATGATTGATCCGTTTCCATTTGTGCAGATCTCCGGTTCGCCTTACGAACGCGGGCGCCAGCACGGAAGCGCAGTGGCAGGGCGCGTCAGGCGCAGTGCCCAGTTTTATGCGTCACAACTGGATGCGCTTGAAGCAAGCGTCGCTGCCCGCGCCAGTTTGATCGGGGAGTTTCGCCGCACGATCGCAGATTTCGACGAGGCTTACCTTGATGAAATGCGTGGTATCGCCGACGGCGCAGACCTTCCGCTTGATTCAATCATCGTCATCAATGCCCGGACAGAAATCGTTGCCAAAGCCCGCCTTCTCTCGCGAAAGCCTGTCGACGAGGCTCATGAGGAGCGTATGGCAGATGGCTGCACAGGCGCTATCATTTTGCCCGAGCGCACAGCAAGGGGGGGCGTTATCCAAGGCCAGAACTGGGATTGGCATCCAGAATGTGTCCACACGGCGATCGTCCTTCGAATCCAGCGCAATGATGGACCGGATG
>JANMLW010000270.1:0-1985 GCA_031372765.1 Hyphomicrobiales bacterium
GCCGCATTCCTTCCAGCGCTTTTCACCAAACACGGCTTTCATGATGTCCGACTGCTTGATGAGGTGCAGCATGGCGCGCCGGGCCTCCACCTTGTCGAAGGGGTGATGCAGATGGTTCAGCCGCATCCAGCCCATATGGCCGGTCTTGTTCAGGCCTTGTACCGTGATGTTGGGGTCAGTCTCGATGGTGTCGAGCAAATCCTGCGGGGGCACCTCATAAAAATCGATCTCGCCATTCTGCAGGGCGCTGAGTGCTGTCGCCTGATCGGCGATATTCTCGAAGATCACACGATCGAGCTTGACCACCTTGCCGCCAGCGAGGCCTGTCGCTGGTTCCGGCCGGGGTTTATAATTCGCGTTGCGGTCATAGACATAGCGGTTGCCCGCCCGCGTCTCGTCCCGGTTCATGGTGAACGGCCCTGAACCAAGCGCCTCACGTACCTGAGTGTTCGGATCGGTTTCGGCGTCCTTCTTCTTCATGATGAAGCAGAGCGATGGATCGAGCTTGGAGAGCGCCGGGATAACCAATCCATAAGGCTCTTTCAGCACGATCCTGAATGTCTTGTCATCGACCACGGGCGTATCGGCCACACGGCGGAAGAGATGCTGGCCATAGCCATCACGGGCGGACCAACGGCGGATGGAGGCTACACAATCGGCGGCGGTCACAGCCTGACCATCAGAGAAGGCCAGTCCGTCGCGCAATTCAAAGGTATAGGTCAGTTTATCGTCGGAAACACCCCATTTAGACACCATCTGGGGCTGTGGCGCAAAGTTCTCGTCCACAGCAAACAGCGTGTCGTAGATCATGGCACCGTGATATCCGGTGATGTTGGCTGTGGTCCAGATGGGGTCAAACACCCGCAGGTCGGAATGCATAACAGCCCGCAAGGTGCGGGCGCGGCTGGGTGCGGTCTGCGCAAAGCTCAGATTGGGTGCTGCGATCAGACCAGCAGCGCCACCGATGAACCGTCTGCGTGATGTCAGCATCGTCAACTCCATCAAAGAATAAGGTGGCCCTTGGCAGATCGATCCAGCGGCCAGATAGGTCGCCTGACAAGCTTATAGGGAAGCCTTTTCGGGTTGCTGGTCAAGGGGCCATCGCCCGAGGCATAGATTACTTTGGCCGCGATAGGCGCAAAGGCAGCATAAAAATGCTGGTTTGACTTCACCACGAGGATTTTCTGCTGACGCGGATCAACCCCGTGATTGCCGAAGAGATCAATGCCCATGGCCTGCGCACGGGTTGAAATCAGTACCGCAGACACGCCTTCCCTTGTGCGCAAGGTGGCCACATCCCCCAGCGGTACCAGGCTGCCCGCAAAGCTCTGGAAGCTCTCGGGTACACAAGCCACAATCTCGATCTCGGCATCGACCGGCTTACCGGAGGTGCGGGCTACCTTGCCGCCAAAACGGAAGGGCGTGCGGGTGCCTTGTCCGGAGTCAAAGGCCAGCCGCACGGCCATCGGGTCCCAGAGAGGGGCAACGGCAGAATCGCGGACCTTTCGGGCGATCAGGCGATGCAGAAAGGTGGTGTTATCCGATGGCGCACCACCGCCCGCATTGTCTGTCGTATCGGCAATGACGACCGTGCCCTTGATGGCGAGCGCCTCGTCGATCGCATCATCGGGCTTGAGCAATTTGGGCTGGATGATCTCGCGCATGGCCACCAACGCGTGTCCGATCTCCTCGGCCAGCTTGTCACCATAGGCCTTGGCGTTGTCGGTTATGACGAGGATTCGCGCACCGGTATCAGGTGTATCGCCTTGCGAAAAACCATGGCCGATCGAAATGGACAGCACGCCGTTCTTGCCCTCCATGGCGCTGATCCTATCCACGAGACCGCGCATGGGCTGCCTGTCGGTGGGGAAGTAGGCGAGCGTGCGGCAATCCCACACCGATTTCACCGGCTTGATCCTGCCTTTGATCATATCCGTTACCATAGTGACCACTTCATGCCCGCGGGCGACAAAATCAGTGTGGGG
>JANMLW010000294.1:0-5481 GCA_031372765.1 Hyphomicrobiales bacterium
GATCCCTGTTGGTTCTTCTATACTTCAGGCACAACAGGGCGTCCCAAGGCTGCCGTTCTCACCCATGGCCAGATGGGCTTTGTCATCACCAACCATCTGGCCGACCTGATGCCGGGAACCAGTCAGAAGGACGCTTCGCTGGTGGTGGCACCTCTGTCTCATGGTGCTGGTATCCATCAACTGGTGCAGACGGCGCGGGGGGTCAAAACCGTTCTACCGGCCGCAGAAAAATTCAATCCGGCTGATGCCTGGGCGCTGGTCGAGCGCTGGCGTGTCTCCAATATGTTTACAGTACCGACAATCTTGAAAATGCTGGTGGAGCATCCCTCAGCAGATCAATTCGATCACTCCAGCCTGCGCCATGTCATCTACGCCGGTGCGCCGATGTACCGGGAGGACCAGAAATTCGCCTTGCGCAAACTGGGGCCCTGTCTGGTGCAGTATTTCGGCCTTGGTGAGGTCACGGGCAACATCACGGTGCTCGATCCTTGCCACCATTCCATCGAAGATGGTCCAGAGGCGCGCATTGGTACCTGCGGTGTGGAGCGGCTGGGAATGCAGATCAGCATTCAGGATGATACTGGCAACGAGGTAGCGCTTGGTACTTCTGGTGAAATTTGCGTTTGTGGTCCGGCGGTCTTTGCCGGCTATTACAATAACCCGGAAGCCAACGGGAAAGCCTTCCGTAATGGTTGGTTCCGTACGGGTGATCTTGGCTATCAAGATGGGCAGGGCTTCCTGTTCATCACAGGCCGTGCCTCTGACATGTATATATCGGGTGGCTCCAACGTCTACCCCCGCGAGATAGAGGAAAAGGTGTTGCAGCATCCTTCCGTGGCGGAAGTGGCCATTCTTGGTATGCCAGACCCGACATGGGGCGAAGTGGGTGTGGCGGTTCTTGTTCTGAGGCCAGGATCCACGCTTGAGGTGCTGGATTTTCTGGTCTGGCTCGGCGGCAAGGTGGCCCGTTACAAATTGCCAAGACAGGTAGTCATCTGGGATTCCCTGCCAAAATCCGGCTATGGAAAGATAACCAAAAGACTCATTCGCTCCGAACTCATCGACCGTGGCAGCTGGTCCCCACCCAAAGCAATGACTCCCACCGGTGCAAACCACGAAAATCATGAATGAAACGGCAATCCGACTTCATGCATCTTGCGCCCTGCAATTTCCATCTTATCTTCACAGATAGGACCAATATACGAATATAATATGTTGAATTGGGAAATAGCATGGCACGTGATACGGTTGATCTGCAACGCATTGAAGGCAAGGCCGATCTCATCGCGTGGATAGCCAAAGGCAGCAAGCCTGAAGCCGATTTTCGCCTTGGCACCGAGCATGAAAAAGTGCCGTTTTACACGGGTACAACCAATCCCGTGCCCTATGAAGGGCCGCGTGGCATCCGCAAAGTGCTGGAAGGAATGCAAGGCCTTCTGGGCTGGGAACCGATCATGGAGGGGGATCATCCCATTGGGCTGGCGGATGTTACGGGTGGCGGTGCCATCTCACTGGAACCGGGCGGACAGTTCGAGCTTTCGGGCGCACCGGTGGAAACCCTGCATGAAACGCAGCGCGAAACCATGTGCCACCTGATGCAGGTGAAGCAGGTGGCTGAACCCCTGGGAATCAGCTTCCTGACACTGGGCATGTCACCGTTATGGACGCGGGAGCAGACGCCCGTCATGCCAAAGCAGCGCTATCAGATCATGGCAAATTACATGCCAAAGGTTGGCAGCAAGGGCCTGGACATGATGTTTCGCACCACTACGGTGCAGGTGAACCTCGATTTTTCATCGGAGGCAGACATGGTGAAGAAGCTGCGCGTCAGCGTAGCCTTACAGCCACTGGCGACAGCGCTGTTTGCCAATTCGCCCTTCATCGATGGCAAGCCCAACGGTCAATTAAGTTATCGCTCGGAAATCTGGCGCGATACTGACAACAACCGCGCCGGCATGATGCCATTTGCATTCGAGGAAGGTATGGGCTTCGAGCGCTATGTGGACTACGCGCTTGATGTGCCGATGTATTTCATCAAACGGGGGGATACGTACCTTGATGTAACGGGCTCGTCTTTCCGCGATCTGCTTGCGGGCAAACATCCCGCACTGCCCGGCGAAAAGGCCGCCATCTCGGATTGGGCCAATCACCTTTCGACGATTTTTCCAGAGGTTCGACTGAAGCGATATCTTGAGATGCGCGGCGCTGATGCCGGACCACCATCCTACATAACCGGGCTTTCCGCTTTCTGGGTTGGCCTGCTATATGATCGCAATGCGCTTGATGCGGCGTGGGACATGGTCAAGGACTGGACGACAGAGGAACGGCAGCAGCTGCGTGATGCCGTGCCCGCGCAAGGTCTAGACGCCACCATTCAAGGCAGGCGCTTGCAGGATATCGCGCTCGACGTGCTCAGATTGTCGCGTGCCGGTCTCGTTGCGCGCCACCGCCACGATGACAGCGGGACCGATGAAAGCCGCTACCTTGATGCCGTTGATATGGTTGCAATCACCGGGCGCACGCAGGCCCATAACCTTCTTGAGCGTTATCACGGGGCTTGGGGCGGCAGCGTCAAGCCAGCCTTTGAGGACTGTGTGTTCTGACAACTATCATGCGCAGAGTCATCCGAAAGGCTGATCACGCGCCAGTTGCATCCTGAGAGCCTTGGCGCGATATCTCTTGGTAAAAAACAACCATGGGGGAAACAATGTCTGTCGCTGGTCGCTACAAGCATCTTCAGGCTGACAGCCTGCGGTATCCGCAAGCCTTCTGGCAGGAAGCGGCACGCAGCCTTGACTGGTTCCGGTTTCCCCAAACCACGTTCGACCCCGATCAGGGCGCATATGGACGCTGGTTCACCGATGGCATCTGCAATACCTGCCACAATATGGTGGATCGCCATGTCGCAGCTGGCAGGGGCGGGCAGAATGCGCTGATTTACGACAGTCCTGTTACTGGCACGAAACGGCACATCACCTATGCCGATTTGCTTGCCGAAGTCATTACCACAGCCCGCATGATCCTGGAGGCAGGCATCAGGAAGGGGGATCGGGTCATCATATACATGCCAATGGTCCCCGAGGCGATCATTGCCATGCTGGCGTGTTCCCGCATTGGTGCCATCCATTCCGTCGTGTTTGGCGGTTTTGCGGCCAATGAGCTGGCAACGCGGATAGACGATTCAACACCCAGACTGATCCTCACCACATCCTGCGGCATCGAGGGGCAGAAGATCGTGCCTTACAAGCCCTTGCTGGATGAGGCGATCAGACTGGCCCGCCACAGGGTCAAGTCCGTCATTCTGTTGCAGCGCCCCCAATGCATGGCCGGCATGATCGCGGGGCGTGACAAGGATTGGAATGAGGCCGCCGCTGTTGCAGAAGGAGCCGTCAAAGCGGGCAGGGGAGTTCCTTGTGCCAGACTCAAGGCCACTGATCCGCTCTATGTGCTTTATACCTCCGGCACCACAGGCAAACCCAAGGGCGTTGTACGTGATAATGGCGGGCACATGGTGGCGTTGCAATGGTCCATGGCCAATCTCTACGGTGTCAGGGCTGGCGAGGTTTACTGGGCGGCTTCTGACATTGGCTGGGTGGTAGGTCACAGCTACATTGTCTATGCACCGCTGCTGGCTGGCTGCACCAGCCTGATCTACGAAGGCAAACCGGTGGGCACACCCGATGCGGGAGCCTATTGGCGGGTTATTGCCGAGCATGGCGTGACAACTTTGTTCACGGCCCCAACCGCGTTCCGTGCCATCAAGAAGGAAGATCCGGATGCAAAACTGATGACAGGTCATGACCTGTCAAAATTCAGGGTGCTGTTTCTGGCCGGTGAAAGGGCTGATCCTGCCACCGTTGAATGGGCCGAGCAGATATTGCAGCGTCCGGTCATTGACCATTGGTGGCAAACGGAAACCGGATGGTGCATCGCAGGCAATCCGTTGGGTGTGGAAGCATTGCCCGTCAAGCATGGCTCACTCGCCGCCGCCATGCCGGGCTATGCAATTCATTGTCTTGATGAAGGCGGCAAGGAGTTGCCAGCCGGACAGATGGGCTCCATTGCCGTCAAACTACCGTTGCCACCCGGTGCCTTGCCTACTTTGTGGAAGCAGGACGAGCGCTTCAAGGACGCTTATCTCGCACAGTTTCCCGGCTACTATTCCACCTCGGATGCCGGCGTCATTGATGCCAATGGCACGATCACCATTCTGGGTCGCACCGATGATATCATCAATGTGGCGGGCCATCGCCTGTCCACGGGCGGCATGGAAGAGGTGCTGGCCGGTCATCCGGCCGTGGCGGAATGTGCTGTCATTGGCATTGCCGATGACCTCAAGGGCGAGGTGCCCTGCGGCTTCATGGTGTTGAAATCGGGCGTTACTGAAACCGCTTTTGAGGTTGAGAAGGCATGTATCAAGCGCGTTCGGGATCAGATCGGTCCTGTCGCGGCCTTCAAGCTGGCGCTGGTTGTGCCACGACTGCCCAAGACGCGCTCGGGCAAAATCCTGCGCGGCACCATGAAGAAGATCGCCGATCGAACGCCCTGGACGATGCCAGCAACAATTGATGATGCGAGCGTGCTGGATGAAATCACGCATGCACTTAAAGAAAAAGGCATGTTGCAATCATGAAATTGGGAAGGCTTGAACCCGCACAGTTCATCAAGGTGCCATGGAAGAACGGTGGCGGTATCAGTCTGACCATTGCCCAGCACCACAGGAACGGTACGGTCGCTGGCGATTGGTCATCGCTCATATGGCAGCTTGGGCGCACGGCCATTGTCGAGCCCGCAGCGTTTTCTGATCTTGCCGGGTTTGATCGCATTCAGGTGCTGGTGAAAGGCTCCGGTCTGGTTCTGCAAACACCGGATGGGGATATCGATGTCCGTCAGCCTTTTCACCCCGTGCGTTTCAGGGGAGATACACCGGTTGTGTCAAGGCTCGAAAATGGCCCCGTTGAAGTGGTCAACCTGATGGCGGCGTGCGACTACGCATCCATCGATCTTGTCGTGCCGAATCCCGGCGGCTCAAATGTCTTTCGCAACGGCATTCATGTGCTTTATGCGCCTGTATCAGCCGCAACTGTCCGCATTGATCAGGAACCTGTCAGTATTGCCGAGAATCATGCTGTGATGGTTGATGGCGCGATGACACTGGAGCCAATGGATGGCATTCTGCTTGTGGCAACTGTCGTCTTGCGATCGCAAGATGAAATGGCTTCAGGAAAATCTGCGAGTGGCACATGACCTATTCCGACATGATCACTTCAGTAGCTGCGCTTGAGGCGCTCTATTCTCCGGTTAATCCGACATCTCTCCTGAAAGAAATTGACCATGTGAACCCACACTATGCGCAGTTCATAGAAGCCGCACCCTTCGTCATCATATCGACATCAGGTCCGGAGGGACTGGACTGTTCCCCCCGTGGTGATCCTGCCGGTTTCGTACGTGTTGCAGATGCAAGAACTCTGCTGATTCCCG